>NZ_JBFUJV010000003.1:0-322376 GCF_056401175.1 Nocardioides sp. P4_G10 | reverse complement strand
TCCTCGCGGCGGCCGACGAGCACGCACCTGCGGCCATGAGCAGCGTGGACCTCGACAGCCTCGTGCTCGAGGAGGCGGAGCGTGCCCGCGGCCACAGCCGCGTGAGCATCGACACCGCGCGCGTCTCGGCGGGCCCGATCCGCGCCAACCCCTCGGAGATCAGGCGCGCGGTCCGCAACCTCATCGACAACGCCGTCGCCTATGCGTCGTCCGGCGTCGAGCTGGCCGTGGTGACCACCGGGCACGAGGTCGTGCTCGACGTGCTCGACGACGGCCCCGGCATCCCCGCCGGCGAGCGCGAGCGCATCTTCGACCGGTTCCACCGAGGAGACAGGTCACGGAGCGCCGGGGTGTCCGGCAGCGGCCTGGGCCTGTCCATCGCCCGGACCGCGGCCGAGCGTGCCGGCGGGCGGCTCGACCTCGTCGAGGGCTCGGAGGGAGCGCACTTCCGGATGGTGCTCCCGGTCCTGCCCCTCGAGTGAGGCAGCATCGTGAGCGCGATGCCGGCGACGTCAGCGGTGTCGCGGAGCGTCCCCGCATCGCGGGCCCGGCTCGCGCAGCAGCCACCAGCCGGCGGTCCACGCGGCGGCCCCGGCGACGAGCTCCACGTGGAGGTCGACGATCGCCAGGGTGATCATCGTGGTCACCGCGACCGAGCTGAACCCGTCGAGCGCCATCAGCTGTTGACCGACTCGCTCGACGTGGACACCGCGGCGCGACGCCGTGCGTCGAGCGCGGAGGAGCGACGGGAGAGGCGCTGGTCGAGCAGGTGGGCGGCCTCGGTGGTGCGCCCGGCCATCGCCAGGGCGTGCACGAGGGTGTCCTCGACGACCTCGCGCTGCGCCCGGCTCCCGCCCAGGGGCGCCATCGTGCCGACGACGGCTGTCAACGTCGCTGCGGCGGCGTTCCAGCGCTCCTCGACGACCTGGACGAGGCCGGTGCACAGGGGGGCCACGACGTCGCGGAAGACGCGGTCGTCGCTCCGCTCTGCGTGGGCCGTCAGCTCGGTCAGCGCGGCGGCGTCGCCGTCGGCGGCGAGCAGGACGGCGCTGTGCATCGCCGCGAACGGCGTCGGGGGTGCGGTCAGCCACTCGGCCGGCGCCTGCGCCCGCACCTCGGCGACCGGCAGGTCATCCGTCCACGCGCCGGTCACCCGGCCGCGCCAGAGCAGCGACCCGCTGTCGACCACGACCCTGCTGCCGCTGACGATCGACGGTTCGAGCTCGCGGGCGAAGCGGCGGCGTACGGCCTCGACGTCGTCCTGCATCAGCTCGTGGAGAGCGGCGTGCCAGGAGAAGTGGGAGCGGTGGTTGGCCTCGGGCCCGCGGGAGCGGATCCACTCGTCGAGCCACGCCAGCCCGGTCGTGTGGTCGCCGGTCTCGTAGTAGACGTGGGCCCGCGCGTGGACGGCGTGGCCCGAGGCGGGCTCGACCGAGAGGGCGTAGGAGGAGAGGTCCTCGGCCTCGGCCCAGCGCTCCTGGTCCTGGCGGACGAACGCCAGCTGGCCGGCGTACCACCAGTCGTCGCCGTAGGAGCGGCCCAGCGACTCGACGAGCTCGGCGGTCTGGGAGCCGCTGGTGAGGCCGCCGAAGGCGACGGTCGGCACCGCGACGCTGACGGCGAGGGCGTCGCGCGGGAAGAGGCGTACGTGCCGGAGCAGGGCCGCGGCGCCCGTGGCCTCGTCGGTGCGCAGCCGGGTGGTGACGGCGTCGAGGAAGGAGGACTCGCGGTCGTCGAGGTGGCGGTCGGACGCGGCGCGGTGGGCGGCGCGCAGCGAGGCGCGCCAGTGGGTGTTGGCTCCCCACTCGTGCCCGAGCAGCGCGAGGGCGGCGTGGGCCTGCACGAAGCCCTCGTCGGCGGCGACCGCGTCGGCGAGACCCTCCTCGACGCCGTCCTGGAGGCGCAGCAGCCGGCCGAGCGCTGCGTTGTAGCGCTCGGCGGCGTCCTGGCCGGTGGAGAGCGTGAGGCCGTAGGGGTCGACCGGGCGGCGGCGGGCCTCGCCGTGCAGCGACCGGCTCACGATGCGCGCCACGTCGTAGGCCTGCTCGCGGATCTCCGGCATCGCCGTCGACTCCCACAGGTTGCCGCGGCGCAGCGAGCCGACGGCGAGGAAGGGGAGTGTGTCGGGCAGGGTGCCGAGGATGCGACCGTCGTCGGCGGTGTCGATGCCCAGGCCGGCCGGGCCGGGTCGGACCAGGCCCGACTGGGCCAGGCGGGTGAGCAGCGGGTCGGCGGCGATGGAGCCGACCGGACCGGTGCAGTTGACCACCGCCGCGACGCGCAGGGTCGTCCCGTCGTCGAGGGTGACGTGGAGGACCGACCGGTCGGCGCGCACGGCGGCGAGGGTGCCGCGGTGGCGCACGAGCCTGCCCTCCGCCGCGACCGCGTCGAGGCGTCGCGAGGTGGCCGGCGCCATCCGGTGCCGGTGCACGTCCCACGAGCGGGCGTCCTCGGCGATGAAGCGTCGCTTGTCGGCCTCCGACAGCCCCCGCCACAGCTGGGAGGTGACGGGACGCAGCCCGTCGATCGCGGCCCGCCAGTCGCCGGTGCTCGCGACGGTCTCCTCCACGTGTGCGGTGAGGGTGGACCGGAGCGTGTCGAGGTCCTGGGTCCGGGTGATGCCGGGCGGCGGTGGCACCGGCGGAGTCGTGGGCAGCACGTGGGGCTGCGGCATCGCGTCGGTGCGCGAGACCACGTGGATGGTGCGGTCGGGCCGGTCGGCGCTGATCGCGAGGTCGACCATGGTCAGGCCCGAGCCCAGCATCAGCACGTCGCCGACCTCGGGGATCGACTGCGTCCACGGGTCGGCGACCAGGCGGGCGTCGGCCGCGAGCTCGGGCGGTGCCCACCCGGTGCCCGGGCGGCTGCTGGTGGCCAGCACGACCGCCCGCGCCTCGAGCTGCTCGCCGTCGGAGAGCTCGACGACGAACCCGTCGCCGGCCCGGCTGACGTCGACCACCTCCGCGTGGCGGCGTACGAGCCGGGCGTTGCCGGGGAACTCGGTCGCGGTGGTCAGCAGGCCCTCGATGTAGCGGCCGAACGCCGCGCGCGGCGCGAAGTCATGCGGCTGGAACTTCGGGTCGTGGTGGTTGCGCAGCCAGCGGAGGAAGTGCTCGGGGTCGCGCGGGAACGCGCTCATGCCCGAGGCCGGGACGTTGAGGAGGTGGCGCTCGTCCGTCGTGGAGTAGGCCTGGCCGCGGCCGGTGCTCGGCGCCGGGTCGACCAGCTCGACGCGGAAGCGCGAGGAGAGCGCCGTCACCAGGTGGGTGGCCACCAGGGTGCCGCCGGCACCGGCTCCCACCACGACGACCCGACAGTCACCCTCGTTCGTCTCCACGCCAGCTCTCCTTTAGTCCACTGAGTTACTGCACAAACGGTATCAGCGAAGCGCTCCCGGACCGAGTCGGGGGAGCGGCGGGCGAGTCGCGGCGACGGCGGTCACACCTCCCGACGCATGACGACGCGCGGGAACCCCGCCGAGGTGGCCTCGGTGGTCGCGGCCATCTCGAAGCCGGCGTCCTCGAACAGCTTGCGGGTGCCGACGTAGGCCATCGTCAGGTCGACCTTCCGGCCCTCGTTGTGCACCGGGTAGCCCTCGACGACCGGTGCGCCGCGCTGCGCGGCGTAGGCCACCGCGCCGTCGAGGAGCACGTGGGAGATGCCGCGGCCCCGGTGCCCGGGGCGGACCCGGATGCACCACACCGACCACGCGGGCTGGTCGTCGACGTGTGGGATCTTCGTGGACCGGGCGAAGGGCAGGTCCGCGCGCGGCGCGACGGCCGCCCACCCGACGACCTCGGTGCCGTCGTAGGCGAGCACGCCCGGCTTGGTGCGCTTGCGCGTCAAGGCCTCGACGTGGGCCCCGCGGTCTGGCCCGGCCAGCTCGCGGTTGTCCTTCGCCGGGATGCGGTGGCTCAGGCACCAGCACACGTTGGACGTCGGGTTCTTCGGGCCGACCATCGTGCGCACGTCGTCGAACCGCGCGTGCGTCGCCGGGTGGACGACGAACCCGCCGGAGCTCACCAGGGGCGTGCTGGCCATGCCGTCACGGTAGACCCAGCGGGTTGAATGGGGGCATGGACGCTGCTGCACCGACGATGCGCAAGATCGGCCTGCTCGGCGGGATGAGCTGGGAGAGCTCCGCGCTCTACTACGAGATCCTCAACGAGGCGGTGCGCGAGCGTCTCGGCGGCTACCACTCGGCGCGGGTGCTGATGTCCTCCGTCGACTTCGCCGAGGTCGAGGCCATGCAGGCGGCGGGCGAGTGGGAGGCCGCCGGCCGGCTGCTCGCCGCCGAGGCCGCTGCGCTCGAGGCGGCCGGCGCGGAGTGCGTGGTGCTCTGCACCAACACGATGCACAAGGTCGCCGACGTGATCGAGGCCGCGACGGGTGTGCCGCTGATCCACATCGCCGACGTGACAGCTGCGGCCGTCCGCGGCGCTGGGCTCTCGCGGGTCGCGCTGCTCGGCACGAGGTTCACCATGGAGCAGGCCTTCCTGCGCGACCGGCTCGCCACTCACGGCGTCGAGGTGCTCGTCCCGCCCGGCGAGGACCGCGAGCTCGTGCACGAGGTGATCTACGGCGAGCTCGTCCGCGGCGTCGTGCGCGACGAGTCGCGGGCGGCCTACGTCGACGTGGTGGAGAGGCTGGTCGCCGACGGCGCCGAGGGGGTCGTCCTCGGGTGCACCGAGATCGAGCTGCTGCTCGGCCCCGACGACGTCGAGGTGCCCGTCTTCGCCACCACCCGCCTGCACGCGCTGGCGGCGGTGGACTTCGCCCTCAGCTGAGGAGCGTCTCGCGCACGACCAGGTCGAGCCAGTCGTCGAGCCGGCCGAGCTGGTCGGTGCGGCCGAACAGCGGCCGCTTCCCGGGCGGCGGCAGGTAGCCCACGGCATCCATGACGAGCCAGTGGGCATCGGCGTCGGTGCTGCTGGCTGCGGCGTAGCGGCGCAGGAAGTCCTGCGCCGGGCCGGTGCCGTGTGCCAGCGCGAGGTTGGACGCCGCGTGGGCCGCGTCGAGCCACGCCGGTCCGGTCGAGGTCTCCACCCAGTCGACCACCCCGGTGACCGCGTCGCCCGACCACAGCAGGTTGCGGTGGCCGAAGTCGCGGTGCAGGAACGTCGGCTCGTACGCCGGTGCGGGGCCGCCCAGCACCTCGAAGGCACGCCGCCACGAGTCCGGGTGGCGGGACCACGGCGGCACCACCCACTTCTCCTCCCACGCCCAGGACTGGAAGGTGCGGAACGGCTCGGCTGGACGCTGCGCGTGGATCGTCACCAGCAGGTCGGCCATCGCCTGCAGCCGGTGCTCGCCGAGCGCCTCGTCCTCCTCGAGCGGTGCACCGGGGAGCCGGGACATCAGGTGCGCCGCGGCACCCGTGGCCGCCCCCTCGGCGTCGAGCGCAACGCTGGTCGGGGCCGGGACGGGCGTCCCCGCCATCGCCAGCTGCGCCTCCCGCTCGCGGGTCGTCAGCTCGGCGCCGTGCGTGCGCCACGGCTCGACCGTCATCAGCCGCAGCACGGACTCGGCGCCGCCGTCGTGCCGGAGGACGAGCATCGTCGACGTCAGGCCGCCGTCGAGGGCGTCGTACGACGTGACCGGCGACCCGAGGGCGGAGCCCGCCCAGGCGAGGGCGGCGGCGATGTCGACGTCTGGATCCGGCACGCGGCGACGGTAGCGGGTCAGCGGCCGCAGAGTGCCACGTCCGCCGCACGTGTCCGGGTGTCGTCAGCCCAGCGCGGGCCAGAGCGAGTGGTAGGCGTTGATCGCCGGCTGCCCGCCGAGGTGGGCGTAGAGCACGTGCGAGTCGCGGGGGATGTCGCGCTCGGTGACGAGGTCGATGAGGCCGGCGAGCGACTTCCCCTCGTAGACCGGGTCGGTGATCATCGCCTCGAGCTGCGCGCCGAGCGCCATCGCCTCCATGGTCGAGTCGACCGGCAGGCCGTAGAGCTCGCCGGCCCAGCCGTCGAGCACGGTGATCTCGTCGTCGCGCAGGTCGCGGCCCAGCACGATCAGGTCCGCGGTGTGCCGGGCGATGCGTGCCACCTGGTCGCGGGTCTTCTCGAGCGTCGCGCTGGCGTCGATGCCGAGCACGCGGCGGCGTACGCCGGTGAGGTCCTCGAGCGCCGCGAAGCCGGCGATCATCCCCGCGTGGGTCGAGCCGGTGACCGTGCAGACCACGATCGTGTCGAAGGTGATGCCGAGCGCCTTCTCCTGCTCGGCCACCTCGAAGGCCCAGTTGGCGAAGCCGAGGCCGCCGAGCCGGTGCTCGCTGGCGCCCGCCGGGATGGCGTACGGCGTGCCGCCGGCCTCCTCGACCTCGCGGATCGCGTCCTTCCACGAGTCGCGGATGCCGATGTCGAAGCCGTGCGGGTCGAGGCGGGAGTCGGCGCCCATCATCCGGCTGAGCAGGATGTTGCCCACCTGGGTGTTGGTCGGGTCGTCCCACGGCACCCACTTCTCCTGCACGAGCCGGCACTTCAGGCCGAGGTGGGCGGCCACCGCGGCGACCTGGCGGGTGTGGTTGGACTGGAACCCGCCGATGGAGACGAGGGTGTCGGCGCCGCTGGCCAGCACGTCGGGGACGATGTACTCGAGCTTGCGGACCTTGTTGCCACCGAAGGCGAGACCGCTGTTGACGTCCTCGCGCTTGGCCCACACCTGGGCGCCGCCGCCCTTTGCCGCGAGGTGGTCGGAGAGCCGCTTCAGGTGGTGGACGGGCGAGGGGCCGAAGGTGAGCGGGTGGCGCTCGAACTGCTCGAGGTTCATGAGATCTCCTGCTGGTCGGTCTGGGCCGGTCGGTCGGGGTCGGGGATGAGGTCGGCGAGGTTCTGCCAGGTGCGGAAGGCGACGTCGGCGGCGGCCTGAGCGTCGCGGCCGGCGCACGCCTCGACGAGGCGCTCGTGCAGCGCCACCGACTGCTCCCCGGCGTGGGAGGCGAAGCGGCGGCGCTCGAGACGGCGTACGACGGGGCCGAGCTGGTCGAGGACGGTGGCGAGGGCCCGGTTGCCCGAGACCTCGACCGCGACCCGGTGGAAGTCGTCGTCGGCGGTCAGCGCCGCGTCGGTGTCGTGGGCCTCGATCGCGGAGGCGAAGCGGCGGTTGGCGGCCCGCATCCGCTCGACGTCGTCGTCGGTGAGCCGCGCGACCGCCTCCGCGACCGCGAGGCGGTGCATGGCGACGACGACGGCATGGGCCTCGCGCACCTCGGCCAGGTCGATCTCCGCGACCACGGTCGAGCGGCCGGGCGCCGACCGCACGAGCCCGGTCTCGCCGAGCCGCAGCAGCGCCTCCCGCACCGGCGTACGGCTCACGCCGAGCAAGGTGGCGAGCTCGGTGTCGCGCACCACCTCGCCCGGCGCGAGGGTGCCGTCGACGATCGCGTCGCGCAGCCGGTCGTGCACCGAGTCGCGCAGCAGCGCCGTGCGGAGCGGGGCGGGGGAGTCGGGGACCGGCATGCAATATATTGCACATCGCGGCAGTCGTCACGTCAAGTGGTAGTCCAGTGGCAGGTGGCCGTCGGTAACGCGCTCGGACAGCCGTCTGCGACTGGACTACCCGGCCGGGGCTGGTTGGGCCCACCCGGGTCGGGCAGGGTGGGCGGGTGCTCACTGTCATCGTCGCGCTGACCGCCAACACGATCCTGGCGATCCTCAAGAGCATCGTCGCCGTCGCCACCGGCTCGGCGTCGATGGTGGCCGAGGCGGCCCACTCCTGGGCCGACGCCGGCAACGAGGTCTTCCTCGTGGTGGCGGAGCGACGGTCCGAGAAGCCGGCCGACGACGGACACCCGCTGGGCTACGGCCGGGAGGCGTACGTCTGGTCCATGATCGCGGCCTTCGGTCTCTTCGGTGTGGGCGCCGCGGTGTCGGTGTGGCACGGCATCCAGTCGCTGACGGCGGAGGAGGCGGAAGCCGACTACCTGTGGGCCTACCTCGTCCTCGGCGCGGCCTTCGTCCTGGAGAGCATCTCGTTCTTCCAGGCCCGACGGGAGGTACGACGGGGCGCGCGCAAGGCCGACGTGAGCCGAGTGACGTTCCTCGACAAGACGTCCAACCCCACGCTGCGTGCGGTCTACTTCGAGGACGCGGCGGCCCTGGTCGGCATCGCGATCGCGGTCACCGGCCTCGCCCTGCACCAGGCCACCCACCAGCCGGTCTGGGACGCCATCGGGTCGATCCTCGTCGGCCTGCTGCTCGGCTGGGTGGCGATCTACCTCCTGCGCCGCAACATGGCCTTCCTCGTCGGCCAGGTCGCCGACCCGCGCATCTACGACACGGTGCTCGGCTGGCTGCGCGAGCGGCCCGAGGTGCAGACGGTCAACACGCTGCACCTCGAGTACGTCGGCCCGGAGCGGCTCTTCCTCGTCGGGTCGGTCGACCTCGTCGGCGACGACGTGGAGAGCGCGGCCGCCGAGGAGCTGCAACGCCTCGAGGACCACCTCGAGGAGCGGCCCGAGATCGCGCGGGCCGTCCTCTCGCTGGCCGCGCCGGGGCGCCCGCCGAGCGTCGGCCACGTCTACGGGAACAACGCCGATGGTTGAGCGTTGAACCAGTCATGAAGAAGATCGGGTTCCTGAACTTCGGCCACTGGACCGACTCGCCGCAGTCCGCGGTGCGGACGGCGTCCGACACGCTCCTGCAGTCCATCGACCTCGCCGTCGCCGCCGAGGAGCTCGGTGCCGACGGCGCGTACTTCCGGGTGCACCACTTCGCCCGGCAGCTCGCCTCGCCGTTCCCGCTGCTCGCCGCCGTCGGCGCGCGCACCAGCCGGATCGAGATCGGCACCGGCGTGATCGACATGCGCTACGAGAACCCGCTCTACATGGCCGAGGACGCCGGGTCGGCCGACCTCATCGCCGGCGGCCGGCTGCAGCTCGGCATCAGCCGGGGATCACCGGAGCAGGTGATCGAGGGCTGGCGCTACTTCGGCTACGCCCCCGCCGAGGGTGAGGACCAGGCCGACATGGCCCGACGCCACACCGAGGTGCTGCTGCAGGTGCTGGAGGGGGAGGGGTTCGCCCAGCCCAACCCGCGCCCGATGTTCCCCAACCCGCCGGGCCTGCTGCGCATCGAGCCGCACTCCGAGGGCCTGCGCGACCGGATCTGGTGGGGTGCCGCCTCCGACGCCACTGCCCGCTGGGCCGCCGAGAAGGGCATGCACCTGATGAGCTCGACGCTCAAGGCCGACGAGACGGGCGAGCCGTTCCACGTCCAGCAGCGCAAGCAGATCGAGGTCTTCCGCGAGGCGTGGCGCGAGGCCGGGCACGAGGCCGAGCCCCGCGTGTCGGTGAGCCGCTCGATCATGCCGATCACCACCGACCTCGACCGGATGTACTTCGGGCACGAGGGCACCAGCTCCGACCAGTTCGGCCAGATCGAGGCCAACCTGCGCGCGGTCTTCGGCAAGACGTACGCCGCCGAGCCCGACGTGCTGGTCAAGGAGCTCGCGGAGGACGAGGCCGTCGCCACGGCCGACACCCTGCTCCTCACCGTGCCCAACCAGCTCGGCGTGGACTACAACGCCCACATCCTCGAGACCGTGCTCACCGACGTGGCGCCCGCCCTCGGCTGGCGCTGACCCCCCACCCCCCTCACACGAAGGAACTGAGCCCATGGCACGCATCACCGTCCTCGGCGGCAACGGATACGTAGGCGCGGCGGTCGTCGCGGAGGCGCGCAAGCGCGGGCACGACGTGACGGCAGTGAGCCGTACGGCACCGTCCTCGCCGGTCGCCGGCGCCGACTACGTCGAGGGCTCGGTGCTCGACGCCGACGTCCTCGAGCGCACCACCGCCGGCCGTGACGTCGTCCTCGTCGCGCTGTCACCGCGCGGCGACATGGCCGGCAAGGTCGAGGGCGTCGTCGAGCAGCTCATCGCACGCCTGGCCGGCACGTCGACGCGCTTCGGCTACGTCGGCGGCGCGTCGTCGCTGCTCGCCGAGGAGGGCGGACCGCGCCTGTGGGACGTCACCAAGGACCACGTCCCCGACGACGTGAAGCCCGAGGTGCAGACCGGTCTCGACACGTTCGCGTTGTGCCAGGAGAGCCCTGAGTCGCTCGACTGGTTCTACGTCAGCCCGCCTGCGGACTTCGGGTCGTGGCTCGGCACGGAGTCGAAGGGTGCCTACGTCCTCGGCGGCGACGTGCTGCTGCGCGACGCCGATGGTGCGTCGACGATCTCGGCCGACGACCTCGCGCTGGCGATCCTCGACGAGATCGAGACGCCGACGCATCACCGGAGCCGGTTCACCGCGATCAGCTGACGCAGAGCCAGGCAGGACTCAGGGGGCGGCCGCCCGCAGCTTCTCGAGCAGCGGGCCGGCCGCCTCGCTGATGAACCGGTCCTGGCCCTCGTCGCCGACCTGCACGAGGGCGACGTCGGTGAACCCGACCTCCCAGTAGGCCGAGACCGCCTCGACGACCTTGTCGAGGTCGGGTCCGCACGGGATCGACTCGGCGACGTCCTCGGGCCGGACGTACGTCGTCGCGCCGGAGAAGCCGGCGGGGGTGGGCAGGTCGGCGTTGACCGACCAGCCGCCACCGAACCAGCGGAACTGCTCGTGCGCCCGCGCGACCGCGACGTCCTCGTCGGGGTCCCAGCAGATCGGGATCTGGCCGACTGCGCGCGCGTCCCGGCCGATGCGCGGGGCGCCGTCGACGCCGTTCCAGGTCTCGATGATGTCGGCCTCGGGCTCGGTGGCCACGAGGTGGTCGGCCAGTGGGGCGAACCGCTCGATCGCGCGCTTGCCGCCGACGGCGACCCCGATGTCGACGCCCTCCTCGGGCAGGTCCCAGATGCGGGCGGAGTCGACCTGGAAGAAGTCGCCGCGATGGTCGACGAGCTCACCGGTGTGCAGCGCCCGGATGACCTCGATCGCCTCGGCGAGCATGTCCTGCCGCTCGGCGATCGCGGGCCAACCCTCGCCCACGACGTGCTCGTTGAGGTTCTCGCCGCTGCCGAGGCCGAGGGTGAACCGACCCTCGGCGAGGATCTGCAGCGTCGCGGCCTTCTGCGCGACCACGGCCGGGTGGTAGCGCAGCGTCGGGCACGTCACGTAGGTCATCAGGCCCACGCGCTCGGTCGCCTGCGCCACGGCACCCAGCGTCGTCCAGGCGTACGGCGCGTGCCCCTGCTCGGTGAGCCACGGCGAGAAGTGGTCGCTCATCACCTCGAAGTCGAAGCCGGCCCGCTCGGCGGCGACGGCGTACGACACCAGCTCCCGCGGGCCGCTCTGCTCGGTCATCAGGGTGTATCCGAAGCGCGTCATCACTCGACCGTAGCCAGCCGGATGGGCGCGCCCACCACCCGGCGAGGTGAGGTGGCCCTTGGGGTGCACTGCTTGTGTGGAAGGTCCCCGACGACGCAGGAGGTTGCTCATGAGCGGCACGGACGGCACGGACGAGAAGAGCAAGGACCAGCAGGACGGGCAGGTCTCGGAGATGGTGCCGGACGCCCCCGAGCCGATCAGCTCGGGCGACTCGGTCGCCGGCCAGCCGGACCCGCATCCCGGCGAGGTCGACGAGGGGGCCCAAGGCCCCAATGCAGTCCCGGACGACCCCACCGGCGAGCACCCCCACAAGCCCTGAGGCGCGAGGAGGACCACGATGACCTACCAGGTCGGATACTTCGTCGGCAGCCTCTCGTCGACCTCGATCAATCGTCGGCTGAGCCAGGCCCTCATCGCGCTGGCCCCCGACGACATGGAGTTCACCGAGATCCCGATCGGCGACCTCCCGCTCTACAGCCCGGACTTCGATGCCGACTACCCGCCGGAAGCGCGAGCACTCAAGGACGCCATCGGCGCCTCGCAGGCGGTGCTGTTCGTGACGCCGGAGTACAACCGCTCGATCCCGGGTGCCCTGAAGAACGCGATCGACTGGGCGTCGCGGCCGTGGGGCCAGAACTCCTTCGACCACATGCCGGCGGCGGTGATCGGCGCGTCCATCGGCTCGATCGGCACCGCGGTCGCACAGCAGAGCCTCCGGGCCGTGCTCAGCTTCTGCAACGCACGCCAGATGACCGCGCCGGAGGCCTACATCCGGCTCGAGGAGGGCACGATCTCCGACGACGGCACGGTCAACGACGAGTCGCTGCGCCAGGTCCTCACCGAGTTCATGCAGGAGTTCCGCACCCACACCGAGCGGGTGCTGACCGTCCTGCCGCGCTCCACCTGACCGCATTCGCCCGGCTCCGGTAGAAACGACGACATGAGACCAGTGATTGTCGTCGTGGGTGCCGGGCCGGGCGTGAGCGGGTCGGTCGCGCGCCGCTTCGCCGACGAGGGCTACGACGTGGGGCTCCTCGGCCAGGACCAGCAGGTGCTCGACCAGCTGGTGACCGATCTCGGCGCCCGCGGTGCGACCGTCGGCCACGCGTGCGTCGACGTCACCGACGAGCAGGCGGCGCGCGACGCCGTACGCCGCTTCGGTGAGCACACCGGGCGCATCGACGTCCTGCACTTCAACCCGAGCGCCTACCGCGAGAAGGACCCGCTGACCCTCACGGTCGCCGAGCTGGTCGAGGACGTCGCGCTCGGGGTGGGCGCCCTGCTGACCGCCGTGCAGGCAGCGCGGCCCTTCATGTCCGCCGGCGGGCGGATCAGCGTCACCGGCAGCATGGCGGCCGACGAGCCGTCGGAACGCGCCGCGTCGCTGGGGGTGCAGAAGGCGGGCGTGCGCAACCTCGTCCACAGCATCGACCAGACGCTGGCCGGCGAGGGGATCCGGGCCGTCTCCGTCACCGTGCGCGGGGCGCTGGCGCGCGAGGGTGCGTTCACCCCCGACCGGGTCGCCGACGCGATCTGGGACGCGGTCGCGACCGACGACGCCGACTGGCGCAGCGAGGTGCCCTACAGCGGCTGACCGGCTCAGTCCGACATCGGCTTCTGGAGGTTGAGCACGACGACGGCGACCGCGATCAGCGGCACCACCAGGGTCCACCCCGTCGCCAGGACCCCCATCATGCTGCCCACGCAGATGAGGGTGCGCCCGACGTTGGGGTGACGGGAGGAGACGGCCATGCCCGAGAGCACCAGCGCGCCGCCGGCGACCAGCGAGCCCAACCAGAACCACAGCCCTCCGTCACCGGACGTCACGGCGCGGACGGACTCCGCGATGCCCGCAGCGACGTACAGCAGACCGAGTCCCAGCGTCAGCCAGAACCTGAGGCGGGGTCGGTCCATGGATCAGCGTAGGGCTGGCGACGGTCCTCCTGCCCCGTGATCCAGACCAGTGCCGGTCAGTGCATCCAGCGGACGCCGAACCAGGCGCGCAACCAGGCGCGCATCCGGAGGATCTCGGCGTGCTGGGCGTCGCGGATGTCCGCGGCCAGGGCGGCGACCTCGTCGTGGTCGAACAGCCGCGACGCCAGCCCGCGCTGCGACATCATCACCGCCGCCATGTGGTGACCGACCATGTCCTCCAGGAACGTCCGGTCGAGGCGATCCCCGGAGAGGCCGGTCAGGTCGCGCATCATCGGCTCGTAGTCCACGTCCGTCGAGTCGTCGGGGTACCACTGCGCCAGCCAGGACTCCATCTGCGCGACCTGGACCGACTGCGCCGCGACGATCCTCTCGCCGAAGCGGCGCATGACTGCGCAGTCCGACCGTCGCAGCTCGCGCGCCGCGACGATCGCCTCGTGGTGGTGGGCCACCATCTCGGCGAGGTACTCCTGCTCGCTCGCAGCGGCGACGTGGTGCCCGGCCGCGAAGCCGGTCATGTGGCTGGGCCCGCCTCGCTGGCCGCCCAGGTGTCCGGCGAGCTGGCCGTCGGACATCATCGGGTGCGACCAGCCGTCGTCGTCGTGCGCCGTGACCGCGGCGCTCGCCCCTGCGCCCACCAGAGCGGCCGCGACCACGGCCGCGACGATCGTGCGCCTCATGTCGCTCGCCTCCTCGACACCAGCGTGCGCCCGCGCGACCGGCGTACGTCAGGGCACGAGGTCCCGGAGGTGGGGGCCGAGGGTCACGGGTGCGTCAGCGCTTGCGGCCCACCAGCAGGTAGGCGAGCGGGCCGACCGGCTGCACCGACAGCGCCGGCGCCCACAGCAGCTTGGGTCCGCGCACGAGCTCGGCGGGGCGCTGCTTGAGGTCCTTGGCGCACCAGGCCGTGACGGCGACCTCGACGATCCCGGCCACGGCGACGATCTTCTTCTGCGTGGGCGTCATGTCGCCCCAGGACTTCTTCTGTGCCATGACCGCAACCTACCGGGAGGGCACCGGACCCCTCACGCACCACCGAAGCCGCTGAGCAGCAGCCAGAAGACGACCACCCCCACGGCCGCGGCCAGCAGCCCCCACCACGCACCGGTCATCGCCCGGCGCCCGGTGGTCGCGTCCTCGCGGGCCAGCCCTGGAAGCGCGATCGTCACCGCGGCGCCGATCGCCGCCATTGCCACGAGCTGCACGGGGACGATCCAGTTCTCCGTGCCCTGGCCGTCGAGGACGGACGCCGCCGCCGGCAGGCTGAGGATGCCGAGGACGAGCAGGACGACGATCCCGACGACGCGCTGGGCGGCTCTGGTCACGGCGTGCTCAGGCCTCCTTGGCGACCAGCGTCAGCACGTCGTACGTCGCGACCGGCTCGTCGTCCTGGTTGGTCACCAGCGCGTCCCAGCGGACCTCGCCGTAGTCGGCCGAGGAGCGCGGGGTGATCTGCTTGACCGTCAGCGTCACGCGGATCGAGTCACCGGCCTTGACCGGGGTCAGGAAGCGGAGGTGGTCGACGCCGAAGTTGGCGAGCACCGGGCCAGGAGCGGGGTCGACGAACAGCCCGGCCGCCATCGACACGATGAGGTAGCCGTGGGCGACGATCCCGCCGAAGAGCGGGTTCTGTGCGGCCGCCTCGGGGTCGGTGTGGGCATAGAAGGTGTCGCCGGTGAAGTCGGAGAAGTGGTCGATGTCCGCTCGCGAGATCACCCGCGACTCCGAGGCGATCGTGTCGCCGACCTCCAGCGTCGCGAGCGAGTGGCGGAAGGGGTGCTCGGGCGTCTCGTTGCGGTGCGAGCCGCGCGTCCAGCGGCCGGTGATCGCGGTGAGCATGTCGGGGGAGGCCTGGATGGCGGAGCGCTGCATGTGGTGGAGCACGCCGCGCACGCCGCCGAGCTCCTCTCCGCCGCCGGCGCGACCGGGGCCGCCGTGGACCAGCATCGGCAGGGGAGAGCCGTGGCCCGTCGACTCGGGGGCGTCGTCGCGGTCGAGCACGAGGATCCGGCCGTGCCACGGCGCGAGGCCGAGCACCAGGGTGCGGGCGACGTCCGGGTCGTGGGTGACGACCGAGCCGACCAGTGAGCCCTTGCCGCGCGCGGCGAGCGTGACCGCCTCGTCGAGGCTGTCGTACGACATCACGGTCGACACCGGTCCGAAGGGCTCCACGTCGTGGGGCTCGACAGCACCGGCGCGGGCCTTGAGCAGGACGGGCGACATGAACGCGCCGCGCTCGCCGTCACCGGCGAACCCCGTGGTCGCGGCCGGGTCGCCGAGGACGACCTCGGCCGAGGAGCGCAGGGCCTCGACGGCCTTGCGGACCTCCTCGCGCTGCCCGAGCGAGGCGAGCGGGCCCATCCGCACGGACTCGTCGCCTGGGTTGCCGACCGTGATCGTCGCGAGCTTCGCTCCGATCGCGTCGGTCATCTCGTCGGCCACCGCCGACGGCACGATGACGCGACGGATGGCCGTGCACTTCTGTCCCGCCTTGGCGGTCATCTCGGTGACGACGCCCTTGACGAACAGGTCCCACTCCGGGTCGCTCGACGTGACGTCGGGCCCGAGCACCGAGCAGTTGAGCGAGTCGGCCTCGACCTGGAGCTGGACGCCGCCGTGGAGCACCGACGGGTGCTGGCGCAGGATCCCCGCGGTGTGCGCGGAGCCGGTGAAGGCCACCGAGTCCTGGACGCCGAGGTGGTCGAGCAGGTCGCCCGCCGATCCGGCGAGCAGCTGGAGCGAGCCCTCCGGCAGGATTCCCGACTCGACGATGCGGCGCACGACGAGCTCGGTGAGGTAGGCCGTCTGGCTGGCGGGCTTCACGATCGTCGGGAGGCCGGCGATGAAGGCCGGCGCGAGCTTCTCGAGCATGCCCCAGACGGGGAAGTTGAAGGCGTTGATCTGCACGGCGACGCCGGGTCGCGAGGTGTAGACGTGCTGGCCGAGGAAGACGCCGGTGCGGCCGAGCTGCTCGAGGTCGCCGTCGCACGCCACGTGGGCGTTGGGCAGCTCGCGGCGGCCCTTGGAGGAATAGCTGAACACCGTGCCGAAGCCGCCGTCGATGTCGATCATCGAGTCGCGTCGGGTCGCGCCGGTGGCCAGCGACAGCTCGTAGAACTCGTCCTTGAGCCCGGTCAGGTGCGTGGCCAGCTCCTTGAGGAGCAGCGCGCGCTCGTGGAACGTCAGCTCGCGGATCGCCGGTCCGCCGACCGTGCGCGCGTGGTGCGCCATCGCGCCGAGGTCGAGGCCGGCGCTGGAGATCCGCGCGACCTCCTCGCCGGTGGCCGCGTCCAGGAGCGGGTGGCCCTCGGTGGAGGCGGCGTACCACCGTCCGGCGGCGTAGCTCTCGAGCAGTCGGGTCACGGGGGTCTCCCTCGGATCGGGTGCGGTTCGTCAGAGCAGCCGGTGTTTGCGCGCCGGAGTGACTGGTGACACACTAATAGCAGACCGATCGGTCAGTAAATGCGGTCGGAGCCCCCACGTCGCCCCTGTGCCGGAGGACGGATGACACTCACCGAGACGCCCACCGAGCGTGACCTCGAGGCCGGGTTCGAGGCCACGGTCGCGCGCAACGAGCGGATCGAGCCGCGCGACTGGATGCCGGAGGGCTATCGCAAGACCCTCGTGCGCCAGATCGCCCAGCACGCCCACAGCGAGATCATCGGCATGCAGCCCGAGGGCAACTGGATCGGCCGCGCGCCGAGCCTGCGGCGCAAGGCCATCCTGCTGGCCAAGGTGCAGGACGAGGCCGGCCACGGGCTCTACCTCTACTCGGCCGCCGAGACCCTCGGCGTCTCCCGCCTCGAGCTCACCGAGCTGCTGATCGCGGGCAGGCAGAAGTACTCCTCGATCTTCAACTACCCGACGCTGTCCTACGCCGACGTCGGCACGATCGGCTGGCTCGTCGACGGCGCCGCCATCTGCAACCAGGTGCCGCTGTGCCGCACCTCCTACGGGCCCTACGGCCGCGCGATGATCCGCGTCTGCAAGGAGGAGTCCTTCCACCAGCGCCAGGGCTACGAGCTGCTCGCCACGATGATGCGCGGCACCGAGGAGCAGCGCGCGATGGTGCAGGAGTCGGTCGACCGGTTCTGGTGGCCGGCGCTGATGATGTTCGGCCCGCCGGACGACGCGTCGCCCAACACCGCCCAGTCGATGGCGTGGGGCATCAAGCGCCACACCAACGACGAGCTGCGGCAGAAGTTCGTCGACATGTCCGTGCCGCAGGCCGAGGCCCTCGGCGTCACCCTCCCCGACCCGGAGCTGCGCTGGAACGAGGAGCGTGGCCACCACGACTTCGGCCAGCCCGACTGGGACGAGTTCATGGAGGGCGTGAAGGGCAACGGTCCCTGCAACGCCCAGCGGATGACCCACCGCCGCCGCGCCCACGAGGACGGCGCCTGGGTGCGCGCGGCCGCGACGGCCTACGCCGCCAAGCAGGTGTCGGCATGAGCGAGCTCAGCGCCGAGGGCGGCCACGGCGCCGTACCCCTGAAGGACGTGCCGACGGGGGAGGGCGTCACGCCGCCCGAGCCCGAGTGGCCGCTCTACGAGGTCTTCGTCCGTGGCAAGCGCGGGCTCAACCACGTCCATGTCGGGTCGCTCCACGCCGCCGACGACCGGATGGCCCTGCTCCACGCACGCGACGTCTACACCCGTCGCAACGAGGGCGTGAGCATCTGGGTGGTGCGCGCCGACGCGATCACCGCCTCGAGCCCGGACGAGAAGGACCCGATGTTCGCCCCGAGCGGCGACAAGGTCTACCGCCACCCGACCTTCTACGACATCCCCGACAACGTCCCTCACATGTAGATCACCCCACGAGGAACTGATGGACTCCCACATCGCGACACCAGCAGAGGACGAGCACGACAACGCCTACGCCGGCCTGCTCGTCAACGACGCCCACTGGGCCTTCGGCACCGACTTCGAGGACCCGCTCGCCGGCGTCGACACGACGACCCCCGACGGCGTCGACGCGCCGACCCTGGCGGCGTACGCCCTGATGCTGGGCGACGACGCGCTCGTGATGTCGCACCGGATCTCGGAGTGGACGAGCAACGCGCCCGACCTCGAGGACGACATCGCGCTGTCCAACATCGCGCTCGACCTGCTCGGCCAGGCGCGGCTGCTGCTCGCCCGTGCCGCGAAGGCGGACGAGTCGGTCGTGCCGGTGCTGCCCGAGGGCTCCCCGGCGCCGCCGGAGGACGCGATCGCGTACTTCCGTGAGGCCCACCAGTTCCGCAACGTCCGGCTCGCCGAGCTCGTCAACGGCGACTTCGCCGACGCGGTCGTGCGGGTGCTGCTGTTCTCGGTCTGGCGGCTCGCGACCTTCGAGCGCCTCCGCGCCAGCCGCGACCACGTGCTGGCTGCGGTCGCCACCAAGGGCGTCAAGGAGCTGGCCTACCACCGCGACTACTCGGCGCGGTGGTTCGTCACCCTCGCCCAGGGCACCGACGAGTCCCGCCGCCGGCTGCTGGTCGCGCTCGACGCACTCTGGCCGCTGTGGCCCGAGCTGTTCGACACCCACCCGGTCGAGTCGGCCGCTGCGAGGTCCGGCGTCGGCGTCGACCCCGCCGCGGTCCGCGAGGCCGCCGAGGACGTGCTCGACCAGGTGCTCGGAGCAGCAGGCGTGCCCCGCCCCGAGGCGCCCCGACGTGCCGGGGTGCTGGGCCGCACCGGCCGCGACGGGATGCACGGCGAGGCGCTCGGGCGGATGCTCGCCGAGATGCAGTCCGTGGCCCGTGCCCACCCGATGGGTCAGTGGTGAGTGGAGTGAGGCTGATGAGTCGTACGACGGAGCGCGCTCGTCGCGTCGCTGAGCGGGTCACCGACCCCGAGCTGCCCATGCTCACCCTGGTCGACCTCGGCGTGCTTCGCGACGTCGACGTGGTCGGCGACTCCCACGTGGTCGTCGACATCACGCCGACCTACTCGGGCTGCCCGGCGATGGCGACGATGCGCGACGACCTGGTGCGCGAGCTGCAGGGGGCCGGCTTCGACCGCGTCGAGGTGCGCGTGAGCCTCGACCCGGCCTGGACGACCGACTGGATCACCCCGCAGGGTCGCGCCGCGCTCGCGGCAGCCGGCATCTCCCCTCCCGGCCCGGCGCCCTCGACGTCCGGCCCGATCCCGTTGACGCTCCAGCCGACCGCGCGCCAGGTCCGCTGCCCGCAGTGCGACTCGCCCGCAACCGAGCTGGTCTCGGAGTTCGGCTCGACGGCCTGCAAGGCGCAGTACCGCTGCACCTCCTGCCTCGAGCCCTTTGACCACGTGAAGGAGATCTGAGCCGTGGCGCCCAGTCCCAGCCAGACCTTCCACCACCTGACGGTGCGCGACGTCGAGCCCCTGACCGACGACTCCGCCGCCGTCACCTTCGACGTGCCCGACGACCTGCGCGAGCTGTTCGCCTTCGAGCCGGGGGAGTCGCTGACGCTGCGTCGCATCGTCGACGGCGTCGAGCACCGCCGCTCCTACTCCATCTGCGCGCCCGCCGGCGGTGCGCCGCGCATCGGTGTCCGCGAGATCCCCGGCGGGATGTTCTCGTCGTGGCTCATCCGCGAGGTCGGCCCGGGCGAGCCCGTCGAGGTGGCCCCGCCCACCGGCAGCTTCCGCGCCGACCCGGCGAGCCCGGGCCGCCACCTGTGCATCGCCGCCGGCTCCGGCATCACGCCGATGGTCTCGATCGCGGCCTCCGTCCTCGCCAACCCGGCCAGCACCGTCACGCTGCTCTACGGCAACCGCGAGACGACCTCGGTGATGTTCGCCGAGGAGCTCAGCGACCTGAAGAACCTCCACGGGCCGCGCTTCGACCTCGTCCACGTGCTGTCCCGCGAGCCCCGCGACGTCGAGCTGTTCTCCGGCCGCCTCGACGCCGACCGGCTCCGGCGGCTGCTGCCGCTGAAGGTGCACCTCGCCTCTGTGGACCACGTCTGGCTGTGCGGGCCGCACGGCCTCATCGAGGACGCACGCACCGTCCTCGCCGAGCTCGGCGTGCCGAAGGAGAAGGTGCACTTCGAGCTGTTCTACGTCGACGAGCCGCCGCCGGAGCTGCGTCACGCCGACCGGGTGGTCGAGGGCGTGACCAGCGACGTGACGGTCGTGCTCGACGGACGTACGACGACCACGTCGATGCCGCGCGACGCGACCGTGCTCGACTCGGCCCAGGCCGTGCGCAGCGACCTGCCGTTCGCCTGCAAGGGCGGCGTCTGCGGCACCTGCCGGGCGAAGGTCGTCGACGGCGAGGTCGAGATGGTGCGCAACTACGCCCTCGAGCCCGAGGAGGTCGAGCAGCAGTTCGTGCTGACCTGCCAGACCTTCCCGGTCAGCGACGCCGTCACCGTCGACTTCGATGCCTGACGCCGCACCGCCCGACGCGACGTCGGAGCAGGCCCGCGCGATGTGGGCCGCCGATGCCGCCAGCGCCGCGCTCGGGATGCGGCTCGTCGAGCTCGGCCCGGGGGAGGCGCGGGTGTCGATGGTCGTGCGGGCCGACATGGTCAACGGCCACGACCTGTGCCACGGCGGCCTCATCGCGAGCCTCGCCGACTCGGCGTTCGCGCTGGCCTGCAACTCCCGCGGACCCGTGACCGTTGCCGCCGGCTTCGAGGTCGACTTCCTCGAGCCCGCCCGCCTGGGCCAGGTGCTCGACGCCCACGCGCGCGAGGTGGCGCTGCGCGGCCGCAGCGGCCTGTACGACGTCACCGTGCGGGTCGAGGACACGGTCGTGGCCGAGTTCCGCGGCCGCAGCCGCTCGTTGGCTCCCCGCACCTGACCGGACCGCGCCGCGGGGCACTTCCCGCGCTCGTCGTTCAGCTCTACCGTGGGACGGGTCCGTGCGTGCCGGGAGGTCGGTCATGAAGGTCCGGTGGTTGCTGTCGTCGCTGGTGGCACTCGTGCTCGCCGTGCCGCTCGTCCTGGCGCTGGGTCCTGCGTCCTCCGGCGCCGAGCGAGCGTCGTCCGCACCCACGACACCGGTGCTCGTCGCCGTGCGGGCGGCCCATCGCGACGGCGTCGACCGGGTCGTCTTCGAGTTCAGGGGCGGCCTGCCCGCGAAGCGTGAGGTCGACTACGTCGACCGGCTGTTCGCCGACGGCTCCGGCCGCCGCGTCCGCGTCGCCGGCCAGGCGCTGCTCCGGGTGCGCTTCGAGCGCGCCCAGGCGCACACCGACGACGGCTCGCCGACCGCGGCGCCCCGCCGCGTCGCGTACGCCCTGCCCAACGTGATGACCGCCGTCCGGGCGGGCGACTTCGAGGCGGTCACGACGTACGGCCTCGGGCTGGCGAGGCGCACGCCCGTCCGCGTCACGACGTTGCCGGCGCCTCCGCGAGTGGTCGTCGAGGTGGGCGCCGGGTTCGCCACCGTGCAGCGCAAGGTGTGGTTCCTCGACCGGGACCGGTTCGTCGAGGACCAGGAGCCGTTCTTCGTCGCCGTCCGTCGCCCGGTGGTCCCCGGCGCACCCGCCACGGGGCTGATGGACCGCCTCTTCGCCGGCCCGCTGGCGGGGGAGCGGTCGCGCGGCCTGCGGCTGCTGCGCTCCGGCGCCACCGGGTACGACGACCTCACGGTCGCCGGCGGCACGGCCGACCTGCGGCTCACGGGCCGCTGCCGCAGCGGCGGCGCCACGGTGAGCATCGCCGGCGAGGTGCTGCCGACCCTCGAGCAGCTGCCGACCGTCGACCGCGTCGTGCTGCGCGACGCGGCCGGGAGCACGCTCGACCCCGACGGGCCGGGCGACTCGACCCCCGCCTGCCTCGAGCCCTGAGTCGACAGGGCCGTCAGGCGCGGTGTCGGACCAGGCCGTCGAAGGCGAGCGTGGTGATGGTGTCGGCGAGCGCGTCGACGTCGCTGCCGTCGCGGAGCCACTCCGTCATCGAGTTGACCATCCCGAACAGCAGCCGGCTGGCGAGCAGCGGGTCGATGTCGGCGCGGATGGCGCCGGTGTCGGCGGCCTCGCGCACCATCTCGGCGAGCCGGTGGTCGATGTCGCGGCGGCGGGCGAGGGCGTTCTGCTCCGCGGGGGTGTTGCCGCGGACGCGCAGCAGCAGGGTGACGGCGGGCAGGTGCTCCGCCAGCACGACGACGCTGCTGCGCACGGCGGCGCGCAGCCGCTCCTCGGGCGTGTGGGACGTGTCGGCGTGCACGGTGTCGAGCGCGGTCGTCAGCTCGTCGAGCGCCTCGTCCAGCGCCCGCTCGAGCAGGTGCTCCTTGCTCGGCACGTGGTGGTAGATCGCCGACTTCGTCAGCCCGAGCTCGCGAGCCAGGTCGCCCATGCTCGCGGCGTCGTAGCCTTGCCGGTTGAAGAGCTCGATCGCGACGCGCAGCACCGTCTGCTGGTCGTGGCCGGGCCGGCCCCGTCGTACGGGCTCTGACATGGATGAACGTTCTCACGACCCACCACGCGCGACCGGAGGACCACACCGTGATCGACCTGACTCCCCAGCCCGGCGACCTGGACCCGATCGAGACCGCCCCGGTCGAGGAGCTGCGCGCGCTGCAGCTCGAGCGGCTCCAGTGGTCGGTGCGGCACGCCTACGACCACGTCACGCACTACCGCCGCGCCTTCGACGAGGCCGGCGTCTCACCCGACGACGTGCGGTCGCTGGAGGACCTGGCGAGGCTGCCGTTCACCACCAAGGCCACGCTGCGCGACAACTACCCCTTCGGCATGTTCGCGGTCCCGCGCGAGGACGTCGTACGCCTGCACGCCTCCAGCGGGACGACCGGCAAGCCGACCGTCGTCGGCTACACGCGCGACGACCTCGCGATGTGGGCCGACGTGGTGGCGAGGTCGATCCGGGCGGCGGGCGGGCGGCGCGGGATGGTGCTGCACAACGCCTACGGCTACGGGCTCTTCACCGGCGGGCTGGGCGCGCACGCGGGGGCCGAGCGGCTCGGGTGCACGGTCGTGCCGGTCTCCGGCGGCATGACGCAGCGCCAGGTGCAGCTGATCCGGGACTTCGAGCCCGACATCATCATGGTGACGCCGTCCTACATGCTCTCGATCCTCGACGAGCTCGAGGCGCAGGGCGTCGACCCGCGCTCGACCTCGCTCAAGGTCGGCATCTTCGGCGCCGAGCCGTGGACCAACGACATGCGCCGCGAGATGGAGCAGCGCACCGACATGCATGCGGTCGACATCTACGGCCTGTCCGAGGTGATCGGCCCCGGCGTGGCGAGCGAGTGCGTCGAGACCAAGGACGGCCTGCACGTGTGGGAGGACCACTTCTACCCCGAGGTCATCGACCCCGTGACCGGCGAGGTGCTGCCCGACGGCGAGGAGGGCGAGCTGGTCTTCACCACCCTCACCAAGCAGGCGATGCCGGTGATCCGCTACCGCACCCGCGACCTGACCCGGCTGTTGCCCGGCACCGCGCGCAGCATGCGCCGGATGGAGAAGATCACCGGTCGCACCGACGACGTGATCATCCTGCGCGGGGTCAACCTCTTCCCGACGCAGATCGAGGAGATCGTGCTCGGGATCCCGACCCTGTCCCCGCACTTCCAGTGCCACCTCGACCGCAGCGGCAACCTCGACACGCTGACGGTCCGCGTCGAGCGACGCGACGCCACGACCGACGCGGAGGCAGCCGCCGCGCAGACCGAGCTGGCGCAGCGGATCAAGGCGTCCATCGGAGTCAGCGTCGGGGTCGACGTCGTCGACGTGGCCTCGATCGAGCGCTCGGTCGGCAAGATGCGGCGGATCGTCGACCACCGCGCGGCGCGCTGACCGGGGATATTTACCGGCAACGGGCCGGCGGGGGCTACAGTGGTCGCAGCGTTTCAGACGCCGTGCCGCTGTGATCACCCCCGATCCGCCGGACACCGCGCACCTGGCGCCCGCTCCACACCTCCACGCCGTGGCGTGCAGGCAGAGCCGCACGGGCTCGCCTGCTCCACGACGCGTACCCCAGTCCGGGAGGACCACCTTGGCCCAGCGCCAGCGTCAACGCGGCAGTCGCCGCACCCCTGCGCACGCCCGTCACAAGGACAACGAGGGCATCGTCCCCGTCCTGGCCCGCGCCGTGCGTGAGCTCGAGTCGGCCGTCCAGCGTGGCCCGCTCGCCCCCGGGCAGCGGGTGCGCTTCCAGGTGGTCGCGCTGCTGGTGCGCGAGCACCGCACCGACGTCCGCGCCTCGACCGAGCTGACCGACGCCCAGAAGGCCGACGAGCTCAAGCGCCTCGACGGCATCGCGACGATCCTCGCCAAGACCGCGACCCGCGACCCCTCCCTCTTCGGCCTGCTCTCCGAGGAGTCCGTCGTCACCGACTCCGCCCGCGACCTGCGCCTGGAGATGCTGCGCAAGGCGGGCGTCGAGGTCGCCCCCGACGAGCCGAAGCCCGACGACGAGGCCGGCCCGGGGCTCGGCGAGCGCCGCGTCGTGCCGCAGTCCGTCCTCCAGCACCAGCTGGCCAACCCCTTCCTCGTCCCCGACTTCGGCATCGGCCGCGAGCGCCGCAGCGTCCACGGACGGCTGTCGTCGTGGGAGCTGCTCGGCCCCCTGTTCCGCTCCTTCGAGCTCGGCGGCTCCTCCTCGTGCATGGACCTGCCGGAGGCCACCTCGCTCAACGCCCCCGGCAAGCTCGAGCTGATGCCGCACCAGGCGCGCATGATCGCCGCCGCGGCCGAGGGGCACCGCACCTTCCTCCTGGCCGACGAGCCCGGCCTCGGCAAGACCGCACAGGCGCTGCTCGCCGCGCAGGCCGCCGACGCCTACCCGCTGCTCGTCGTGTGCCCCAACGTCGTCAAGACCAACTGGGCCCGCGAGACCGAGCGCTGGACGCCCCGCCGCCGCGCCACCGTGATCCACGGTGACGGCGGCCAGGTCGACGCCTTCGCCGACGTCATCATCGTCAACTACGAGATCCTCGACCGGCACGCCGGCTGGCTCGGCTCGTTCGGCTTCCGCAGCATGGTGGTCGACGAGGCCCACTTCATCAAGAACAAGACGTCGCAGCGCTCGCGCCACGTGCTCGAGCTCTCCGAGCAGCTCCGCGCCCGGACCGCCCGCCCGCTGCTGATGGCGCTGACCGGAACCCCGCTGATCAACGACATCGAGGACTTCCGCGCGATCTGGCAGTTCCTCGGCTGGGTCGACGACAACAAGCCGCTCGCGCGGCTGATGGAGTCGCTGGAGGAGACCGACCTGACCCCCGCGGACCACGCGTTCTACCCCGCGGCGCGCAAGGCGGTCATCGACATGGGCATCGTGCGGCGTCGCAAGGTCGACGTCGCCGAGGACATCCCGGCCCGCCGCATCGCCGACATCCCGGTCGAGCTCGACGACGAGGACACCCGCTCGATCCGGGCGGCCGAGGAGGACCTCGCCCGGCGCCTGGTCCAGCGCTACAAGGCCGCGCTGGAAACCCGTCGTACGGGCTCCGTCGTCGACGGCGTCGACCACGAGCTCGTGCGCCGCGTCGCGACGTGGGAGCGCGAGGAGATGGACCAGGGCACGGGCGGCGAGAACGTCTTCTCCATGTTCCGCCGCATCGGCCGGGCCAAGGCCGGTCTCTCCGCCGACTACGCCGCCCAGCTCGCGCGCAACGTCGGCAAGGTGGTCTTCTTCGCCCGCCACGTCGACGTCATGGACATCGCCGAGGACACCTTCACCCGCCGCGGCCTCAAGCACACCTCGATCCGCGGCGACCAGACCCCGCGCGCCCGCGAGCGCGCGATCGAGTCGTTCGTCAACGACCCCGACGTCCAGGTCATCGTCTGCTCGCTGGCCGCCGCCGGCGTCGGCGTCAACCTGCAGGTGGCGTCCAACGTCGTGCTCTCGGAGCTGTCGTGGACCGACGCCGAGCAGACCCAGGCGATCGACCGCGTGCACCGCATCGGCCAGAGTGACCCGGTGACCGCGTGGCGCATCATCGCCGCGCAGACCATCGACACCCGCATCGCCGAGCTGATCGACTCCAAGGCCGGCCTCGCCGCCCGCGCGCTCGACGGCTCGGACGAGGAGGTCGGGTCCTCGGCCAACATCCAGATCGAGGCCCTGGTCGCCCTGCTCACCGACGCGCTGGAGCGCGAGCTCGGCTGATCAGGGACAACGGCCCTTGTCCGAGCGGGTCGGCTCCGGTAGGTCTTGAGTCATGAGTGAGGACCGCGAGACGTATCTCGACATGTCCATCGACGACGAGGACCAGCTCCAGCCCAGTGACACGCTGGACGACGGCGACCTGGAAGACGTTCTCGACCGGGGCTACTCGCCGCCCGACCGCCCCCCGAAGGGCTACGAGGACTACCCGACCGAGGCGGAGACGCGCCAGGGCGAGTCGCTCGACGAGCGGCTGGCCGAGGAGGAGCCCGACGTCGATCCCTATGCGGAGGACGACCGGGACGACGACCGCGAGGACGAGAACGCCCTCGACGAGCAGCTCGGCCTCGACGAGGCCGACGAGCGCACCGGCCGCCTGGTCGCGCCCGACTCCGGGCTGGGGGAGGACGTCGACAAGCAGGAGCTCGCCCACGACGTGGGCATCGACGGTGCCGGCGCCTCCGCCGAGGAGGCGGCCATGCACATCACCCGCGAGCCGGAGCCGCCGGAGGACGACGACTTCTGAGCGGCGACACCGTCTCCTTCCGGCTCTGGCCGCCGGTCGCGATCGGCGTACCCCTCCTCGTCGGGCTCCTCGCCACGGCGAGGTGGGGTGACCCGGTCGGGCTCGGCAGCTGGCGGGTGCCGCTGGGCTGGGCGCTGCTGGCGGCCTTCGCCGTCTGGAACGGCTGGTCGCTGTGGCTCTTCGCCCGCCACGAGACGGGGCTGCTGCCCGGAGGAGCGGTTCCTCCGCGAGCGCTTCGGCGAGGAGTACGACGCCTACGCCCGCCGGGTGCGCCGCTGGCTGTGAATCGGGCCCGTGCTGTGCCGCGGCACCTCGTCGTCACGTGGCGAGTGCGGGGAAGCTCCACGCTCCGGTGAGGATCTCCGGTCGCGGGCGGTACAGGCGGACCAGGTAGTTCCAGCCGTCGGTGATCGGCAGCGAGTTGCGTGCGGGGTCGCCGTCGCCCCCGAAGCGGACCGTGACGCTGCCGTCGTCGTTGCGAGCGGCGGTGATGCTGTTGATGCTGTACGCGTCGCGCTCGTTGGGCTCGAAGTAGCCCTCGGCGTTGTAGACCGAGATCGACCAGAACCCGTCGACCGGCACGTCGGCACCGACGGTGAGCTCGTACTCGTCGACAGGCAGGCCGGGCGAGACCCCGACGTAGGTGGCCTCCGCGTCGGGGAGTCCACCCCAGCCGGCGGCAGACCCGATCAGGTGGTGCACCGGGTCGACGTCCGGTCGCCTCCCGAAGCTCGACTCGAAGCTCGTCATGTCGGCGGCCAGGGCCAGGAGGGCCCGGCGGGTGCGGTCCAGGCTCGCGGTGTCGTAGTCCGGCGGAACGAAGGTCCGGCCGGCTGCGACGTCGAGGAGGAGCTGGTCCTGCAGGGAGGCCACCGCTGCCAGGTCGTCCGGGTCCTGCGGGTCGACCAACGTGCGGGCGGCGAGCACCACGTGGGCGCTGCCGAGGTCCTCGGCCGTGAGCTCGTAGGTGCCGGCGTCGTGGAGGACCTGGTTGATGTGGTGGTCCTCGTTGACCGCCATCACCGACAGGTACCGAGCCCCGGCGTCCGGGACCGTGAGCGTCGCTCCAGCGGCGACGTCGACCACCGCGAAGCTGTAGAGCGTGTCGCGGTTCATCCGGATGACGGTCTGCTTGTCGACCGACGCGGGTGCGCGGTTGTGCGCGAACCGGTTGATGCCGCCCGCGTCACGCTGGAGGTCGGCCATCATGCGGTGCGTCTCGGCCCGGGCGAAGTTGTCGACGTTCACGTGGATCGCAGTCACGTCGCGATCCTCGACGACCCGCTGCGTCACCTGCTCACCCGTGCCGGGGGAGGCCGCACCACGGCGCACCGACCTAGGTTCCGAGGGCGTCGGACTGGGCGCGCCCTGTGGAAGGAAGCCATGACCCCGGACAGCCACGCGCGCACGATGCTTCCGATCCCGGACCGTCCCGCCCCCGGCCTGACGACGTACGACGCCAAGGACCCGGACACGTCGTACCCGCCGATCGAGCCGCTGCACCCGCCGGCCGGGGCTCCGAACGTGCTGGTCATCCTGCTCGACGACGTCGGCTTCGGTGCTTCGAGCGCGTTCGGTGGGCCGTGCCGGACGCCGACGGCTGAGCGCCTGGCCTCGGGCGGGCTGACCTACAACCGGTTCCACACGACCGCCCTGTGCGCGCCGACGCGGCAGGCCCTGCTGACCGGGCGCAACCACCACTCGGTCGGTATGGGGAGCATCACCGAGACGGCGACGTCGGCACCCGGCCAGAGCTCGTTGCGCCCGAACACCAAGGCGCCCCTGGCACTGACGCTGAAGCTCAACGGCTACTCCACCGCCCAGTTCGGCAAGTGCCACGAGGTGCCGGTCTGGCAGACCTCGCCGATGGGACCGTTCGACGCCTGGCCGTCGGGCGGTGGTGGCTTCGAGACCTTCTACGGCTTCATCGGTGGCGAGAACAACCAGTACGACCCGGCTCTGTACGACGGGACGACTCCCGTCGAGCCGCCGGCGACCGCCGAGGAGGGCTACCACCTCACCGAGGACCTCACCGACCATGCCGTGAGCTGGATGCGGCAGCAGAAGGCGCTGATGCCCGACAAGCCGTTCTTCGTCTACTACGCGCCCGGTGCCACCCACGCGCCGCACCACGTGCCGAAGGAGTGGGCGGACAGGTACGCCGGGCAGTTCGACGACGGGTGGGACGTCCAACGTGAGCGCACCTTCGCGCGGCAGCAGGAGCTCGGCGTGGTCCCGGCTGACACCGAGCTCACCGCCCGCCACGACGAGATCACGGCGTGGGACGACATGCCCGACGAGCTCAAGCCGGTGCTGGCTCGGCAGATGGAGGTGTACGCCGGGTTCCTCGAGCACACCGACGACCAGGTCGGACGGTTGATCGACGCCCTGGAAGAMCTCGAGGTCCTCGACGAAACGATCGTCTACTACATCATCGGCGACAACGGTGCTTCTGCCGAAGGAACGATGAACGGTGCCTTCAACGAGATGGCCAACTTCAACGGGATGGCCGCGCTCGAGACGCCGGAGTTCCTGCTCTCGAAGATCGACGCGCTCGGCCTGCCGGAGTCCTACAACCACTACTCGGTCGGGTGGGCGTGGGCGATGAACACGCCCCTCCAGTGGACCAAGCAGGTCGCGTCGCACTGGGGTGGCACCCGCAACGGGACCATCGTGCACTGGCCCCGCGGCATCGAGGAGCGAGGTGGTCTGCGCTCGCAGTTCGCCCACGTCATCGACGTCGCCCCCACCATCCTGGAGGCGGCCGGGCTGCCCGAGCCGACCATGGTCAACGGTGTGCTGCAGGCGCCGATCGAGGGCACCAGCATGCTCTACAGCTTCAACGAGCCCGAGACCCCGGAGCGTCACGACCTGCAGTACTTCGAGATGTTCGGCAACCGTGGCATCTACCACCGGGGCTGGAGCGCGGTCACGAAGCACAAGACCCCGTGGATCATGGTCGGTGGCGAAATGCCGGCCTTCGACGACGACGTCTGGGAGCTCTACGACGGCAACCACGACTTCAGCCAGGCCCGTGACCTCGCTGCGGACGACCCCGAGATGCTGGCGAAGCTCCAGCGGCTGTGGCTGATCGAGGCCGCGAAGTACGACGTACTGCCTCTCGACGACCGCGGTGCCGAACGCCTCGACTCCGAGACGGCGGGGCGCCCGACCCTGATCCGGGGCAGCTCGCAGCTGTTCTTCCCCGGGATGGGCCGGCTGTCGGAGAACAGCGTCGTCAGCATCAAGAACAAGTCGTTCTCGGTCACCGCGGACGTCGAGGTCGGCGACCGCGGCGCCGAGGGCGTGCTGATCGCTCAGGGGGGACGCTTCGGCGGCTGGGCGTTCTACGTCAAGGACGGCCGGTTGAAGTTCGTCTACAACGTCCTCGGGATCCACGAGTTCGCGACCACGGCGGACTCCCCGGTCCCGGCGGGCAGGCACCAGCTGCGCGTGGAGTTCGCGTACGACGGGGGAGGACTCGCCAAGGGCGGCGACGTCACGCTCTACTGCGACGGCACTGCCGTCGGCACCGGCCGGGTCGAGGCCACCCAGGCGATCATCTTCTCCGCCGACGAGACCACCGACATCGGCCACGAGACCGGCACCTGCGTCACACCTGACTACACGCCGGCCACCAGTCGCTTCACGGGTCGGATCAGCTGGGTCCAGATCGACCTCGGCGACGACGACCACGACCACTTCATCGATCCCTCGGAACGCCTGCGCGTGGCGCTGTCGCGTCAGTAGGCGACGTCCTGACCCTCTCGACGGGTCGGGTCCGAGCTCAGCAACAGCTCAGAGCTGGGCGACAACGGCCGCGACCGGCCCCATGACGTCGGGCCGGAACGTCATGGGCTCTGGTCGTCTCAACAGCCGCACACCATGACGTTGCCTAAGCCTTGCCGCCAACCGGATGGTTCGGCACGCCGTCGAGGTAGGGGCGCTCGGGCCAGCGGAAGTAGTCGTCCGGCTTGCGTCGCCACTTCTGCGTGAACGGGTGCCAGCCGGGGCCGTCCCAATGCTGGAGCAACCCGGGTTTGTACGGCGAGGGGTAGAACCCGGGCGGTGGGACGTCTCGGTCGGGCTCGCGCAGCACGGCGCCGCCACGCCCCAGCCGCCACAGACCCGGGAACGCGGAACGTGAGGTGTACCCGGCCACGAACTCCTCACGCTCGCGGGCCCCCAAGCGCCCCATCATCCAGAACGCGCCACCGCCACCGACCGCCACCGTGGCCGCGTACAAAGGTCCCGGCGTGGTGTCCGGGAGCACTATCACCAACAGGATGGTGCCGAAGAACATGCCGATGCCGGTGAGCAGCATCGCCTGCGCGGACAGTCCGGGCAACCGCTGTGGCGGGCTCGCGGGTGCAGGGGTTGGCAGCAGGCCGAGCCGCTGCGCGGCCAGGTAGCCGGGCGCCGTCTGGGGTCGGTGCTTGGCCTTCGCCCCGTAGACCTCCCAACCCTGGATTTGTTGGACCTCTCCATCGGGCAGCGGCGGAAGCACCGGCTGGGTCCAGTCGAGGACGGACGTGTCACCACCGCCCCCGAACACCTTCACACGCAGTCCCGAGGCTCTTGAGCCAAGGTGTCCGGCGCGCGCACTCGCGCGTCGTGCGGGCTCGGACAAGTGGACCCCCGTTGCATCGGGCCACCCTAGAAGCACGGATCCGGGCGCCGGAGCAGAACGGAGCAACACCGTGCCGGACACTCACGGTCTGTGYCGCGGACTGTCCCGGCGTGACAAGGAGCGACCTGCTGCGACGCGAGCGCCCGTGGATCACCTCGTTCCCCCTCGCGCTCCTATCGCTGGTGCGCGCGAAGGGGTTCGCGGTCCGGGCTGGTCGCCATGCTCGCGACGGTCGCCGACGGTGCGGTGCGGGGCCAGGTCCAGGCGAACCGCACGATGAGCGCGAGGACGACCAGCTCGAGTGCGACCCCGAGTCCGTAGAAGTACAGGTAGAACCCGCCTGCCACGTTGAAGACCGTGAAGGGGACGAAGAGCGCGGCGGCGACGAGGTTCGTGATGCGGTTCGCCCTGGCCGGCAGCGTGGTCGACAGCACGATCATGAACATCGGGATGGCCAGGACGGTCAGGACCGTGGCCGAGAAGGTCTGGGAGAGGTCGAACTCGTAGACCTTGCCGTCGAGGATGTCGTCGACGACGCCGGGCGTGTAGAAGCCGAGGATGTCCACGTAGGCGTACAGGAACATGAAGCTCGTCCACGCTGCGGCGAGCTTGGCCCGCACCGGGATCGGCTGGTCGTCCAGTGTGGCGGTGGTGGTGGGTGGACGTGTTGTCATCGTGGGCTCCGTCGTTGTGGTGAGGATCGGTAGGTCCACGATCGCGGTGCCCGGCGGCGGGCGCCTCGGCTCGGAGGCCGGAGCTCGCCCAGCCGATCGGCGCGCTCTCTCGGTCTTTCGGCCGGTACGCCGAGGTGCGCCGGTCCCGGCTGGCGCCGGGATCACCCAGGTTCCACCCGCTCGCGGAGGCCTCCGGCCAGCCACGAGATCGTGACGAGATCGATCGCCTCGCCAGCGACGGCGACCAGCCACTTCCTCCGGACGGGTCCCATCCGTAGTCGCAGGCGGACCCGCGACGACCGTGGGTCCAGGGGCGCGACCGCGATCGCCCACGTGACCTCCATCCGGCCCCGACGGGAGGTGTGGACGAGCGCGTGTGGCGGGTCGATCTCAGCCACGGTGAAGGTCTCGTCCCGGCCGCCGTAGTCGGGGATCACCGACCCCACGACGAGGTGCTGCCAGCGCTGATCGACGTGCCGCGACGCGCGCCGTGCTCGGGGCACGAGTCGCTCGACGCGGTGCGTCATGTACCAGCCGGCCCGACCTTTGCCGAGCTGCACCAACCACGGCCACACGTCCTCCGGCGGCGCGCGGAGAGTGAACGCTCGGTCCATGACTGCGTCGGGACGCGGGATCAGCACGTCCCCGGGCATCGGTGAGTCGACCTCCGCAGCGGTCGGCCGAACCTGGTCCAGTCCCCACGCTTGTGTGATCAGGAAGCCCATCTCGTCTCCCTCGTCCCGGGCCCGTCGAGCCCTCACCATGTCACCTTCCGGGGATGCTGTTCGTCCGCGGCAGAACCGATCCGGTCCAGGGTGCGTATGTACGGGCAAGACTGATCACAGGTACGGAAGGGGGCGCTGATGGCCGGGCGAGACCGGGAGTTCGATGACTTCGCGCACGCAGCCTGGCCGAAGCTCCACCGTTCGGCGTACCTGCTCACCGGCGACCACCACCTCGCCGAGGACCTCGCCCAGACGGCGCTGGAGCGCACGTACGCCAAGTGGCGCACGGTCCGGAGCGGCGATGCCCTGGCGTACTGCCGACGGGTCCTGGTCAACCTCAACGTGGATCGCATCCGACGCCGCCGGTTCTTCGAGGTCGGGGGCGGGGCCCTGGCCCATGCCGACCCCGGAGCGGCCGACCCCGGGCCTGACGACCGTGACCAGATCGTCCGGCTGCTGGCGCAGCTGACGGAGCGGGAACGCCGCGTGGTCGTGCTTCGCCACTACTACGACCTTTCGGAGGCGAACGTCGCGCGCGAGCTCGGCATCGCTCCCGGCACTGTGAAGAGCACCCTGGCGCGCGCCCTCGCCAAGCTGCGCGTCCTCGGGGATGCGCCCGTCGAAGAGGAGATGTACCGATGAAGCAGACCACGCTGGAGCGCTTCGCCGAAGACCTGAAGGGCGATGCTGCGGAGCGCCTGGATCCTCGGCGTCTGGCTGAGGCGAAGAGTCGCGGAGCCCGACGCCGGCGCACGCGCGCGGCGCTCGTCGTGGTGGCGGCGACGATCGCGGTGGGCGGGGCCGCAACCTTGCTCGTGCCAGGACTCGATGGCCGCGGCAGTGGACGCGACACTGTGGCGCGCGACGTCGCCACTCGTCCCACCGGCCTCAGCAAGCTGCAGGAGCGGGTGCTCCGCGACGTGCCGGGGGCGGAGCGGATCTCGCCCTGGCAGGTCGCCGTCCCCGAACCGCTCGGAGCCGTCGACGGGATGGAGATCCCGGGCGATGAGTTCGAGGTGCAGGGCGACGCGTTCCCCACCGGTGTCCCCAGCTACACCGGGGTGACGATGTACGACCGCGCGGCCTTCCCCGGCTGGCTGTACGACGGAGTCCTCGCGATCGAGACGGCCGCCGGTGACGAGGACGGACAACCGGTCGGCTCCACGGACATGGGGATCGCAGTCGTCAACGGCACGCTCGAGCTCGCCTGCGTGTCCTTCCAGGGCGCAGCTTGCGTGCCGGCGGTGATCCGCAACGAGGACGGCCGGCGGCACTACGAGTGGGGGTTCGGCACCGACGACTTCCTCGATCCGGGCACGGGTCTGGAGGTCTTCGCCGGCGACGCCGGGTCCGAGGACGCGCCGTCCCTGGCCGTGGCCGGTCTACCCGACGACTCGGTCACCCGGGTCGAGTTCGTCAACACGGCCGGCACGATCGTCGAGGGGACGGTCGACCACACGATGGCACCGGGGTCGAGCATCCTGTGGGCGAGCGTGCCCGGGGCCCTGGCCCGCGTGGTCACCTACGACTCCCGCGGCTCAGTGGTCGATGACCACTCCCTGCGCGACTGCGCGGGTGGCGTCGACTGCGAGGTTCGCTAGGAGCCAGACCGGTGAGTCGCGTCTCCCGGCATCAGGTCGACCTGCTGCTCAGCGAGCGGGGTCGATGAGCGTGATGCCGGCCGCGGTCGACCTGTCGAAGGAGGGCAGGAGCGTGGCGGCCTCCTCGAGCCCGATGGTGCGCTGGACCAGCTGGTCGGGCCGGAGCAGGCCTTGCTCGACCAGGGCGAGCATGTCCGGGTAGTCCACCGCGGCCATCCCGTGGCTGCCCAGCAGGTCGAGCTCCCAGCCGATCACCCGATCCATCGGCACGCGCGGGTGACCATCGACCGGCGGGAGCAGTCCCACCTGCACGTGGCGACCGCGGCGGCGGAGGCTGAGGATCGCGTCGGCGCAGGTCTGCTCGCTGCCCACGGCGTCCACCGCGACGTGGCTGCCGCCTCCCGTGAGGTCGGCGACGGCGGCCGGGACGTCCGAGCCGTCGGCGAGCAGCACGTGGTCCGCGCCGAGGTCGGCGGCCAGGGCGAGCGCCTCGGGGTTGCGGTCCACCGCGACCACCCGACTTCCCAGGGCGCGCGCGATCATCACCGTGCTGAGTCCCACGCCGCCGGCGCCGACGACGGTCACCCACTCGCCTTCGCTGACGCGTGCGCGTCCGACGAGGGCGCGGTACGCCGTGGCGAACCGGCAGCCGAGGCCGGCTGCGGTGGCGAAGTCGATCGACTCGGGAAGGCCGATCAGGTTGGTGTCGGCGGCGTGCAGGGCGACGAGCTCGGCGAAGGATCCCCAGTGGGTGAAGCCCGGCTGTTGCTGGTCGGGGCACACCTGCGCGTTCCCGGACAGGCACCACTCGCAGCGACCGCACCCGCAGACGAACGGGACGGTCACGCGGTCGCCGACCGCCCACCGGTCGACACCCGCACCGACCTCCACGACCACGCCGGCCAGCTCGTGACCCGGCACGTGCGGGAACGCGATGTCGTCGTGGCCCGCCCACGCGTGCCAGTCGCTCCGGCACAACCCGGTGGCCAGCACGCGGACCACCACACCGCCGACCGGGCACGCCGGATCGGCGACCTCGTGGACCTCGGGTCGGCCCCGGACCTCGTGGATGACCATGGCGCGCATCCGGGCATCCTGTCAGCCGACCGTCGAGTCGGGCACCTCACCTGCCGGGAGCCACAGCTCACCGAGCGGACGGCCGCCGGCTCGCCCGATCGCCGCGACCAGAGGCTCGGCCCACAGGTGCTCGAGGAGCGCGACGGCGGCGACACCGCCCGGTGGGACCGCGTCTGCCAGCGACCAGGTCTCGTCGAGCGAGACGTCGCCGTCGGACTCCCCACCTCCGCCGAGGACCTCTGCTGCGATCCGCCCCAGGTCCGGATCGCTGCCGGGGGGCGGGTCCAGGACCTCGAAGGTCCCGTCGTCGCCACGCTCGACCAGCAGGACGTCGACGAGCCGCACGACGCCGCGCTCGCGGAGCCCGGCGAGCTCGGCCAGCACCTCACCCGAGAACGACGGCGCCTCGAACCCGATCACCAGGACCTGGACCGGCCCGGTCACCGCTCGACCCGCTCCCGCAGCTCGTCGAACTCCTCCTGCGTCAGGACGCCGGTGTCGAGCAGGTGCTGCAGGGCCTCGACCGGGTCCTGGGAGGGCTGGGAGGCCCGGGAGGCCCGGGAGGCCCGGGAGGCCCGGGAGGCCCGGGCCGGCGGCTGCACGGCTGGAGGCGTGGCCTGCTGACGTGGCGGGTGCGCCGCGGCATACGCCTGCGCCGGGGTGAGGCGGCCCCCGTAGTAGGGCACGCTGCCGGTCATCCCGGTCATCCGGAGCTGTCGCGGTACCAGTACGACCACAGGTCGATCATGCCGCACGGGACGGCCCCTGCTCCAGACCCTGGCCGATCTGCCGCCCCTGCAGCCGACTACTGCTCGAGCACCCTCAGGGCTCGGCCCTGCGAGCCGAAGAGCTGCCCCGTCGTCCGCGCCAGCTCGGCGACGTCGGCGTCACGCAGGCTGGTGAGCTGGTGGGGGTCGCGATCGAGGTCGTAGAGCTCCCACTCCGCCGAGTCGTGGTGCTCGATGTAGGCGGTCGAGCCCTCCCGGAGCATCGACCAGTCCAGGTTCGTGTTCTCGACCAGCAGCCGTCGTCGCCAGCCGGACCAGTCGCCGGACCTGAGCGGCCCGAGCATCGAGCGGCCGTCGAGGTCGCGTCCGGCGTCGGGGTCGAGGCCGGCCACGTCGAGGGCGGTGGGCATCAGGTCGACCTGTGAGACCAGCGCGTCCACGGTGCTCGGCTCCGCGCCGGGGCCGCGGGCGGCGAACGGGATGCCCGCCGCCTCCTCGTAGGGCTGCGACTTGTGGAGCAGCCGGTGCTCGCCGAGCAGGTAGCCGTTGTCGGAGACGAAGAAGATCCAGGTCCGCCTGAGCTGGCCGCTGCGCTTCAGGACGTCCAGCACGCTCGCGATCTGGTCGTCGACGTCCTGCAGCTCCTCGAGCTTTCCCTCGTAGATCTTCCGCATCCGTTCACGGTCCTGCGGGGGAAGGTCCTGCAACCACGTCGGCTTGTCGCTCATGTCGGACTCGTTGGACGCCGGTGGGTTCCAGGCCACCCCGTCGAAGTCGTCGGCGTGCTCCGGGCTCGGCGTGTAGGGGCCGTGCGGTGCTGTCGGCGCAAACACCGCGAACCACGGCCCGGAGTCCTGGTGGCGGCGGATGAAGCGGCGCAGCCGCGACGCTGCGAAACGGTCGAACGCGCGCTGCGAGGGGACCTGCCGGATGGCTCCGTCGACGTTGACCCGCGGGTCGTCGATCATGCCGTCGAGCAGCGCGACCCAGCGGTCCCAGCCCGGGGCGACGTACGACGGCTGCTGGGCGAGCCCGTTCATGTACTTGCCGAAGTAGCCGGTGTCGTAGCCGGCCGCGTGGAGCCGTGTCGCCACGGTGTCCCGGTCGTGCCCCTGGGCCACGAACGGCGGGTGGGTCATGTTGCTGCTGCACCCGTGGTTGTGGGGGTAACGACTGGTGAGGATCGAGGCGCGCGCCGGGCCGCACAGCGGCATCGCGCTGTAGCCCCGAGGGAAGTGCACGCCCTTGCGGACGAGCCGGCGCCACGTCCGGTCCATCGACCTCAGCGTCGAGCGCATCTGGTCGTCCGTGATGATCCACAACACGTTGTCGGCCATGCTCTGCACCCTACGCACGGCCGGTGACCGGGCTGCGCCGCGACGTGCGGCGGCTATGCCATCCGGCGCAGCAGCCCGACCGGCACCCGCTTGACCACGAACCCGAGGGGCACCCAGGGCCAGGCGGGGACGACGGCCGACTTCTTCCCCTTCTCGATGGCCTCGACCATGGCGCGCACGCCCTTCTCGGTCGACGTCATGAGGGGCGTCCTCGCCGACGTCCCGGACATCTCCGAGACGATGTAGCCGGGGTAGAGCACGGTCACCTTGATCGGCGTGCCGTGCACGTCGGCGCGGAACCCCTCGGCGAGGTGGGCCACCGCGGCCTTGGTCGCGGCGTACGTCGTGATGTTCCCCGGCATCCCGCGGAGCGCCGAGAACGACGACACCATCACGAGGTGCCCCGAGCCCTGGGCGCGGAAGATCGCGGTGGCCGCCTCGGTCTGGGCGAGCGCGCCGATGAAGTTGGTCTCGGCCGTCTGCCTGTTGGCGTCGAAGCGCCCCGTGCCGAGCGGCTGGCCCTTGCCGAGGCCGGCGTTGACGACGACGCGGTCGAGGCCGCCGAGCTCGTCACGGAACTCGTCGAACACCCGGAAGACGGCGTCGTGGTCGGTGACGTCGAGCGCCTTGACGACGACGCGGCGGTCGGGGTGGGCGGTGGTGATCTCGGTGGCGAGCTCGGCGAGGCGGTCCGTACGACGCGCGCAGAGGGCGAGGTCGTGGCCCCGCGCGGCGAACTGGCGGGCCATCTCGGCCCCGAGCCCGCTGCTGGCACCGGTGATGAGGGTCGTCGACATGGGAGTCCTAGCGGTAGGTGATCAGGTCGGGGGAGAGGTGGTCGGCCGCGTTGAAGGTGACGAGGGTGGTGCCGCGGGAACCGCGCACGATCGTCGAGGTGCCCGTGTTGATCGACACCGGGTTGAGCCGGAGCCACAGGTCGGTGCGGGCACGGTCGGTGTCGGCGAGCAGCGATGCGGCGGCCCAGGCCACGGGCCCACCGCTGGTGAGCACCACCGCCGTGCCGCTGCGGGGAAGCGCGTCCGCGAACCGCGCGAGCGCGGCGCCGACGCGTGTCGTGAAGGCGGAGAAGGACTCGTCGTACGACTCGTCGTGCTCGCCCGCCGTCCAGCGCTGCGTCGCCTCCTCGAACCACCGCTGGAAGGCGGCCTTCTCCGACTCGCCCTCCGCGGTCGTGGGCTGGTCGTGGACGGCGAGCACCTGCAGGTGGTCGAACTCGTTCCAGCCGGCGTCGACCTCGACGTCCGCCGTCCAACCGGCACCGTCGAGGACCCCGGCCGCCGTCTGGCCGTGCCGTCGCATCTCGCCGGCGACCAGCAGGTCGGGCACGACCCCGCGGGCAGCGAGCGCGGCGCCGAGCACCCGCGACTGCTCGTGGCCGGTGGGGGAGAGGTCGTCGTAGTCGGCGGCGCCGAACGAGGCCTGTCCGTGCCGCACCAGGAGGATGCGGCTCACGGCGCCCCGGGCGCTTCGATGAGCCCGTCGATGCGGCGGCCGATGATCTGCACGGCCGGGCCGAAGAGGGCGTACATCTCGTTGGTCGTCTGCCCGTGGAAGTACCGGTAGTAGATCTGCTGGGCGATGACGGCCATCCGGAACAGCCCGAAGACCTCGTAGAACCGCCATTGCTGGGGCGTGACCGACCGACCGGTGCGCTCGGCGTACGCCGCCACGAACTCGTCGCGGGTCAGCATGCCTGGCAGGTGCGTCGGCACCCGCCGCATCATCTGGAACTCCTCGGTGTCGTCGGCCTGCACCCAGTAGGCCATCGAGCCGGCGAGGTCCATCAGCGGGTCGCCGAGAGTGGCCATCTCCCAGTCGAGCACCCCGACGACCCGGGTCACGTCGTCCTCGGCGACGACGAGGTTGTCGAGCTTGAAGTCGTTGTGGATCACGCAGGTGGCCACGTCGTCGGGCTGGTGCGCGTCGAGCCACGCCATCACCGACTCGAGGTCGGGCACGTCGTCGGTGCGGGCGTTGCGGTAGCGGGTCGACCACCCGTCGACCTGGCGCCGGACGTAGCCGTGCCCCTTGCCGAGGTCGGCGAGCCCGGCGGCCGCCGGGTCGATGCCGTGCAGCTCGGCCAGCACGTCGACCGCGTGCAGGCACAGCTCGCGCGCCTGCTCGGCGGACAGCGGCACGTCGGCGGGCCACTCGCTGCGGGGGATCACGCCGGGGATGCGGTCCATGGCGTAGAAGTCGCCGCCGATGACGTCGGCGTCGTCGCAGAAGGCGACCATCGACGCGACGTGGTCGAAGACCGGCGCGAGCGCCGACTGGATGACGTACTCCCGGTGCATGTCGTGCGCACCCCGCGCCTTCGTGCCGGCCGGCGCCCGCCGCACGATGAGGTCGCGGCCGGAGGGGTAGCGCAGCAGGTAGGTGAGGTTCGAGGCGCCGCCGGTGAACTGCCGGACCTCCGGCTCGCCGTCGAGCCCGTCGGGGGTAGCGGCACGGGCGCGGAGCCACGCCGCGACCCGCGCCACGTCGAACGCGTCCTCCTCGCGCACCTCCCGCGCGCCGGGGACAGCGGTCACGAGCCGGCCGCCTGGAGCTTGGCCGCCTGGTCGCGCATCACGGCGTCGTACGCGGGTCGGTCGGCCCACTTGAGGAAGTAGGCCTGTCGCGCCGCCTCGTCGGGCACGATCACGTCGTCACCGGCGTCGATCCCGGCCAGCACGGCGGCGGCGATGTCGTCGGCGGTGATCCGGGAGCGCTCGACCAGCCCGCCGATCACCTGGCCGACGAGCTCGTCGCTGCCCTGCATCGAGTCCATCAGGTTGGTGCGGAAGTAGGACGGGCACACCACGCTCGCCCGGATGCCGTACGACGCCAGCTCGTGGCCGCAGGTCTCGGTGAACGCCACGACCGCGGCCTTCACCGCGTTGTAGGAGCCCATCCCGCCCGGGTGCACGAGGCCGGCGAGCGAGGCGACGTTGACCAGGTGGCCGGAGCCCTGCTCCTTGAGCATCGGCACGAAGGTCCGCGTGCCGCGCACCAGCCCGAAGAGGTTGATGTCGGTGATCCACTGCCACTCCTCGAGCGTGCAGCGGTCGACCCGGCCGCCACCGGCGACCCCGGCGTTGTTGACCAGGACGTCGAGCCCGCCCCAGCGCTGGCGCACGGCCTCGAGGGCCGCGGCCCAGTCGTCGTCGGAGGTGATGTCGAGGACCAGGTCGATGCCGTCAGCGCCGACACGGTCCGTGGCGAGCACCTCGTCACCCCGGGCGCGGAAGGCGGAGACGAGGGCGGCGCCCAGCCCGGAGGCGGCACCCGTGACCAGCACTCTGCTCATGCGGTGTACTTCCCGAGCTCGATCTTCGCGATCACGTTGCGGTGCACCTCGTCGGGTCCGTCGGCGAGCCGCAGCGACCGGGCGCCCACCCACGCGTTGGCGAGCGGGAAGTCGTCCGACAGGCCGCCACCGCCGTGCAGCTGGATGGCCATGTCGATGACGTCGAGGGCCATGTTGGGCACCTCCACCTTGATCTCGCTGACCGCTGAGTAGGCCTCGCGGCTCATCCCCTGGTCGAGGAGCCAGGCGGCGTGCATGACCAGCAGGCGCGAGCGGTTGATCGCGATGCGGGCGTCGGCGATCCGCTCGCGGTTGCCGCCGAGGTTGGCGATCGGCTTGCCGAACGCGGTGCGCGACACCGCGCGCGCACACCCCAGCTCGAGCGCGCGCTCGGCGAGGCCGATGGCGCGCATGCAGTGGTGGACCCGACCGGGGCCGAGCCGCCCCTGGGCGATCTCGAAGGCGCGACCCGGGCCGAGCAGGACGTTGGACGCGGGCACGCGCACGTTGTCGAAGGAGACCTCGCCGTGGCCCAGCGGCTCGTCGTAGTAGCCCATCGTGGTGAGCATCCGCTCGACCTTCACGCCCGTCGCGTCGCGCGGCACCAGGACCATCGTGTGGCGCGAGTGCCGGTCGGCCTCGGGGTCGGAGAGACCCATGAAGACGAGCACCTTGCAGTCGGGGTTGCCGACGCCGGTGGACCACCACTTGCGGCCGTTGATGACGATCTCGTCGCCGTCGACCTCCGCGGTGGCGGCCATGTTGGTCGCGTCGGAGGAGGCGACCGCGGGCTCGGTCATGCAGAAGGCGCTGCGGATCTCCCCGCGCAGCAGGGGCTCGAGCCACTGCTCGCGCTGCTCGTCGGTGCCGTACTTGAGCAGCACCTCCATGTTGCCCGTGTCGGGCGCGTTGGAGTTGAAGACGAGGGGAGCGAGGAACGAGCGTCCCATCGCCTCGGCGACCGGTGCGTAGTCGACGTTGGTGAGGCCCTCGCCGCCGTCGGTGCCGAAGTCGGAGGCGTAGCGGCCGGCGTGGACGGCCGGGAGGAAGAGGTTCCACAGGCCCTGGGCGCGCGCCTTGGCCTGCAGCTCGCCGATGACCGGGTCGGGGGTCCAGCTGTCGCGGCCCGACTCCCGCAGCCGGGTGATGCGCCGGTGCGCCTCGGCCTCGAGCGGCTCGATCTCGTCGGCGACGAACGCACGCACGCGGTCGCGGAGGTCGGCGGCGCGCGGGGAGAGGGAGAAGTCCATGTCGTTGACCTTCGCACACTGTTGAGCAATGCTCAACAGCATGTCCGACGCCGAGCAGACCGTGTCCGCAGGAGCCCCGGTCGTACGCCGCCGGCTGAGCGCGGACGAGCGACGGCGCCAGCTCGTCGCCATCGGGCTCGCCAAGATCGTCGAGACGCCGATCCAGGACCTGTCGATGGACGACATCGCCACTGAGGCGGGCATCTCGCGCGGCCTGCTGTTCCACTACTTCCCCACGAAGACCGACTTCTACCTGGCCTGCATCGCGGCCGCCGGTCGCCGGATGCTGCGCACCACCGCACCCGACGAGGGCGCGACGGGGGAGGAGCAGGTGGAGACCGTGACCCGGCTGATGATCGAGCAGATCGAGCGGCGGCGCGGGTTCTACCTCGCGCTCGTCCACGGCCACGGCGTCGCCGACCCGCGCGTCAGCGAGGTCATGGACTCGGTCCGCGACGGCAGCACCGAGCGCGTCATGACCGCGCTCGACGTGCCGGAGGCCCGCCGCGACGTCGTACGCGCGTGGTGGGCCTACACAGAGGACCGGGCGCTCACCTGGTCGGCAGTGCCGACCGGCGAACGCCCGGTCCCGTTGTCGCAGCTGGTCGAGGAGTGCGTCGCCGCGCTCCACGCCCTGCTGCGGATCAGCTCGTGATCAGGTGGCTCGTCACTTGGTGACGCGCCCCTTGACGGCGAACCGCAGCTTGTCGTCGAGAGGCTTGCCCTTGCAGGCCAGCAGGGTGCCGCGGCCGCACTGGTAGCGGGTCGAGGCGTTGACCAGCGTCACCGTGACGGCGCCGACCTTGCGGTTGTCGAAGGGCACCTTGATGCGCCCGTCGCCACCACCGTTGAGCTTGACCCTCTTGACCTTGCGCTTGCCGTCGAGCTGGTGGACGACCACCACCGCGGCCGGCGAGGTGCGCTTGGCGGGACCGGAGATCCGCAGGCTCAGCTTCCACTTCTTGCCGTCCAGGCCCTTGCCGGGGCCGTAGACGTAGGACGCGGAGGCCAGGTGGTTGACCTTGGTGCCGAAGCGCTTGGCGCGCTTGCGCTTGCTCAGCAGCTTGGCGCCGCGGACCTTGGGGCCGGGGTACTCGGCGCCCTCGGGGAAGTTGGCGGCCGGGGTCAGGTTGCCGGCGGCGAACTGGGCGTAGTTCTTGGTGAAGCCGCCCTTGCGCTTGAGCACCTTCTGCAGCGCCGGGAGGCTGTTCTTGCCGCCGTCCTTCTTGAGGCTGCCGGCCTGCTTCCAGGTCTTGAGCACCAGCCCGTTGCCGTAGCGCGCGGTGAGGTACTCCCAGAACACCCAGTTGCCGTACTGGAAGCCGTTGGTGCGGCTGAAGGCGTCGAGCGGGATGTTGGGCGCGTAGATCTGGCTGACGGGGAGGTACTGGCGGTTGTCGTTGACCGCGGTCGCGATCCGCTCCTCCATCCAGGTCGCCGTGGACTCCATCATCCACGGGTCCTCGGCGTAGTCGTAGGCGTACTGGACGGCGTGGAAGAACTCGTGTCCAGCGGTCACGACCAGGTTGTCGAGGGGCGTGCCGTTGGGGAACTGGGCGGCGGCGAAGTCGTTGTCGAGCACGCAGTAGCCCGACGCGGTGCGCTTCTTGGCCTTGTCCTCACCGGCGCAGAAGCCGTAGAGGTCGCCGCCGAGGTCCTTGAGGTAGACGTCGAAGACCGGGCTGCCGCCCTGCGCCCCGTCGCGCACCGGCGCGCGGTAGCCCATCTGGTCGACGATGGTGGTCCACACGGAGTCCATCACCGCGAGGTTCTGGGCGGGCCAGTCGGGCGACGGCGGGGCGTCGGCCCCGGTCGGCACGTAGTGGACGCACAGGCGGGTGTTGCACAGCGGCGGAGCCTCGGCGGTGGTGTAGCCGAAGCCCTGCGGGTCGGTCACGCCGTCGGTCGGGCGGGCCAGCATGGCGTCCGCCGTGCGGCGCTCCGCCCCGGTCAGCCTGGACCGCTTCATCCAGAGGTCCCGCAGCACGAGCGTCGCGGACGGGTCGCTCGGGCGGGCGTCGCCCGCGAGGACACGGCGCGCGGTCGCGAGGGTCTCGGAGGCCGTCGGCTCGATCTGCGACTCGAGGACCGGCAGGGCCGGCTCGGGCGTGAGCTCGAGCAGGTCGGAGGGGTCGAGGACCCCGGCCGATCCAGGGAAGGACCCGGGCGTGCCCGGGCGGTCGGCGTCGGCAGCGACGGCCGGGGCGCCGAGCGCCCCACCCACCAGTGCGATGGCCACAGCGGTGGTGACGATTCTGCGCATGGTTCCCCTCGTGTCGGTCATGTCCGGGACGACCCTAACCCGGCGACCCTGCCGGGGGCGGGTCACAGATCCGCGATGTGCTCGATGATCGCGGTGGTGGAGATCGCCGGGGTGCGGGCGAGGTAGACGACCTCGCAGACGTCCCCGAGCTCGTCGAACTTGCCGGCCCAGTCGTCACCCATCACGAGGACGTCCGCGCCGTGCTCGACGACGTAGTCGCGCTTCTGCTCCAGGCTCTCCTCGACGAAGACGGCGTCGACGACCTTGAGCGCGCCGACGATCGCCAGACGCTCGCGCTCGCTGAAGATGGGCGCGCGGCCCTTCTTGCGCTCGTTGAGGGCGTCCGCGGACACACCCACGACCAGCCGGTCGCCCAGTGCGGCGGCGCGCTCGAGGACGCGCAGGTGCCCGACGTGGAAGACGTCGAACGTGCCGAAGGTGATCACGGTGCGAGGCATGCGCGGCATTCTGGCACGGTCGGGGAGGATGGCTGGCATGGCCGCCACCTCCGCCACCTCCTCCGCTCGCTCGTCGTCGGGCTCCCCGTCGAGCCCGCCTCCGATCTCCCTGATCACGCCCGATCCCGAGATGGACGAGGCCCGTCGCCGCGGGCTGCGTCAGATGCGGACGGTGGCCGTGGGCCTGCTGCTCCTCGCTGCCTGCGTGTACGCCGCCACGCTGGGCCGCGACGGGTTCTGGGGGTTCGTCAACGCGGGCGCCGAGGCGTCGATGGTCGGTGCGATCGCCGACTGGTTCGCGGTGACGGCGCTGTTCAAGCACCCGCTCGGCCTGCCGATCCCGCACACCGCGCTCGTGCCCAAGCGCAAGGACGAGCTGGGCAAGGGGCTCGAGGAGTTCGTGGGCGAGAACTTCCTCCAGGAGGACATCATCCGCGAGCGGGTGGCCGCCGCGACGATCTCCGCCAGGGTCGGAACCTGGCTGGCCGAGCCGGCCCACGCCCGGCGCGTGGTCGACGAGGTGGCCGAGGTGGCTGTGATCGCGCTCGGCAAGGTCCGCGACGACCACGTCGCCGACCTCGTCACGCACGCCCTCGTGCCGCGGTTCCGCGAGGAGCCGATCTCGCCGCTTCTGGGGACGACGCTGATGGAAGTGCTGCGCGACGACCTCCACCACGGCCTGGTCGACCTCGCGGTCGACGAGCTGCACAGCTGGCTGGTCGACAACCCCGAGACGTTCACCCGGGTGCTGGAGGAGCGGGCGCCGTGGTGGGCGCCGCCCAAGCTCAACGACGCCGTCACCTCACGGCTGCACGTGCAGGCCCTCGCGTGGCTCGAGGACATCCGCGACGACCCGCACCACCGCGCCCGCGAGGCGTTGGACTCGATGCTGGGGCAACTGGCCCACGACCTGCTCAACGACGAGGAGACGGTCCGCCGCACCGAGGCGCTCAAGGAGCGCCTGCTGGAGCACCCCCAGGTCGTGACCACCGCGATCTCGCTGTGGAAGGCGATGCGCTCGGCGCTCCTCGGCTCGATCCGCGACCCCGAGGGGGCCGTGCGCCAGCGGCTCCTGTCCGAGCTGAGCGCGTTCGCGGAGCAGCTGCGCGACGACGCCGCGCTGCGCGAGCGCCTCGACCGGATGGCCGCCGACCTCACCGTCTTCGCGGTCGAGCGCTACGGCGCCGAGGTGACCACGGTCATCACCTCGACGATCGAGCGCTGGGACGGCAAGGAGGCGGCACGTCGCATCGAGCTGCACGTCGGTCGCGACCTGCAGTTCATCCGGATCAACGGCACGATCGTCGGCGGCCTGGTCGGCGTGCTGATCCACGCGGTCAGCGTCCTGGTGGGCTGACGCGCACGCGTCGAGTCAGCGGCGACAGGGCTTCATCACGGGCATGACCCGCGACCGGCTCTGGTGCGCGCGGGAGTACGCGTCGTCGAAGTGCGCGAGGTACTGGTCGTGCAGCCAGGGGTTGTCCACCACGCGGAGCATCACCTCGTCGTTGTAGAGCAGGCCGCCGCACGTGGTGTTGGAGGTGCCGGTGACCACGACGTGCGTCGCCTTGCCGCGGAACCTGGCGTGGGCCACCAGCATCTTGTCGTGGGTCAGCACGGTGCGGACCTGCCGGTCCGGGATGTCGCCGCTGGGCAGCTCGCGCTGCACCCAGTTCTCCACCGTGTCGCGTGAGGTGACGATCCGCACCCGGCACCCCCGGTCGGAGAGCCGCGCCAGCTGGGCGCGCACGTCGGCGCGCTGGATCACCGCGAACATCGCCGAGACGTCCCGGGCACCGCGCGTGCAGGTGATGTCCTTCAGCGTCGAGAGCAGCAGGTCGTTGCGGTTGGGGTAGACGGCCGCCGTGACCGACCCGCTCGTCCACACCTTGCGGCGATCGTCCCACCGCTCGCCGCCGACCGTCAGGCTCTGTGCCTCCATCCGGGAGAAGTACTCCACCCCGAAGTCGTGGAGGGCCGGGTCGTCGATCTTGATGAACGAGTTGTACTGGCGGTACTGCCGGTCCTCGAGGTTGGCCGACGAGGTCATGAACGACTTCACGCCGCCGATGTCGGTGACGTAGAACTTCAGGTGCTGCACGTCCTGGCTGTCGGGGTAGGGGCCGGGTGCGCGCCACGGCAGGCAGGCGCCGTCGCAGATGGTGACGTTGCGTCGCGCCGGGTCCTGCTCCTCCAGCGTGGTGATCAGCCGGCGTCCCTGCTTGTTGAGACGGAGGTCGTCGTCGCCGACCAGGAGCACCGTGGCGCCGCGGCGCTGGGCAGCGAGGATCGCGTCGGTGGGCGGCTGGATGTCCCAGCGGAACATCGCGATCCGGATCGTGTCGCCGGGACCGGCCGTGTCGAAGAGCCGGCTCGGGCGGTCGAGCACGGTCGGGTCGGACGTGACCGTGGGCGGGGAGGTGAAGCACACCTCGACCCCGGCCTGCCCCTGGCACCCGCTCTTGCCCGCCACCTTGCCCGCCGTCTCGGCGGGACGTGCGCTGGCCGGGGCGCCGGGGGTGGTGACGGCCAGCAGGGGCGTCGCGAGGCAGAGCGACGCCGCGGCGAGGAGGAGGCTTCGGATGCGCACGGACACCTACCCTAGAGACATGTCACCGACCAGCGAGCCCGTCGACGTCCCGATCCGCGACGAGTCGATCCGGCTGGGCCAGTTCCTCAAGCTCGCCAACCTCGTCGAGAGCGGCGCCGAGGCCAAGCCGGTGATCGCGGACGGCGCGGTGCAGGTCAACGACGAGGTCGAGACGCGACGGGGCCGCCAGCTCGTCCCCGGTGACGTGGTCACGCTGGGCGGGCTGGCGGCCCGTGTCGCCACCGGGGAGATCGAGATCGACGTCCCGTGGTGAGGGTGGCGACGGGGGTGAGGTGAAGGCCCCCCGGCTACTTCACCTCACGTGTGAGGACCCGCCAGGTGCCGACCGCCAGGGGCAGCAGCACCCACACGCCGACGCCGGTGCCGAGCTGGGCCCAGTCCTGGCCCGCCATCTCCCCGGCGAACAGCGGACGGGTGACCGAGTCCAGGTCGATCCAGCGGCCGACGTCGGCGAGCGAGCTGAAGACCTGCGTGGCGATGGTCCAGGCCGTGGGCAGGACCAGGACCGTGACGATGGCGACCGGGGTGTTGAGGAACAGCAGCCCGAACGCGACGCCCTGCAGGACGTAGATGAGCAGCGCCAGCACCAGACCGGCACCGGCCGCGGCGTCGAGGTCCCACGTCCCGGTGCCGGCCAGGTTGGCGAGGGCTGCGGCCGCGAAGGCGACCGCCGTGACGACCAGGCCCAGTGCGAGGGCGCCCAGCGCCTTGGCGAGCACGACGCGGCCGCGCCGCGGCTCGAGGGTGAAGGTGACCAGCCCGGTGCGCTGGGTCCACTCCGCGGTCGCCGCCATGATGCCGATGACCGGCAGCAGCATCGCGAGCGGCAGCGTGGCGATCTGCAGCAGGTTGTCGAAGGTCGCGTCCTCGGCGGGGCCCCAGAGGACGAACGCGGCCAGGATGAAGACGACCAGGGCGGCCATGACGATGACCATCCAGCGGCCCGCGCGGGTGTCGACCATCTTGCGCACCTCGGCCTGCAGGGTGCGCCCGAACGGAACTCCCGGGCGCCCCTCCAGCGCGGAGGCGGTGCCGGCCGTGCCGCCGCCGACGACGGGTGCGGTGCCGGTCTCGGTCTCGGTGCTCGTCTCGGTGCTCATGCYGCGTCTCCTTCACGGGAAGTGGCGGCCGTGAGGCCGAGGAACATCTCCTCCAGGCCCTCCGAGCCGCCGGAGCGCAGCTCGAGCAGGACGAGGGACTCGCGGGCGGCGATCTCGCCGACCACGCGGGGCTCGGCCTCGACGACGAGGCCCGAACCGGTGCGGGTGACGGACACGTCGGCGGCCTGGAGCAGCTGGGCGAGCCGCGCGTCGTCCGTGGAGGACACCGAGGTGCCGCCGCGGCTGAGCAGCTCCTCCTTGGAGCCCATCGCGACGATCTTCCCCCGGCCGATCATGACCAGGTCGTCGGCGACGATCTGCACCTCGTGCAGCAGGTGGCTCGACAGGAGCACGGTCCCGCCGCCGTCGGCGAAGCGTCGCAACAGGCCGCGCATCCAGTGGATGCCCTGCGGGTCGAGGCCGTTGGCGGGCTCGTCGAGGACGAGGACCTGCGGCTCGCCGAGGAGCGCCGCGGCGATGCCGAGACGCTGGCGCATCCCGAGGGAGTAGTTGCGGACGCGGCGCCCGGCCTCCTCGTCGTTGAGGCCGACGAGCGCGAGCGCCTCCTCGACGCGGGTCTTGGAGACCCCGATCGAGATGGCGGCGACCCGGAGCACCTCACGGCCGGTGCGGCCGGGGTGCTGGGCGGACGCGTCGAGCATGACGCCGACCTGGCGGCCGGGGTTGTGCAGGTCGCGGTAGGGCTGGCCCAGGAGGGTCGCACGGCCCGAGGTGGGTGGCGTCAGCCCGGTCATCATCCGCATGGCGGTCGACTTGCCGGCACCGTTGGGTCCGAGGAAGCCGACGACGCTCCCCGGGCGGACCTCGAAGGAGATGTCGTCGACGGCGGTGAACCCGCCGTAGCGCTTGGTGAGGTTCTCGACTGTGATCATGGGTCCAGCCTCGTCCCGCCGGGGTGCCGGGGCATCGGGCGCAGGGCTCGCCAGGGTCCGACCTCGGTATCGGCCTGCACCCCGGGGACGACACCTGGGTCTGACGCGGGCGTGCCGGCCGTGCGCCTAGGGTCGGTGCCATGGTGAGGACGGGTCGGCTCGCAGCGACCTGGCGCTACGCACTCGCGGCCTTCATCAGCCTGGTCACGTGGGGCGTCCCGCTGGTCAGTGCCGCGGACCGCACGGCCGAGCCCATCGTCCTGTGGTGGCTGATCGGCGACCCGCTCCTCGGGCTGCTGTCGTTCGTGCTCATCCGTTGGCGGCACCGCCGGCCGGCGCTCGTCGCCGGCCTGCTGATGGCCTTCTCCTTCGTCTCCGCGTCCAGCGCCGGGCCGGCGTCGTGGATCATCGGCTCCCTCGCCTCCCACCGCCGCTGGCGGCTGCTGGCGGTCGTCGCGCCCTTCAACGTGCTCGCCGGGATCGTGCAGGAGCGGGTGGGAGTCACCGAGGACGCCCTGCCCCTGTGGGTCTCCACCGCCTTCGGCTGCCTCGTCGTGGGCATCCTGACGGCCACCGGCTACGCGATGGGTGCCCAGCGCCAGCTCGTCGACTCCTACCGGGAGCGTGCGCTGACCGCCGAGCGTGAGCAGCAGGCGCGCGTGGCGCAGGCCCGGGCCGCCGAGCGCACCCGCATCGCGCGCGAGATGCACGACGTGCTCGCCCACCGCATCTCCCTGGTGGCGATGCACGCCGGTGCCCTCGGCTACCGCTCCGACCTGAGCGAGGAGGAGCGGGGGAGCGCCGCGAAGTCGATCGAGGACAACGCGCACCGTGCCCTCTCGGACCTCCGGGCCGTGCTCGGTGTGCTCCGCGACCCGACGCAGCCCGCCGACCTCGCTCCCGAGCGACCCCAGCCCGGGCTCGACGACATCGCGGCGCTGGTGGCGGAGGAGCAGGCAGGCGGGATGCGCGTACGCCTGTCCGACCGGGTCGAGGACGACGTGCCCGCCGCCACTGGCCGGACGGCGTACCGGATCGTGCAGGAGGCGCTGACCAACGTGCGCAAGCACGCACCGGGCACCGCCGTCACGGTGGACGTGGCCGGGTCGACCGCCGACGGCCTCGTCATCGGCGTGCGCAACGCGGCGCCGGTCGGTCGGGCCGCGGTCCCGGCGCTCCCCGCGTCCGGCCTCGGCCTGCTGGGCCTGGCCGAGCGGGCTGCCCTGGCGGGCGGCCGGATCAGCCACGGCACCGACCCGGGCGGCGGCTACGCGGTGCGGGCGTGGATACCGTGGGACACGTGATGGGGGCGAGCAGCATGGCAGTGGTGCGGCTCGCCGTCGTCGACGACGACCCCATGGTGCGGGCGGCCCTGCGCATGATGCTCGGCGGCGACTCGGGCCTGGACGTCGTGGCGGAGGCGGGTGACGGCGAGGAGGCCCTGCGCGTCGTGCCGGCCTCGGCCGCCGACGTGGTGCTGATGGACATCCGGATGCCGGTGCGCGACGGGCTCAGCGCCACGGAGGAGCTGCTGGCGGCCGACCCGGGGCTCAAGGTGATCGTGCTGACGACCTTCGACACCGACGACATGGTGCTGCGCGCCCTGCGGATCGGTGCGGCGGGCTTCCTGCTGAAGGACACCCCACCGGCCCGGCTCGTCGAGGCGATCCGCACGGTGGCGTCGGGCCAGCCGATGCTGTCGCCCAGCGTCACGGCCCAGCTGATCGCCGCCGTCAACCGCACCGACCGGGCGGCCGAGGAGCAGGACCGGACGCGGTCGGCGCGCGACGCCCTCGACAACCTCACCGAACGTGAGCGCGACGTGGCCGACGCGGTCGCGCGCGGCCTGAGCAACGCCGACATCGCGGCCGAGCTCTACATGGGCGTGCCGACCGTGAAGACCCACGTGGGGCGGCTGTTCACCAAGCTGGGCGTCGAGAACCGGGTGCAGGTCGCGATCCTGGTCCACGACGCCCAGGCGTAGTGATCCTTCAGCAGGCGCCTCAGCGGACCTCGAGCAGGTCGACCACGAAGATCAGCGTCTCGCCCGGCTTGATGACGCCGCCGGCGCCGCGGTCGCCGTAGCCGAGGTGCGGCGGGATGACCAGCCGCCGGCGGCCGCCGACCTTCATGCCCTGCACGCCGGTGTCCCAGCCGGAGATGACCTGGCCGATGCCGAGGCGGAACTGCAGCGGCGTGCCGCGGTTGTAGGACGCGTCGAACTCTTCGCCCGAGGAGTGGGCGACGCCGACGTAGTGGACCGAGACGGTGGAGCCGGACGTGGCCTCGACACCGTCTCCCTCGACGAGGTCGGTGACCTCGAGGTCGGCGGGCACGTCGCCCATGTGCGGGTCGACGTCGGGCTTCTCGCTCACAAGTGTCTCCAATTCGTTGGTGTGTCAGGTCTGGTGCACGTAGTGGTCGAGCTGGTCGCGCTCGAACTCGAGCTCGCCGATCCGGCTCTTGACCACGTCACCGATGCTGATGATGCCGGTCAGCCGTCCGTCGGCCACCACCGGGACGTGCCTGATGCGGTGCTCGGTCATGGTCTGCATCAGCTCGGTGAGGCCGTCGTCGCCCGCGCAGGTCCGCACCTCGGCGGTCATGATGGAGCTGACGGCGTGGTCGAGCACCGTGGCGTCCTGGTGCAGGCGGCGTACGACGTCGCGCTCGCTCACGATCCCGGCGACCCGCTCGCCGTCCTCGCTCACCACCAGGGCGCCGACGTTGTGCTCGGCGAGCAGTGCGACCAGCTCGCGCACGGTGGCCTCCGGACCGATGGTCACGACCGTCTGGTTGCCCTTGTGGTGGATGACGTCCTTGATCTTCATGGTGCCGCCTCTCGTCCCGCAGAACTGGTGAGAAGTCACCGTAGCCAAGCCGGACTGTGAGGGACAGGGGCGAACGACCCGCCTCAGTCGAGCACCGGCGGGGCCTGCCGGGCCCGCAGGCTGCTGACCGAGCCCGGCCCGCGGCGCGGCACGTCGGGATCGGTGCCGTCGTCGTCCATCGCGCCGAGGAAGGACAGTGCGGCGTCGTGCAGGTGTCCGTTGGAGGCGAGCGCGTTGCCGCCCCACGGACCGTCGGTGCCGTCGAGGGAGGTGAACCGCCCTCCGGCCTCGCGCACGATGACGTCGAGGGCGGCCATGTCGTAGACCTGGAGCTCTGGCTCGGCGGCGATGTCGACGGCGCCCTCGGCGAGCAGCATGTAGGACCAGAAGTCCCCGTAGGCGCGGGTGCGCCAGCACCGGCGCGACAGCGAGACGAAGTCGTCGAGCCGGTCGCGCTCGTCCCACCCGGACAGGGACGAGTAGCTCAGCGACGCGTCCTCGAGACGGCGTACGTCGCTCACCTCGCACTTGGTGGCCTTGAGCAGCGAGCGGCCCGTCCAGGCGCCGTTGCCCACCGAGGCCCACCACCGGCGCTGCAGCTGCGGTGCGGAGACCACGCCCAGCACGACCTCGTCGTCGACGGCGAGCGCGATGAGGGTCGCCCAGACCGGCACCCCGCGCACGTAGTTCTTGGTGCCGTCGATCGGGTCGACGATCCACCTGCGCTGGCTGTGCCCGGTCGTGCCCTGCTCCTCGCCGATGACCGCGTCGCGGGACCGGACGCGCGACAGCGTGCGGCGGATGCCCTCCTCGACGGCCTTGTCGGCGTCGGTGACCGGCGTCAGGTCGGGCTTGCTCATGACGTGCAGGTCGAGCGCCTTGAAGCGGGCCTGGGTCAGCGAGTCCGCGTCGTCGGCCAGGACGTGGGCCAGCCGCAGGTCGTCGGTGTAGTCGGTGGAGCCGGTGATGGGCATGTCCACAGGCTATTCCCAGCATCGGCCCCTAACCTGCACGCATGGAGCTCAACGGTGTGCCGCTTCACCCCCTCGTCGTGCACGCGGTCGTCGTCCTCGGGCCGTTGGCAGCCCTGACCGGCCTGGTCTACGCGGCGGTGCCGAAGTGGCGCTGGCTGCTGCGGTGGCCGCTGGTCGTGCTCGCCGTCGTGGCTGCAGGCGCGTCCGTGCTGGCCACCCAGTCCGGGGAGGCGCTGCTCGAGTCGCGGCCCGAGCTTGCCCCGATCGTGGAGGAGCACGAGGAGTCGGGTGAGCTGATGCGCAACGCGGCGCTCGGCTTCGCGGTGGTGTCCGCGCTCGCGGCCTGGGCGCTGGGCGGCGTCTCCGCGCTGGCGTCCGGGAAGGGTGCTCGCGAGACGCGCTTCGGCATCCCGGTCGCCGTGCTGCTGGCGGTCGGCGCGGTCGCGCTCCTCGTCACCGCCTACCTCGCCGGCGACTCCGGCGCGAGGGCCGTCTGGGGCTGACCCCGGCCGGCCCGGTCACCAGTCGGTGGCCGAGCGGGCGGCGAGCAGGCGGCGGAACGACTCGACCCGGTCGGGGTCGGCCTCGCCTGCCTCGATCGCCTCGTCGAGCCCGCACTCCGGCTCGTCGCTGCCGTGGGTGCAGCCGCGGGGGCACGTCTCGGTCATCTCGTCGAGGTCGGGGAACGCCTCGATGAGGTTCTCCGGCCGCACGTGGGCGAGCCCGAACGACCTGATGCCCGGAGTGTCGATGATCCAGCCGGCTGCCTCGGGCAGCTCGAGGAGGTAGGCGCTCGTCGAAGTGTGGCGACCGCGTCCGGTGACGGCGTTGACGATCCCGACCTCGCGGTGGGCGTCGGGCACGAGCGCGTTGACGAGGGTGGACTTCCCGACGCCGCTGTGGCCGACGAGGACGCTGGTGCGCCCGTGCAGCCGCTCGCGCAGCTCGGCCAGGTCGCCGGCGCCCTCGCCCTTGAGCTGGGTGACGACCCAGGGCACCCCCAGCGAGCGGTAGGTCGACAGCAATGTCTCGGGGTCGGCGAGGTCGGCCTTGGTGAGGCACAGCAGCGGCGCCATCCCGGCGTCGTACGCCGCCACGAGCGCGCGGTCGATCAGGCGCGGGCGCGGCTCGGGATCGGCCAGCGCGGTCACCACGACCAGCTGGTCGGCGTTGGAGACGATCACCCGCTCGACCGGGTCGTCGTCGTCGGCCGTGCGGCGCAGCGTGGTGGTGCGGGGGACCACCTCGACGATCCGGGCGAGCGACCCGTCGTCGCCGCTGGTGTCACCGACCACGCGGACGTGGTCGCCGACCACGACTCCCTTGCGGCCCAGGGGACGCGACTTCATCGCCATCACCCGGTGGCCGTCGACGAGCAGGGTGAAGCGGCCGCGGTCGACGGTGACGACGCGACCCGCGACGGCGTCGTCGTAGGTCGGGCGGTCCTTGGTGCGGGGGCGGGTGCGGCGGCGTGGGCGCTCGTAGTGCTCGTGGTCGTGGTCCGAGTAGCGCCCGGTCGTCACGGGGTCGTCCCCGTCGACGCCCCGACACCGCTCGGTGTCCCGTGCACGGCCCGGCTCCACGCGCTCGCGAAGTCGGGGAAGGTCTTGGCCGTGGTGCCGATGTCCTCGACGAGCACGTCGTCGACGGCGAGCCCGAGGATGACGCCAGCGTGGGCCATGCGGTGGTCGGCGTAGGTGCGGAACGAGCCGCCGTGCAGGGTCGCCGGCCGGATCGTGAGCCCGTCCTCGCGCTCGATGACGTCGGCCCCCAGCCGGCCGAGCTCGGTGGCCAGCGCGGTGATGCGGTCGGTCTCGTGGCCGCGGATGTGCGCGACCCCCCGGAGGTGGGAGGGGGAGTCGGCCAGGGCGCAGAGTGCGGCGACCCCCGGGGTCAGCTCGCCCACGTCGTGCAGGTCGAGGTCGATCCCGGACAGCCGCGGCGGTCCCACCACGGTGAGGCTCCCGTCGGCCAGGCTCACCTCGCAGCCCATGAGGGTGAGGATCTCGCGCAGCTCGTCGCCGGGCTGCGTGGTGGCGGCGGGCCAGTCGGTGACGGTGACCCGACCGCCGGTGGCGGCCGCTAGTGCGAGGAACGGGGCCGCGTTGGACAGGTCGGGCTCGATGTCGTGGTCGACGGCCCGCACCGGGCCGGGCGCGACCGACCAGCGGTTGGCGTCGCTGTCGTCGACATCGACCCCGTGCTGGCGGAGCATCTGCACCGTCATCTCGATGTGGGGGAGCGACGGCACCGGCTTGCCGACGTGGCGCACGTCGACGCCGTGGTCGTAGCGGGCGCCCGCGAGCAGCAGCGCCGAGACGAACTGCGATGAGGCGCTGGCGTCGATGGTGACAGTGCCTCCGGGCACGGAGCCCGTGCCGTGCACGGCGAAGGGGAGCGCGCCCCGGCCGCCGTCGTCGACCCGGACGCCGAGCGCGCCCAGAGCGGTCAGCATCTGGCCGACCGGGCGCAGCCGCATGTGGGGGTCGCCGTCGAAGCGGACCGTGCCGTCCGCCAGCCCGACGACCGGCGGGACGAAGCGCATCACTGTGCCGGCGAGTCCGCAGTCGACGTCGGCGTCGCGGTCCCAGGCGGCGGGCGTGACCGCCCAGTCCCCGGAGCCGGTGTCGTCGATGCCCGTGCCGAGCGAGGTGAGGGCGGCGGCCATGAGCAGCGTGTCGCGCGAGCGCAGGGGACGTCGTAGGACGCTCGGGCCGTCGGAGATCGCGGCCAGCACGAGGGCGCGGTTGGTCAGGGACTTGCTGCCGGGCAGCGAGACGACCCGGTCGACGGCGTCGGTGGGGCGCGGGGCCGGCCAGAGGTCACTCACCCGCGCACCCTATCGAGGTCAGGTCAGCTGGGCCTTGGCGAGCTTGGCCTCGCGGCGGGCGGTCTTGGCGACCTGCTTGGCCTCGCGGCGCACGTCGGTGGCGGCGCGGCGGGCCCGCCACGCCAGGCCGGGCTTGCCCTCGGTGTCGACCGCGGCGAGGAGCAGGCCGCCGAGGACGGAGGTGTTCTTGTAGAACTGCAGGCGCTGGGCGTTCTTGGCCTGGGGGTCGGTCTCGTTCCAGAAGGCGTGTCCGGCGAGGGTCGTCGGCACGAGGGAGGCCGCCAGCACGGTCGCGCTGAGACGCGGAGCGCGGCCCGTGGCCAGCGCGGCGGCGGCCAGGATCTGGGCGCCGGCGTTGATCCGGACCAGCGTGGCCGGATCGGTGGGGATCGGGGCCCTGGGCACGGCCTGCTGGGCGACCGGCACGACCTTGTCGGTCAGCTTCTTCGCCTTCGCCGCGTGACCCTCCGTGTTGCGGAGGGCGTTGATGCCGCCCGCGACGAAGATCGTGGCCAGCATGGGACGTGCGAGCAACCGGGTGATCGTCATGCGTCCTTGTCTACACGATGTGCGGGGAGGGCGCTCCGTCCACAGGGGTGCTGCCCCGGGTCGGGACCGCCGGGCGGTCAGCCGAGGGCCGCGCGCCAGGTGTTGTTGCCGCTGTCGGCGTCGCTCCCGGGCGGGGACAGCGTCGCCACCACGGCGCCGCCCTGGGGGACGACCACCTCGACGGTGACGGACGCGTCGCCGGAGACCTGGCAGGTGGCGACCGTCCTGACGGCGGTGCACCGACCGTCGGCGGTGCGGACGACCTGGGCGTCGATGCCCTCGATCCGCAGCTGGGCGGTCGTCCCGCCGAGGCCCGCCACCCGCACCACGACGACGTACGTCGGACGTGCCCCGCCGACCGTCCCGGACACCGACGCGTCGGCGGGCGGAGGCGTCGGGCTCGGGTCCTGGGTGGGGTTGGTCGTCGGGTTGGACGTCGGGTTGGACGTCGGGTTCGAGGTCGGGTTCGAGGTCGGGTTCGAGGTCGGGTTCGACGTCGGGTTCGACGTCGGGTTGGACGTCGGGTGCGAGGTCGGGTTGGAGGTCGGGTTGGACGTCGGGTGCGAGGTCGGGTTGGAGGTCGGGTTGGACGTGGGGTTGTGGGTGGCGGGGTCGGAGCCSGGGGTGACGTCGACGTCACCCGGCGGGAGGACGCGCGCCGGCGGGCCGTTTCGGAGCCGCAGGCTCCTCGGCGACCGGTCGCCGTTGGTCGAGGAGGCGTCTCCGCCGGCGCTCGTCGTGGAGCTGTCCGAGGTCGCAGCACGTGTCGGTGCGGCGGTGGGGGTGGTGGGGCCTCGCAGCCCGAGGGCGATCCCGCCGGCGACGACGACGGTGCTCACCGCCACCCCCGCGACCGCGGCGACACCGGCGTTGCCGGTCAGGAGGTCGCGGACGCGGCCCAGCACCACTCCGATGCCGACCGGCGCAGCGGCGGTCACGGCGGTGGCGCCGAGGTAGGCGGTCGCGACGCCACCGAGGAGCAGCGGGGCGAGAAGGGCGCCGAGGTTGGAGTTGACCTCGGTGAGCTCGAGGTAGATCGCCATGCACGAGCGACACTCCTCGAGGTGGTGCTCGACCTTCGTCGCGTCGCGACGTGACGACGCACCACGGACGTAGGCCCCGAGCTGGCCGTGGGTCCACCGGCAGGAGTCCTCGTCGAGCTCCGCGGCGTGCTGGGTCAGGAAGGCCTGGCGGAGTCCCTCGCGGGCGCGGTAGGCGAGCGCGGAGACCGAGTTGGCGCTCATCCCGAGCATCGGCGCGATGTCCGCGGGCTTGTCCCCCTCCACCTCGGTGTGCCACAGCACGAGCTGCCAGCGCTCGGGGAGGCTCGCGAACGCAGCTGCGGCTGCGGCGCTCTCGAAGCCCTCGACGGCCGTGTCGCGGAACGGCACGCCCGGGTCGAAGGCCTCCATGTCGTCGGTCGTGTGCAGCCGGGACCCGGCCCGGAAGCGGTCGACCTGGAGCCGCCGCACCGCGGTCAGCAGGTAGGCGCGGAAGGCGAGGTCGGGGCCGCCGCCGCGCTGGAGCACCCCCAGCACCTTGACGAACGCCTCGGACACGAGGTCCTCGGCGTCCCCCCCGGGGACGAGCTGGCGCGCGAGGCGACGGGCCGCGTCGACGTGGCGCTCGAAGAGCGTGCCGTAGGCATCGAGGTCCCCGCCGCGCACCGCCGAGATCAGCTCGGCGTCGCTGGGCGCCTCGACGCTGGTGGTCACGCTCATGGTTGGACGCTCATGTTGGACGCTTCCGGGAACCCCACCCGACGGTCGTCGGTCCATCCGACTGTATCCCCGCCGGGGCGTCGACGGCCCCGGAAAGTGAAGAAACGGAAACGTCGGTCAGGTCCGCGTCATGGGTCGTCATGAGCCCCGTCACATCCATAGAGCATGGCTGGAACTTGGCCAGAGCATGACCTGGGGGACCCGGGAGGGGGTATGCCGTGAAGATCTTCGCCACGCTGGGGCGTCGACTCGCGGCTGCCGATCCTGGGGTGAGCGAGCCGGAGCCCACCGTCGAGCGGTCGGGGTTGCCGCACCGGTTCGAGGCTGTCGGAGAAGCGCTCACCTCAGGATCGGACGTCATCGACGTCTGTTCCGTCGCGGGCCAGGAGCTGGCACGCGACGGGGCGTCCGTCGAGGAGACGCTCGCCGGGCTGCGTGCCACGTGGCGGGGGGTGACCGGCGGCGATCCGTCGTACGACGTCGTCACGGCGCTGCTCACGGCGTGGAGCGAGACCACGCTGGGCTACCTCAACCAGCTCTCCTGCGAGGACCCGCTCACCGGGCTGTCCAGCCAGGCCCACCTGCGCAGCCGGCTCTCCGAGCTCTACCGCCTCGGGGGTGCCGGGACGGACAGCGGCATCGGCGGCTACGCGCTCGTGGTCTTCGAGATGCCGTCGGGCGACCCGTCCGACGAGCCCGGCGACCACTTCACCCGCGCGATGCGCGTCGCGCGGTCCGGCGAGCTGGCGCGCACGGCGTTCGCCCGCGACGAGACGGTCGCGCGCCTCGGCATGCACCGGGTGGGGATCCTGACCCGGCGCGACGACCACCTCGGACGGCGGGTCCGGGTGCTGCGCACCCTGCTCGACGGCACCGAGCCGCACGGCCTGGTGCGGGTGTGGATCGAGGGGCTCCCGTCCACGGACGCGGTGGCCGGCATGCTGCTCGACGAGCTGGCCCGCGGCTGAGCCGACCCCGGCGCCGGGCTCCCCTAGGGTGGGTCCTGTGTGCGGTCGCTATGCCTCGTCCCGGAACGCGGACGACCTCGTCGAGGAGTTCGAGGTCGTCGACACCCGGATCGCTGGGCCACTGGCGGCCGACTACAACGTCGCGCCGACCAAGGAGGTCTACGCCGTCGTCGAGCGCCCGCCGTCGCGGGAGTCGGGGCGGGACGCGACCGAGCCCCCGCAGCGCCAGCTCCGCGTCCTGACCTGGGGGCTCGTGCCGTCGTGGGCCAAGGATCCCTCGATCGGCAACCGGATGATCAACGCCCGGATGGAGACCGTCGCGGAGAAGCCCGCCTACCGCAAGGCCTTCGCCACGCGGCGGGCGCTGCTGCCGGCCGACGGCTACTTCGAGTGGTACCCGACGTCGCGCACCAACGCCAAGGGAAAGCCGGTCAAGCAGCCGTTCTTCATCCGCCCCAAGGACGGCGGCGTGCTCGCGATGGCCGGGCTCTACGAGATCTGGCGCGACCCGACGAGAGCCGAGGACGACCCCGCCCGGTTCCGCTGGACCTGCACGGTGCTCACGACGCAGGCCGAGGACTCGCTCGGCCACATCCACGACCGGATGCCGCTGATGGTCGAGCGCGAGCGCTGGCACGAGTGGCTCGACCCGACCACGCCCGGTGACACCTCGCTCCTCGTGCCCGCGGCCCCGGGTCGCCTCGAGGCCTACGCCGTGCCCACGCTGGTCAGCAACGTGCGCAACAACGGACCCGAGCTGGTCGAGCCGCTGCCCCTGGAGGACGTCGAGTGAAGAAGGCTTCTGTCCGTACGGTCGCCACGCCCCACGGTGAGGGCCGGCTGCACACGCGTCGTGCCACGAGCCCGATGGCGACGATGCTGCTGAGCCACGGCGCCGGCGGGGGCGTGGACGCCCGGGACCTGTGGGCACTGGCCGACGCCCTGCCCGCCCAGGGCGTCTCGGTCGTCCTCTTCGAGCAGCCGTGGCGGGTCGCGGGCCGCAAGATCGCGACCGCCCCGCCGACCCTCGACGCCGCCCTCCGGTGCGCGGCCGACGTGATGCGCGTGCGTACGCCCCTCGTCGTGGGCGGCCGGTCCGCGGGCGCCCGCTCCGCGGCTCGTACGGCGCGCACGCTGGGCGCCTCGGGATGCCTGGCCCTGTCCTTCCCGCTGCACGCGCCGGGCAAGACCGAGCCGACCAGGATGCCGGAGCTGCAGGGCGTCGGTCTGCCGACGCTCGTGGTGCAGGGGGAGCGCGACCCGATGGGGCGCCCCGAGGAGTTCCCCGGCGACCTCGACGGGCTCGACGTGGTGGTGATCCCGGGCGGCGACCACGGCCTCAAGGTGCCCGCGCGGGGCGAGGTGAGCCAGGACGAGGCGATGGGGATCGTCGTCGAGTCGACGCTGGAATGGCTGGTCCGCGAGGTCGTCGGGAATCCCCGGCGGGGGTGAGGTGTTGAGGCCAGTGTGACTGCACTGACCCTCGATCGACCCACGGCGGTACTGTGGGAGGCGATGACTGAATCGCTCCGGGACGAGATGTCCCCACCTGCAGAGCTCGCCGTCGAGGACGAGACCTCCGACCAGCGCTCCGCGCGCTTCGAGCGTGACGCGCTTCCCTTCCTCGACCAGCTCTACGGCGCGGCGATGCGGATGACCCGCAACCCCGCCGACGCCGAGGACCTCGTGCAGGAGACGTTCGCGAAGGCCTACAGCGCCTTCCACCAGTTCAAGCCCGGCACCAACCTCAAGGCCTGGCTCTACCGGATCCTGACGAACACCTACATCAACTCCTACCGCAAGAAGCAGCGCCAGCCGCAGCAGTCGATGTCCGAGGACGTCGAGGACTGGCAGCTCGCCCGCGCGGAGTCGCATTCCTCGACCGGTCTCCGGTCCGCGGAGATGGAGGCGCTCGAGCACCTGCCCGACTCCGAGGTGAAGGACGCGCTGCAGCGCCTGCCCGAGGAGTTCCGCCTCGCGGTCTACCTCGCCGACGTCGAGGGGTTCCCCTACAAGGAGATCGCCGAGATCATGGACACCCCGATCGGCACCGTGATGTCGCGCCTGCACCGCGGCCGCCGCCAGCTTCGCGACATGCTCGCCGACTACGTGCGGGCCAACGACCTGCTGCCGGCGTCCACCGTGCCCGGCCAGGGAGAGGGGAACGAGTCGTGAGCAGCCACGAGCACGGCATGGAGGACGGCAAGGAAGACTGCGTCGACTACATCGAGCGCATCGTCTACTTCATCGACAACGAGCTCGACCAGGCCGACTGCGCCGTCGTCGAGATGCACCTGCGCGAGTGCGGTCCGTGCCTCGAGCGCCACGACCTCCAGAAGGCCGTCAAGCAGCTCGTCGCCCGCTCCTGCTCCGAGTCGGCGCCGGAGTCCCTGCGCGACCGCGTACGCCTGCAGCTCCGCGAGGTGCGGGTGCAGATCACCGAGGGCAACGCCTGAGCCTCGGCTCGACCCGATTGGCCGCCTCCGGGCGGATTTGAGACACTGCTCCGAGCACCGACTCCAGGAGGACCACCATGGGCAAGACCGGACGCAAGCGCCGCGCTCGCAAGAAGAAGGGCGCGAACCACGGCAAGCGCCCCAACGCCTGACGCGCACCCGCGCCGTCATCTCGTAGAAGTCCCCGCCACGGCGGGGACTTTTGCATGTCCGGGCCCCCCACCTGCCGCCTTGTACGTTGACCCGATGAGCGAGAAGAGCATGCGGGAGCGGATGCTGGCGGGGGAGCCCTACATCTCGGACGACCCGGTCCTGGCCCAGGAGTCGCAGCGCGCCCAGGGGCTCGCTCACCGGATCAACACCATGGACCCCAACGACGCGAGCGGTCGGCGCGCGCTGCTCGAGGAGCTGCTGGGCGGCTTCGGCGAGCACAGCGAGGTCCGGCCGCCCCTCCAGTGCGACTACGGCTACCAGACGACGATCGGCGCCCGCACCTTCGTCAACTGGGGCGTGACCTTCCTCGACGTCGCCGCGATCACGATCGGTGACGACGTCCAGATCGGCCCGAACGTGCAGCTGCTCACGGCGACCCACCCGCTCGAGCCCCAGCCGAGGCGCGACAAGTGGGAGGCCGCCGAGCCCATCACGATCGGCGACAACGTGTGGCTCGGTGGCGGTGTCATCGTCTGCCCCGGCGTCACCATCGGTGCCGACACCGTCGTGGGTGCGGGGTCGGTCGTCACCCGTGACCTGCCGGCCGGGGTCGTCGCCGTCGGGTCCCCGGCCCGGGTGCTCCGCGAGCTCTGACCCTGACCCCGGTCCGGCGTCCGGCTCACCCGAGCCTGGGCCGTCCCCGCCACGGCGGGGACTTTTGCATGTCCGGGGTCGACCTAGGCGAAGTAGAGCTCGACGCCGTCCTCGATCGCCTCGGCCATCGCTGTGCCCTGTTGCTCGGTCAGCCTGGTCGTGCCGGTGTGGTCGACGAGGAACGCCTGGCCGTGGGGTGTGCGCCAGAGGTGCCGCCCGGGCCCGACGACGCGGGTGGTGAACCCGCCGTGGGTCTTGGTGCGGTGGTGGCGCCGGCGTAGGGGGCCGGAGTTGTGGGGGCCGGTCTGGCCGGGTGGGCCGGTGTCGTCGTAGGGGATGGCGTGGTCGTAGTCGACGCCGTCGCGGGTGGCCGAGCGTGGGGTGTAGGGGAAGCAGTCGCCGCCTGTCTGCACCCAGGCGTGGTCCTTGACCACCTCGGGGTGCTTGTAGGCGTCGACGCGACGACGCATCCGCAGGTCGAGGACCGGGGTGAGGGTGACGTCGGCATTGCCGAGGACCTCGTGGAGCTGTCGTACGTCGATGGGGCCGACACCTTCGACCCGGGCGACCCCCTGCCCGGTGTGGAGGGCGTCGTCGGTGAGGTGGACGAAGAGTCGTCCGCGGCCGCGGAGCCTCGCCAGCTTGCGGGCGGGGAGTGAACAGAGCCGGTCCACGGTGTCGGCCAGGTGGTCGGGTGCCCACGCGGGCTGCTCAGGCTCACCGGAGTCCGTGCCTGCACCATCGTTGGTGTGCTCGAGGAGCAGCTTGAGGAGGTCGACCGGCCGGGCGAGCCAGCCCATCGCGAGGGAGCGGAGCTCGTCGTGGTTGTGGTCGTGACCCATCGTCTCGGCGAGGATCTCGGCCACGCGCTCGACCATGGCGTCGATCCAGGCGGCGTCGCCGGCGGTGACGCGGGCGATGATGTGGCGGTAGCCGAACTCGTCGGTGCGGGAGAGGCGGACGTAGCGCTCGTGGCGGGACCGCTCGCGCTCGGCGCGGTGGGTCTCGGGATCGGCCTCGATGACCTTGGACCGAGCGATCTCGAGGACCGTCGACGGGGCGTGGCCGCCGATCGCCTTCGCCACGGCGCGGTCCACGCGGTCGACATGCTCGGACAGCAGCGCACGGGAGATGACGGCCACCTTGCGCGCCACCCACGGCTCGCAGTCGCCAGCCTCGACGATCGCCCAGGTGAGCGGCAGGCGGTGGGCCAGGTCGAGCCCGTCGGCGATGAGGGCGCGGGCCGTGGCGGGGTGGGTCTCGCGCGACATGGCCAGCTCAGGGATGGCGTGCTCGCGGACCGGGGGAGTGCCGTCACCGCCGGGCGTCACCATGGGATCGCGGACATCGCGCGGGTGACCGCTGACGACGGCCCACTGGATCGCGAGCCGGATCTCCTCCACCTCCGCCAGGCGGCGAGACCGGAGCGCCCCGGCAGCCAGCTCCAGCAGCTCCCTCGCCGATGCCTCATCGGCCGCCTGTGGCGGCTGGTGGGGGAGGAGGGAGTTGGGCATGGCTCATTCTATCGAACACGTATTCGATCGACAATGAGTTGCGGCAACCGTTTGGAGAGACTTCCTGACGGTGAGGCATGAGCGGCAGAATGCTGCTACATGCAGGCCCACCGTTGTCGCCACGTGAGGTGCGACCAGGCCACAAAAGCCGACCTCCAATCGATGCCCAATCCGACCTCCATGCCCTTAAGGCAAGCGCAGCAGGTCGACGTGGGCGTCGCTCCACTCGACGTACGGCGTAGGCGAGATCAGCTTCATCGATGACGCCGTACCCGGCTTGATCGTCACCGAGCCGACGAGCTCCCCGACGTTCTGATCACCGTCGAACAGGTCGACCGTCACCATCACGTCCTGAAACGCGTCCGTCGGGTTCTCCACGCTGATGGTCTCGTCGAACCGCCCGTCGTCCGTCGTGGACACCTCCAGGTCGTCGAAGCCGGAGTCCGTCCCCGTGACGCTGCTCGGTCCACCGCTAAGCACTCGCGGGATGGGTACCGGCTCGCGGCCGGTGAAGCCCGACCACGCGATGTAGGAGCTGACGACACGGGTGCAGAACACTAACCCGGCGAACGTTCTCTTCAGACGCTTCATCAGTCGAGACGTCAGTACGCCTTGTTCGCGCCGTAGGAGGCCTGCTCGTACGTGAACCCCTCAAACACCAGCTGATCGATCAGACCTGACAGTGAGAAGCTCGAGTAGTCGAGGTAGTCCTTCGCGGACGCCGCTGCCTGCTCGTTCCAGTTGACCTTCAGGTAATCGACGGCAAACGTCGCGTCGGCGGTGGCGTACCCCTCGAACTCCAGCTGGTCGATCAGGCCGGTGCGCGAGAACGCGGTGTAGTCGAGGTAATCCGCTGCGGTGTCGAGGGCGTTGGACATGGCGGGGGTGATCTTCGAGCGGGTCGGGTCGGCAGGGAAAACGTCCTCGGAATTGGCGACCTTGTCACCGTCGGAGTCCTTGCTGTAGCGCTCGTCGCTCGGGAAGTCATCGATGGCGTCGGCGACGCCGTCGCGGTCGGCATCCTTGCTGTACTCAGCGTTCTTCGGGAAGGCGTCCTTGTAGTCGGGGACGCCGTCCTTGTCGGTGTCGACGTCGTCCTCGGTCTGGACCTTCTTGTCCGCCGGCGCGAAGTCCTCGTCGTCCGTCACGCCGTCGCCGTCGGTGTCCACCGGCTCGGTCTCGGTCGCGGGCTCGACCTCGGACTCGGTGTCGGCCGACGTCGTGGGTGAGGACGAGGCAGCTGCCGCGGGCTTCTTGGCGGCATCCGCCGGCTCCTCGTCCGGGGCGAAGCTTCCGAGGACCGCGAGGGCGACCACCACGGCGGCGGCGATTGCCCACCAACGGAAGTACCAAGGCTTCTTCGTCTTCCCTGCGTCTCCACCGTTTGGGGCACCGAACTGCGCCGCGGATGGACCGGAGGCGGACCCGGCGAACGGCATCGGCATGGTTTGGTCGGTCCAGCTCTGGCCGTCCCACCACCGCAGCTGTGCGTTGTTCGTCTGGTCCTGGAACCATCCAGGTGCAGGTGTGTTCGTAGACATGGTGACGTCCCCCGGGATGCTGACTTGGAGGTGCGGACCCACCCGCACGCTGAGGCTGTCAGGATCACATTGACAATCGGTGCCCGTCCTCGAATTGCGCAACCTCGCCTGATTTGGTCACTTCCTGCATGAGCGGCGCAATGGGCTATGTCGGGCTGACATCCATGCGTGCAGCAGACGCGGGTGCTAGCCGAGAAATTGGACGTCAGCGCTCCGGTTCGAGTCACACCTTGAGGCCGTGACCAACTCCCGAGGGCTACTCGGGCTTGGTGACATCGGAGAACGCGAACACGAACGTGGGCGACTCGACGCCACCGACGTCGGTGAGTGACATCTCTCCGACGCAGTCCTGGTCGTCCGGAACGAACGTGCCGCTGAACTTGACGAGGTCGCCGTTCTCCAGCGATGCGACCTGGTTGTAGATCGGTGAGTCGCGGGTGATGAGGGACGACGCGCCGTCCAGGGCGTCGGAGAACCCGTTGTTCCATGTCCCGACTGCGATGCGGTCGTCGAGTTCTACCTCGAGGGTGCCGGAGTCTCCGCCCAAGGTGGTGTCGACATCGCTGACGGTGCCGTACCACCCCCGCACGTTCAGGCCTTTAGGCAACATGCTGCAGATGGCGTTGTTGCGGGTTTCGCGTAGCTCCACGACGCGCATCTCGTTGGCGCCTTCGGCGCCATCCTTGGCTACCTGCACCGCCTCGACGAACTTCGCCTGGTCGTCGGGGAACGAGTCCGCAGGATCTGGCTCGAACGCCCCTAGGACGAGCACGCCCAGAACCGCGGCACCACCGGCGATCCACCCCCAGAGCTTGCTGCCCTGCTTGGGCTCCGTCGGCTGCACGTAGGTCGGCACGTCTTGAAGTGGGTGCGTGGAACCGGGTGCGCTAACGGCCGGTGAGTCCACATGGCCTGGCGCTGCCGGCGGAGGCTTGGGTTGCTGGAATGGAACCCATTGCTGCCCGTCCCACCAGAACTGCCCGTCCGGACTGACCGGCGGAGGCTGCGGAGGCTGCGGAGGCGTAGTCACGCGCATACATCAACACACGATGGCGACGGTAGTGCGGAGAACGGCAATTCCTTCCAGAGGTTATGGGTGCGTTGGGCCAGCGCGTCCGCTCGCTGTCCAGTCGGCTGTGACCCCGGCAGTCGATGCTCCCCCGACGACCCTCACCCACGAAACGACTTGATGGCGTTGCTCAGTGTCCTACCTGGAGGCTGCGGTGGCTTTGGTGGAACAGCTCGACAATTCCACGATCGCGGCCGTGTCGTTGTGTGAGGGTACTGAGCTCAGGGTCGGCATGACGCGGTAGTGGACCTCACGAACGGCCCGCGGAACAAGGACGACCTAACGGCTCTGCTCTTGGCCTCCCGCGGTGTGGCTCTGCGAGAGCTCGGTTACCTCACCGCGTCGCATCGGGCGTTCGAAGAGGTACTCAGGTCCGATTCCCGCGACACAGCATCCGCCACTCACCCTGATGGGACGGGTTAAGTTGTATCTCGCCGAGAACCGACGCAGCACAGCCAAGAAGGAGTTCGAGCGGGTCCCCGCTGAGGACGCCGCCACCCCTGGCGTTCAGGAGCTCCCGGCAGTCACTCAACCCTGAGAACCGGCACCATGCGAAAGGGTGAACGCGGCGGTTTGACGCGTCCGAGGCACCCGAGAAGACGCGACGCGCAGGACCAAATCGTCAGCGCGGCGCGGACGACTCCTCGGCCTTTGTCGCATCGTTCTTGGTCGCGCTGAGCTGCCAGGCAGCGCCCACGACCCACGCCACTCCGCCGAACAGGGTGAGGTAGAGGCCGATGGCTGCTGCACCGTTCATATCCATCAGGCCGATCAATGCAACCACCGCGGCGAGGACAAGAAGTGCGATTTGAGACTTCTTCCCTGCAACTTTCTGCTCCCCGATAAAGCCCGTCGTCAACGCAAGCACGACGCCCCCAGCGATCGCGAGAACAAGCGTGATGACTCCGTCACCCTCGATCCCGCTCACACCCATTCCAAAGATGGACACCCAAGGCAGGAAGGCTGCTAACGCTACGACGAGGATGGAGACTGTCGAGATGCGCTGAGGGGTCGACAGACGCGAAAAGTTCATGCATTGACCGTAGGCGTACCTACTCCTGCCCGCGGTGCTTTGTCGGAATGCGTAGGGGATCTCGGCTGGACGCTCCGACCTGCGACCGGTAGCGGTGGAAGAACGTGGTCGAGCTATAAGGCAACTTGAGCCAAACCGTCGATCGCCGTACAACACCAAGTGTGGCGTCATACGGTGACCGCCGACCTGTCACAGCTGCAAGGAGCCTCCGTGTCCCGTTCGATCCAACGACTCACTGGCGTTGCCGTGACGATGGCCGTCCTCTCCATAGCGGTCGCCGGGTGTGGCGGTGATCGTCAGGAGAGAGCCATCACGGTCGACCCCCAGAAGAGCAGCACCGCTGACCTCACCCAGGAGGCCGAGAGCCCTGAAGCCCCCGAGGACTCTGCGGGCGACCAGTTGAGCAAGGCCCAGATCGGGAAAGCCCTCTTGAGCGTGTCGGACCTTCCCGCAGGCTGGACCGCCACCCCCGGGGAGGACGACGAGGAGACCGAGGACACGGTGTCCCCGCCCAAGTGCAAGGACGTGCTCGATGCGCTCGACGACACGTCGACGGACGCCGCCGCCGAGGGCGAGGCGAACTTCAACAAGGGTGGCCCCTTCGGCACGATCTTGTCCCAGACCATCTCCAGCTACGACGAAACCGTTGACTCCAGCAGGGTCCAGGAGATCGCGGACGCGTTCTCCGACTGCCCGAATTTCAGCAGCACAGACTCGGACGGAGAGGTCAGCAAGGTGACGGTCTCCCCAATGTCCTTCGGCAACCTCGGTGACCAGACGCTCGCCTTCGCAATGACCCTCGAATCCTCGATGTTCACGGTCTCGGTGAACGTGGCCTACGTGGTCGTCGGCCACAACGTCGTGTCAATGGTCAACGGCGGACTCGCTGGTGCCGACGGTGCCCAGCTTGAGAAGCTCGCGAAGCAGGCAATCACGAAGCTCGAGAAGACCGTCGGCTGACGCTTGGTCGGTGTGTGGGCCGGTTCTCGGTACGCCGATCCGCTGCGCCGCTGCTGAGGTCTCGTGAGCTGCGGGTCCTCGGCTTCGTGGCCATGAGCGTGCTCGGCGCTGACGAGCTTGGTCTAAGGGGTATCGCGGCGGAGTGATGCGGTTGTCTTTGGCCTTTGGCTGTCGGGCACTGCTTGAGCCCGTAATCTCGGGCGGACATGTGGACCTAGGGGGTCGAGGTTGAGTCAGCTTGTCGCGTACTACGACGAGAGTCCTGTTCTGCTCAAGGGACAAGTTGAGATGCTGCAGTCGCCCGTGGCGGCGGCTGCGGGCTCGCGTTCCGTCGAAGGTGCGATCCGAACATCGCTCGTTTACGTCGAGGTTGCGAGCGAGGCTGGTCCGTTCCTCGTTCCCTTTGGAGAGTACGACGAATGGTCTCTCCGTGACCGATACAACGAGGCCATTCGGATCATGAACACCCTCGGCGCCTCCGAGATCACTTGTGAGACATATGGCGAGGTCACCGTTCGGCGCTCAGCCCGCGCGAGAGTAATGGGTCGTGGCGGCGAACTGACGCAGCAGCGCATCGAGAACAGCGGGTTCGACTTCCGGCACAGTGGCGCAGGCAGCGCGCCGCGTGATCCACGGCCCTTACGCTGGCCGGACGAGCCCGGATTCGCCGCCGCAGTGAGCAGTGTTCTGGAAAACGGTGCTACTGAAGTGGTCATCAACATTCGAAGCAATCGCACCCACGCTATCGATGGCGATCTTGGAGTTGAGCTGAAAAAGGTCGGCTTTGACCTTGGCGGTCAGTCACAGCGTTCTGGCGCGACTAGCTTGCACATCCGCGCGAGCTTCCCAGCAAGCCGCAGAGGCTGGAGGTAGCGCTGCTCGTCTACGTGCGAGTTACGCGCACACGCCGCATGGCGGATTCGCGGCGAAATGCCGCACGTCGACAGGTGCGCCTGGGCGGAGTCCGTCGTGCTTAGCTCCGGTGTTCGTCAGCGGAGCGGGCATAGACGCGTGCGACGATGCTGCAGTGGTCCGACTGGTCAGCTGGAATATGTGCGACCGCCCACCCGGCACATCTACGAAGTGGGAGTTCCTGCGAGCCACTCTTGAAGCCGACGTGGCGCTCGTCCAAGAGGCGGTTGTGCCGTCCGCAGTGTCGGGCAGTTGGCGTGCCAGCGGCATTGCAGGCCGAGACGGGAAAGAACGTCCCTGGGGATCGGCCGTCGTAGCACTGTCGGAGAATGTTCGTGTGACACCCGTGGGCCTCGCGGAAGGACATTGGCGTGGACGGCGCCTCGGCTTGGCCCCGATCGACTCGGTCTCACGCGGACACGTCGCCATCGGCCTTGTGGAAACGGCGGAGCAGAGCTTCACCGCGATCAGTGCCTATGGACTCATGGAGTTCGGGTACGCGTCAGGCACGATCCTGCGTGTGCTGGCCGACTTAGAACCTCTCTTGGACGATCCCTTGCTCGGGTCATCTGTGATCCTGGCCGGCGACTGGAACATCGGAACCTGGTGGTCCGGCCCCGACCGGAAGTACGCGCAGCGCGAGGAAGCCGTTCTGGCGTTGCTGACGGCGTACGGACTTGAGGACGTACTTGCCGGGGGTCTTGATCTGGCCAGGGGCCGCCTTGATGGCTGCCCGTGCGAGTACGGTGACCGATGTCGACACACATGGACCTATCGCAAGGATGATCGCGAGGTCGCGTATCAAGATGACTACGTCTTCGCGACGCCCGGGCTGGTCTCGACAGCATCGGTCCCGAAAGTTTGGGACTGGCGCCAGGGTTTGAGCGATCACGCTCCCCTGGTCGTCGATCTCAAGCGTTAGGACCCACGGCCTCAGTCGTCTTCGCGGCGGGATGAGTAGTGGACACGTCTCGCGCCCCAGAGAGTCCTGCCCGAACGCACACGCTCGAGCACACTGCCAACTACCCTCGGTGCATGGACGAGGAGATTGTCATCGGGCGCCTCAGGTCCGTGCCAGCTCGGGAAGTGTGGCGTCACGAGGCCCTCGACTTCACTCCGTGGCTGCTGGACAACGCCGATGTCCTGTCAGAGGTGATCGGACTCGACCTGGAACTCGACACCGCCGAGCACGCGGTGGGCGATTTCAGTCTCGACCTCATCGGGCGCGACCGCATCTCTGGCGACCTCGTGATCGTTGAGAACCAACTTGAGCAAAGCGATCACACCCATCTTGGCCAGATCATGACCTACGCCGGTGGCACAGACGCGGCTCATATCGTCTGGGTCGCACCGTCCTTCCGGCCAGAGCACCGTCGTGCTTTGGAGTGGCTCAACGAGCGGACCGACGCAACAACTCGCTTCTTCGCTGTCGAGGTGAAGGCTGTGCGCATCGGGGACTCCCCCTACGCGCCACTGCTCTCCCTTGCCGTGCAGCCCAACGATTGGGGCAAGCAAGTCCGCACGAAGGCAGTCCAGCAGTCTGGCGCCACGTGGTCGTCGTCCGACCTCATGCCGGCGGTTCGGGCGGAGACGACGCCTCAGGTTGCCGACGCGATCGCCGCGTTGCTAACTGCGCACGAGGCCCTGGGGCCGGGCGCGGGGTTCTACTACGGCACTGCCCGTTCTCCGTCGGTCACAGCCACCATGGCTACCGGTCCCGTTCGGGCCCAGCCTTGGAGCGTGTTCACGCACCTTGGCGTGGTGTGGACCCTCAACCTTGACTGGATCCACAAGCAAGGACGTGTGCTCTCAGCGGACTTCATGGAATCGCTTGCTTCCGAGCTTGGCGACCTCCCTGGTCTCGCAGAAGCCTTTGCCGCCGGGCGAGAGGTCCAGTGGAGGAAGCGGCCGTCCGTCGCTGCCGAGCCTCTGTTCTCCCACCCCGATGCAGTGGATCGGATATCCGCAGCCATGGCCCGCGTGTTTGAAGAGATCGGCGTCACGGCTGATGCAGCACCGCCGAGTTCGGCGGCAGCATTCGACTGGTCCCGGCTTCACGCTTACATGGCATCGATACCCGAAGGCCGCTGGACAACGTACGGCGTCCTGGCCCAACTCGTTGGCACCGCGGCGCAGCCCCTCGGCCAACACATCACGAGATGCTTGGAGTGCCGACACGCTCATCGTGTGCTGTCCGAAAAGGGTGTCGTTTCAGCCGGATTCACGTGGTCCGATCCGGCTGATCCCCGTGACCCAGCCCAGACGCTGATTGACGAGGGCGTAGAAATGACTGGGGGTCGCGCGAGCTTGGCCCAACGCATCGACGCCACAGAGCTTGCCGCCCTCGCTCGGACCGCTGACTAGCGCGTTGCCACCCTTGCCCGTGCGCCCGCGTCCACTAATTGCGCCCGCATCGGCGCTGTCGACCCCACCTTGAACCGAACGCGGCGGTATTGGCTAAGGCCAACGGTCATCGATTCGTGCCGCAGACTCAGGCAGCGAGTACGTACGCTCGGTGCATGCCGTTGGCTTCAAGCGCGCACAACCAGATGGTGTCGGAGTTGGTGCCTTCGCTCTCGAGGAGCTTGTCCGGCCAGTTCAACGTGTTCCGGGTAATGCACCACGGCACGCACGAGAAGCAGCTGTCTAACGTTTTCGCCTGGCTCCTGCGGGCGGATGCCACCCACGAGCTGGGCGAAGCGTTCCAGCGGCTGTTCGTCGCCCAAGTGAACTTGGGTCTATCTGCCGAGTCGCAGCTTCCGACATCCGGGTACGGGGTCGTCCAAGAGGTCGATACCTCGGGACACGAAGCGCTCGGCAGAGACATCGCCGACATCGTGCTCACCAGCCCTGGAGCGAGTGTCGTAGTGGAGAACTTCGAGTCGTCAGACGGTCATGGCCACGACTACAACGGCTACCTCGCCTACGGCGCCACGGGCGGCAAGCAGAGCGTGGTCGTGCTGCTCTGTGCGAGGCGTGAGAGCCACCGCCAGACCAAGGGATGGGAGGCGGCCGTCGTTGTGACTTACCCCGAGTTGCTGAGGCGCCTCAAGGCGCACGTCGATGGCGACGCGGCTTGGCGGCGGGCGCACCCGCAGCAGAACTACTTCGTCAACGAACTGTTCCACCACTTCTTGGAGGGTCCTCCGGCCATGAGCACTGCGGATCGACTGGAGTTCATCAAGACCATGTGCGAGACCGGAGAATCGGCGCGCTATGGGCACCGGCCGCAGGCGGTGTCGGCGCAGGAGTTCGCAGACCTGATGGCGCAGCATGCCAGGCGTCAGTTCGAAGAGGGCCGTGAGACGCTTGCCGAGGTCAAGAGGACGCTTAGGCGGTACGCAGACCACGTGCTGATCGGCCAGGTCAATGGCGCCCTCCAGAACGGGCACATCGCTTCGGCGCGGACGCGGTTCGTCGGGCAATGGGAGTGGTGCGTGGAGTTCCAGCGGACGGACTCGCAGCGCACAATTTTCCTCGAGTTCGGTCCGACGGCGGTCGTGGAGAACCAACGCGCGCCCGACCCGCTGCCTGCCCCCGACTACGCCAAGGTCTTTCTGACTCACCAGTCAGCCGGTAGCGACGGCATCGACCGGCTCGTCCAGACCGGTGTCGGGCTAGACGAGATCCTGGCAGGCCTGAGTATTGAGGACACGCGGTTGCGCGATGGCGTCCTCGCGTTATCCGACGGAATTCGACGTGTCGCCCGCTCCGACTGAGGCTGTGCGCGCCGCTCAAAGCCGGATCGACGTCCGCAGCAGCAGTCATCGACCCGTGGGCGACGGGCAACGCGGCGCCATGACATACGTGCTTGAGTATCAAGCACAACGGTGGTCGGCCTGAGCACCTTCCGTCATCTCACTGCAATTGGGTCGAGGCACGAGACTCTGGGACACAGGAGCGGGGATCACTACGTGTCAGGGTACAACCAAGGGCTTCGAGACGGACTTCGCGAGGCTGTCTGACTTCGGCTTGACCGCACGCACCTTGTACGAAGGTCCCGACGTGCTGACCTTGAACGACGCCCGTCCCTGTCGGTCCGTGAGGTTCTTGGCCCCGGTGAGGTTCGCCCAGCTTCCCCGCACACGTTTCTGGAGCCTGACGGTGGTGAACTCAGTTGGGTAGTAGCCGTTCGGACGCTCGTCTTTCACCGTGACCTTGACTGTGTAGCTACTTGTCCCTCGCTTGCCGGTCGCCGTGGTCTTGGACTTAGCCTGACGCATCTCGAAGGTGACCCGAGGAAGGGTGAATGGCACGTCGGTTTGGTTGGTCTCGTAATCGGACCACTCTCCTGACCCGGTGATCGTGTACGTGCCCGGCATCTCCGAGCCGCAGAAGAAGGACGCGATGGTGCCCGACGTTGGGTCAAAGCTCGAAGCGAAGAAGGCGCCTCCTTCGATTGTCCCGTCCGGCGCCGTTATGTCGACCGACAGTCTCCAATGGTCTACGTCCGGCGTGACCGCGACGGCGTAGGTGCCGACCGCGACGTCGCGGCAGTCGTTGTAGAGCACACCTTCAGTAGTCGCGGTGAACGAGCCCGTCACACCTGCGTAGGCCGGAGGCGACCCGAGTCCAGCAGCCATCAGCAAAGCCGCCACAAACGCGAGACTCTTTGTCTTCATACTGCAACTCCTGCGGAACGTCTGCGGCACCGATCTCGACTCGCTCGATTCCGCTCCGGATGCCCACTACAACCCTCCTGAGTTTCAACGTCAAGACCAGGTGCGACCCGAGTGGGCGCGGGCCTGTCAACTGCGGTTGTTCCCGGGGTCATTTCCTCGGGTCACTTTGTCTCGAGGCGTCGGCGTCCGAGGGCCGACCTAGGAACATCACGAGGCCCGCCGTGGTGCCCACGCGGCGGAGTGACGATCCTTTTGGCCTCTACCGCGTGGCTCGCCTAGGGGTGGTCGTGCCCGATGGCTGAGCAGTACGGTCGTCAAATGGGCACTCGCGCGGCTCCGCAGGACAGGCTTACGCGTGTGCCTTTGTGGTCGTGGGTCGTCATCATCGCCCTCCTCGGCGCCATCGTCGCCGTCGGAGGCACGGTTGCGGCCTCGCACACCTCGACCGCTTGGGCAGGCATGTGGTCGGAGGTGGCCAAGGCTGGCGTCCAGATCGCGTTAGTCGGCGTAGCTGTAGGTGCTCTCACCGCCGTTTGGGACGCCATCAAAGCGCGCCGCGAGGCCGAAGCGGAACAGGCGGAAAAGCGTCAGGAGGCCGAAGCTGCCGTCCTGGAGAAGGTTCGCGAAACCGAAGCGGCCAAGAAGGACAAGATTCGTACCGAGTTCGCGGAGCTCATCGATCTCTATAACGGCGTCAAGTCGGTACGTCGCGCGCTGCGCAGCCTGGGTCTCGATGCGAAGCTCCATATCGACAGGGATACCTACAAGGACAAGGCCAACAACTACTTCTCCGCCGACGATGGCGCTGAGGAGCTAAAGGCAGTGGGCATGGCCATTGAGCTCACTCGGGAGCAGGCCGACGGCTTCCGGGAACAGATGCGTAAGTTGAACGAGCTCCAACTCGGCTATGAGGCGAAGAAGCGGCAGTTCAGGCAGGCCGACCTCCTGGGTGAGGACCGTGCCGCGGTCGCCGACGGGCTGGCTTCGATCGAGCACTACCTCAATCGTCTCGTCGGGCTTTGGGAGGAGCACGGCTGGAAGATCCAGGAAGGGACCAGCCTTCACGAGGTCTCACCTGCGCTGCAGCCGCTGTTTCGCGTGGAGAAGTTCCGAGCGTCCGTCAGCAGTCCCATGAGGCGCATCACAGCGACGATCAACGGCCACCTCTTTGGCGCTCCCGCCAGAGAAGTACCGACCGCAGCCACCTCACAACCCATCGCAGTCGGATCCCGGTGGGTGATTCAGGCTGAATCACGACAGCGGCGGGAGGAGCGAAAGGCACTCGCCACGCACGACGGGAGAACAGGGCGATGACCGGGGCGAGCCCGGACGGTCAGGCGTCGACCTGCCAAGCGGTGGTCGGAGCCCCCTGAGTAAGCATCCACCGCTGTCGCACCGCCTCGATTTGAGCAGGCTCATCGGCTGCGTACCCCGGCTGGCGCGATAGCCCATTACCTGGTGATGAAGGCTACGCACCGCAAACGGCACGCCCTGCGTAGACCGGGACGGTACGCGGAATAGTGACCGGGGCGCCGGCGCACGATAGCGGCGAGGTGGGACACGCCCAATGGGTGCGGGCGGTCAGAGCCGCGACATGAACCGCTCGGCATCGACGACGACCCGCGTGATCTCGCCGGCGGCGAGGACCTTGCCGCTGGTGGTGTCACGGGCGCTGACGGTGAACCGGTGGAGGCGGCCGTCCTCGTAGGCGCTGGACGCGCTGACCTCGACTTCGGCGCCCACCGGGCTGGCGGCGAGGTGTTCGACCTGCACCCGGGTACCAACGCTGGTCGAGCCCTCGGGCAGTGTCGGTTCGAGGCTGGCGCAGGTGGCGGCCTCGAGCCAGGCGAGGAGGCGGGGCGTGCCGAGCACCGGTAGGGAGCCGCTGCCCACGGCCGCGGCGGTGTCGTCGTCGGTGACGGTGTAGGCCAGCGTGGCGGGCTCGAGCTGCGGCATGGGTGGGCCTTCCGGAGTTTTCCTGCGTCGATGGGGCAACCTGAGGGTCGAGGACACGTCTACCAGACATGAGCACGAGGTCGATCGGGATGGCTGGCACAGAGCCGGTGGTGGACATCACTGAGCTGTACGCCGCCCACCGCCTGTCGCTCGTCCGGCTGGCGATCCTCCTCGTGGACGACTTCGCATCCGCCGAGGACGTGGTGCAGGACGCGTTCGCGGCTCTCGCCCGCCGACCTGACGCGGTCAAGGATCCCACCAAGGCCCTGGCCTACCTGCGCGTCTCGGTCGTCAACACCGCCCGCTCGGCCCTGCGCCGGCGGCGTACAGCCCGGGCGTACTCGCCACCCCACGACCTGTCGCCACCCTCGCCCGAGGACACCGCGGTGCTGGCGGAGGAGCACCGGGAGGTCATCGAGGCGCTGCACCAGCTCGCGCCGAGGCAGCGCGAGGTACTGGTGCTCCGCTACTGGTCGAACCTGAGCGAGGCCGAGATCGCCCGGACGCTGGACATCAGCCAGGGGACCGTGAAGTCGACGGCCAGCCGTGGGCTGGTCGCTCTCGAGAAGGCAATGGCGAAGAACCCGCAGACGAGCTCGGGGAAGGAGGAGCGATGAGCACCACGGACATGCCGCCCGAGCTGGCGGACATCGAGGCGCGGCTCCGCACCGCGCTCACCGCTCGCGCCGAGCAGGTGCAGCCCGAGGACCTGGCGCAGCTCGCGACCGTCGTGCCCCTGCGACCGCGCTGGCAGTCGCCCTGGGTGCTGCTCGCGACGGCGGCCGCGGTGCTGCTGGTGATCGGCGTGGTCTTCCAGGGCATGGGTGGCAACCCGAGGTCCGACCGGATCGCTCCCCAGCCCGACGCCCCGACGATCGACCTGCCGGCCGACATCGGCCGCGACTGGGACCCCGACGACCTCTCGAAGCCCGCTCGTCTCGACCTCGACGGCGACGGCACGAAGGAGAGGGTCGAGTTCCTCGCCGAGCCGGCCGAGGAGCACGACGGCCGCACCCGCGTGCAGACGACGCTCAGCAGCACGGGGGAGGAGGCTTTCGGCCTGGTCGAGCTCGGCACGACCATCGGCGTGGGTGCGCTCGACCCGATCGACGCGGACAGCGACGGCGACCAGGAGCTGGTGCTCTACACCACCGATGTCGACGGCGGGCCGGGCGCACCCTTCGAGCCGGTCGTCCTCGACCTGCGCGACGGGCTGCTGGTCCGGGCCGTGCCCGAGGACCCGGAGCTGCTCGCGAGCGGCGACGTCGTGGTCCCCGGATCCGAGACGCAGCATTACGACCGGGTGCACGTCCAGACGTTCCGGGTCGAGGGCGCGACGCTCGTGTCGACCCGGTCGGTGAACGCGTTCGCCCGTTCCGCCGGCAGCATGACCATGCTCGTGCCCGAGACCTACGTGATGGACACCTACGAGTGGACGCTCGACGACCAGGGTGTCCTGCGGGCGGGGGAGCAGGGCTGCCTCGTGCAGGTGCCGGAGGGCACCAGGCCATGCGACGCCGACAGCGCCGACGACCTGCCGTACGTGGCGACCGAGTCCACGGACACCATCGGCGTCGGGGAGCAGGTCGCGCTCGAGGACGGCGGGCTCGGCTACCGCGCGCGGGTCGAGGACGACGGCGGTCCGAACCTGGTGATCGACGGTCCGGGGGCCGACGGCTCGAGCTACGCGCTCAACGCGCCCGAGCCCCGGGTGCACGTGGTGAGCCCGGCCTCCCTGGTCGGCTTCGATGCTGCGTCGGCGTACGTCACCTCGGCGACGGATCCCGGTGTGGTCGAGATCGTCGCCCAGACCGCCGACCAGGCGGGTCTGGTCGGCCTGCGGGCAGTGGGCGAGGTCCCTCTCGGCACCGGCACCGACGCCGACGGTCGCGACTACCGCACGTGGCTCACCGAGAACGGGTCCGTCGTGACGATGGTGGCGGGCGGCGACGGCTCCTGGGAGTCGTGGCAGTGGGTGCGCGACAGGCAGACCGACATCGCCGCGCTGCCGACGGGCACCGTCTGCTTCGACGACGTCACCGACCCCGCGAGCCTCAGGCGCTGCTGAAGGACTTGGCGAAGGCGAGCAGGTCGACCCCGGGCACCGGCGACCAGTCGCGGCCGGGGTCACGGGTGTAGCCGAGGCGTCCGTAGACCATGTGCGCGGCGGCCATCGTGGCGAGCGACGACAGCGCCATCCCGGTGGCCCCGTGCTCCCGGGCCCGCTCCTCGCACAGCCGGGCGAGGGCGGTGCCCGCACCCGAGCCCTGGGCCGCCGGGTCGACCGCGAGCATCCGGAACTCGCCCTCGTCGTCCCGTCCGATCTCGCGCCACGGTGAGCCGGGCGGGCAGTAGGTGACGACGCCGACGACCCGGTCGTCGACCACGGCCACCCACACCTCGGCCTGCGCGTCACGGGTCGCGACGTCGTGCAGCCGCTCGCGGTAGTCGTCCTCCGCGCCGGTCAGGAGCGGGTCGTACGCCGCCACGCACACGTCGCCGGCGGCGTCGTGCTCCCCGGGCCGGATCCGACGGATCTCCACGACCGAGGACCTCAGATGCCGAAGGTGGTGCGCGGGTAGGCCGCCTCGACGTCGGTGATCACGTTGACGAGGTAGGGCACGCCGGAGGCGTAGGCCCGGTCGAGGGCGGGCCCGATCTGCTTCGGGTCGGTCACGGTCTCGCCCGCGCCGCCGAGCGCCTTGACCACGTCGTCGTACGGCGTGCGCTGGGCGAGGTCGGCGACGACGTCGTAGCCGTAGAGCATCTGCATCGGGCCCTTCTCCAGGCCCCAGGCGGAGTTGTTGCCCATCACCATGACCACCGGCAGGTCGTGGCGCACCAGCGTGTCGACGTCCATCAGCGAGAAGCCGGCGGCGCCGTCGCCGAGGAGGAGCGTGACCTGGGCGCTCGGCCGCGCGATGCGGGCCGCGATCGCCGCGCCGAGGCCGGCGCCGAGGCAGCCGTAGGGGCCGGGGTCGAGCCAGCCGCCGGGCCGCTTCGGCTCGACGTACTTGCCGGCGAACGAGACGAAGTCGCCGCCGTCGCCGATCACGACCGAGTCGTCCTCGAGGCGGGGGACCAGCTCGCCGTAGATGCGGGCGGGGTGGATCGGGTCGGCCTCGGCGGTGAGGAGCTGCGCATCCCGCTCCGCGGCGGCCCTCACCTGGTCGCGCAGCTGGTCGGCCCACGCCTGCCAGTCGGGCTTGTCGCCGCCCTCGATCGCCTTCTGCAGGCCGTCGAGGACCGTGGTGAGGTCGCCCGCGACGGACGCGGCGAGCTCGGCGTGGCCGGAGACCTGGCCGGGGGAGTCGGCGATGTGGACGACCCGGGCGAACTCGCCCGTCGGATTCTTGTCCGGGCCGCCGAAGGCGCCGTAGCCGAGGCGGAAGTCGAGGGGGGTGCCGACGACGACCACCAGGTCCGCCCCGGACAGGGCCGCACCGCGGGCCTTGGTGACCAGCGAGCGGTGCCCGCCGGGGATGACGCCGCGGCCCATGCCGTTGGTGAGTGTCGGGATGCCGAGGTCCTCGACGAAGCGCAGCGCGGCCGCCTCCGCGTGGTCGGCCCACACGTCGGTGCCGAGGATCAGGACGGGACGCTGCGCCCGCGCGAGCAGGCCGGCGATGGTGGCGATGGCATCGCCGTCGGGCTCGATGCGCGTGCCCTCGCCCGAACCGACCGTGCCGGACGCGGAGTTGAAGAACTCATCCATCGGCACGTCGACGAAGACCGGACCGCGGTGGCTCGAGCGGGCCAGGGTGAAGGCCTCGTCGACGCCGGCCGCGACGTCGCCCGCGGTCATGATGGTCCGCGCCGCCTTCGCGACCGGAGCGATGATCGGCGGCTGGTCGAGCTCCTGCAGCGAGCCGGTGCCCCAGCGGTTCTGCGGGGCGCGGCCGCCGACCACGACCATCGGGGAGCCGGCGAACTGGGCCTGCGCGATCGCGCTGATGCCGTTGGTGACGCCGGGACCGGCGGTGAGGACGGCGAGGCCGGGGACGCGGGTGAGCTTGCCGGTCGCCTCGGCGGCGAAGGCGGCGGTCTGCTCGTGGCGCACGTCGAGCAGCCGCATCTGCGGGTCGTTGCCATCCCCGTTGATCCGTACGGCGCCGTCGTACATCGGGAAGACGTGGGCTCCGGAGAGGGTGAACATCGTGTCCACGCCGTGGGCGCGGGCGACGTGCACGGCCAGCTCGCCGCTGTGTCCTGTGATCTCGCTCATGTCCCGCAGGTTAGCGGGTGTCTACTCGCAGGTAGGGGGCGTTGGTCATCCGCAGCGCCTCGATCACGACGAGGAGCAGGTCGGGCCGCACGGCGGGCGGCTGGTGACCCAGCGAGAGGTGCAGGAAGAGCGCGCGGAGGAACGCCTGCGGCGCCGCGGTCAGGGCGTAGGGGTCGTGGTCGACCGGCCCGCGGTAGGGGTTGGCCGCGGCCCCGATGCGGTGCACCCACGGCTCGAGGGCGTCGACGCCGAGCGTGTTGCGCCGCAGGACCTGCATCACCGCAGCGGCGAGGCGGTCCGGCTCCCCGGAGGCCAGGGGAGCGTCGGCAGGCTGGTCGAGGAGGCGCTCGGCCACGATGTCGAGGAGCACCGTGTGCTCCGGCCCCGCGAGGTGGGGCGACTCCGCGAGCGCGCCCAGGGTGTCGGCGCCGTGGGCGACCGTGTGCGCCCACCCCTTCTCCGGGACGTAGCCGCGGGTGTCGCGCTCGGTGAGGAACCAGGTCATCGCCCGGTCGCCCCACTCGAGGATCTTCGCGCCCGGCAGCAGGTGTCGCTGGTTGTCACGCTCGATGCACGCGCCCAGGATCAGGGCGCTGAAGCTGCGCCGGAAGACGCTGTCGGTCCCGTCCTCGCCGACTCCGACCGAGAGCCCGGCGACCATGCCGTCACCGAGCCCGGCGAGCAGGTCGTCGTAGACGCCGTTGGCGATCCAGGTGGCGAGGGCGGGGAAGGCGGTGCCGTCGCGGACCTCTGGCCGGGTGGATCCGAGCATCGCGGTGAGCTCGGCCGTCAGCTCGTCGAGAGGGCGGTCCGAGGGGACCTCGAACCCGGCCTTCTGCACCCGTTCCCAGTAGCCGATCGACATGCGCCCCATCCTGCCAGCCCCCTCGGACGTCGTCCCAGTCCGGCCTCGGGGTGGCCCTAGGCTGGCCGGGTGCCCTCACTCCACGAGCTCGTGCGAGCCCACACCGACCTCGTCGAGGACGACGTCGCCTGGCTCCAGCTGCTCATGGCGGACTGGCAGATCCTCGCCGACCTGTCCTTCGCCGACCTCGTGCTGTGGCTCCCGGACCGGGAGGGCAGGGGCTACTGGGCGGGCGGCCAGATGCGCCCCACGACCGGCCCGACGGCGCTGGTGGACGACGTCCTGGGGACCTTCATCCCGACCGGTCGCCGCCGGATGCTCGACGAGGCCTTCACGACGGGGCGCCTGGTCCGCGAGGGCGACCCGGAGTGGCGGGACGACGTGCCGGTGCGGGTGGAGGTCATCCCCGTGCGCCGGGCCGGCCGGGTGATCGCCACGATCGGTCGCAACACCAACCTGCTCGGCGTACGCACGCCCAGCCGGCTCGAGCTCAGCTACCTCCAGACGGCCGCCGACCTGACGCAGATGATCGCCGCGGGGCACTTCCCGCTCAGCGACCAGCGCAGCGACCACGCCGACTCACCACGGGTGGGGGACGGGTTCGTCCGTCTCGACCCCGCCGGCCGGGTCGTCTACGCCAGTCCCAACGGCCTGTCGGCCTACCGCCGGCTCGGGCTGCAGGGGGACCTCGCCGGCCTGGTCCTCACCGACCTGACGCGTGAGCTGGTGCCGGCTCGCAGGCGACCCGACGAGGAGACGCTGAGCGCCGTGCTGGGCGGCCGCGACGGGCGCGCGACCGAGGTCGGCACCGACGAGGTCACCCTCATCGTGCGCAGCATCCCGCTGCGTCCGCAGGGGGAGCGCAGCGGGGCGTTGCTGCTCGTGCGTGACGTCACCGAGCTGCGCAGCCGTGACCGCGAGCTGGTCACCAAGGACGTGACCATCCGCGAGATCCACCACCGGGTGAAGAACAACCTGCAGACCGTCGCGGCGCTGCTGCGCCTGCAGGCGCGTCGTACGGACGCCGAGGACGCCAAGGCGGCCCTCGAGGAGGCCGTGCGCCGGGTGGGCTCGATCGCGATCGTGCACGAGACGCTGAGCCACGCGGTGGAGGAGACCGTCGACTTCGACGAGATCGCCGACCGGCTCGGCTCCATGGTCGTGGACGTCAGCGGGGTGGAGGTGCCGGTGCGCGTCGTGCGGGAGGGCTCCTTCGGCAAGCTGCCCTCGGAGGCGGCCACGCCGCTCGCGATGGTGCTGACCGAGCTGCTGCAGAACGCCGTCGAGCACGGCTACTCCGACCAGGAGGTCGCGACGATGGAGCGCTCGGGCCGCGTGGTGATCACCGCTCGCCGCATCGTGGGTCGGCTGCACGTCGTGGTGGAGGACGACGGTCGAGGCCTGCCCGACGACTTCGACCTCGACTCGTCGACCCAGCTGGGGCTGTCGATCGTGCGCACGCTGGTGGAGTCCGAGCTGGGCGGCGTGCTGGAGATCGGCCCCGGGAGCCGTGGCACGCGGGTGCAGGCGGACCTGCCGGCCGACTGAGGTCAGGCGGTGCGGATGCGCGCGCGGGCGTTGCGGCGCTTGAGCGCGCGGCGCTCGTCCTCGCTGAGGCCGCCCCACACTCCGTGGTCCTGGCCGGCCTCAAGGGCCCAGGCAAGACACTGCTCACGTACCTCACAGCGACGGCAGACCTGCTTGGCCTCCTCGATCTGGAGGATCGCGGGACCGGTGTTGCCGATCGGGAAGAACAGCTCAGGGTCCTCGTCGAGGCATGCGGAGCGGCTGCGCCAATCCATGGGTGGGGGATTCCCTCTTTCACATCACGTCGGGTTGCTGTTTACGGACGTTCAGCTGGGCCCGGGCGCCAGAAAGCGCAGCGACCAGACTTGCAATCTTTGAACGTTCACACAACCCCCAACGCTGGTCGTGTCCGTCACAACTACTGTTGTGCAGTGCCCGTTACGCCGAAGGCTGATACCCCTGGTCCCGACCCTGTCGCCCCACCCCCGCTCCAGGTGGCCGCCGCTCTCGTGGCCCTCGAGGCGTTGGTGCTCGTCGTGCTCGCCGTCCTCGAGCTGGCGAACCTCCGCTCGGTCCGGCTCACCATGGGCGTCACGACGACGGTGTTCTTCCTCGCCGCCGCGGCCGGGCTGGCGTGGTGCGCCTGGTCGCTGTGGAAGACCCGTCGATGGGCCCGCGGGCCGGTCGTGATGGCCCAGCTGATCCAGCTGGGACTGGCGTGGAACTTCCGCGACGCCCCGACCACGCTGCTGGCGATCGGGCTGGCGGTGGCGGGCGTGGTGGTGATCGCCGGGCTGCTGCACCCGGCGACCACCCAGGTGCTGGAGGAGGACGCGGCCTAGGTGCGGCTAGTCGGCCTCGAGCGACGTACGCAGCTGGGCGAGGGTGCGCGTCAGGAGGCGCGAGACGTGCATCTGCGAGACGCCGATCTCCTCGGCGATCTGCGACTGCGTCATGTTCTTGAAGAAGCGCAGCAGCAGGATCCGCTTCTCGCGCTCACCGAGCCCCTCGAGCAGCGGCTTGATCGACTCGCGGACCTCGACGTGCTCGATGTTGGCGTCCTCGACGCCGAGCGTGGCGAGCATGGCAGGCGGGCCGTCGTCGTTGTCGTCGGTGGCGTCGAGGGAGAGCGTCGCGTAGGCGTGGGAGGACTCGATGCCCTCCACGATCTCCTCCACGGTGCAGCCGATGACCTCGGCCAGCTCGCGCGGCGTGGGGGAGCGGCCGAGCTTCTGGGTGAGCTCGCCGGTGGCGCTCCCGATCTGCATCCGCAGCTCCTGGAGGCGGCGCGGCACCCGGATCGCCCAGCCCTTGTCGCGGAAGTGACGCTTGATCTCGCCGATCACCGTCGGCGTTGCATAGGTGGAGAACTCCACGCCGCGATCGGTCTCGAACCGGTCGACCGCCTTGATCAGGCCGATCGTGCCGACCTGCACGAGGTCCTCGAACGGCTCCCCGCGGTTGCGGAAGCGTCGGGCGCAGTGCTCCACCAGCGACAGGTGGAGGTGCACCAGGTCGTCGCGCGCCACCGAGCGCACGGCGCTGCTCGCCTCGTCGTCGCGCAGCACGCTGAACAGCTCTGCGCTGCGCGCGCGGACGTGCTCGAGACCGCTGGGCACGACGTCGTCGTCGATCCCACGGTCGAGGGCAGCGTCGGCTGCCGTGTCGTCCCCCGTGTCCCCCGTGACTGCGCTCATGTCAGAGCTCGGCACCTGTCATTCCCGCAGCGACCGCCGACGTCACCGTGAAGCGGACGTGGAAGCGCCCGTCATCGGATCCTGCCGACGCGTCCTGCGCCATCGTGTCGAGCACCTGCCAGGCGAAGCTCTCGGTGTCGAGCGGGGGGTCGTCGATCGCCTCGGCCTGCAGCTCGACGGTCATCGAGCCGCGGCCGAACCAGAAGCTCGCCACGAGGTCGACGCCCGGGTCGGCCTCGGGGATCACGAGCGCGCTCGCCTCGCCGATGGCGATGCGGAGGTCCTCGATGTCGTCGATCGTGAAGTCGAGCCGGGCCGCGAGCCCGGCGGCCGTGGTGCGGACGATCGTCGCGTAGGCCCCCTCGGCTGGGAGCCGGAGCTCGACGTCGGCGCGAGATGCCCCCGTGTTGTCTGCCATCTGGGTCAATGTCCCGTCCTCGAGGCCGATGCTCCGCACACACTAACGGTCTCGATCAGCTGAACCACGGACACAGCTGGTCGCGTGTGTGCAGGTCGTGGCGGTGGCGCGGGTCGTGCAGCAGCGGCCTCGGCCTGCTGTCGCCCCGTCCCGCGGGCACCGGCGACGGGGCGGCGGCCCGCGTCACGTCCGGCGTCGCGGCCGGGACGAGGTGCTCGAGCTCGACCACGACGCCGTACACCCCGTTGCCCTCGTCCTCGAGGGACACCGCGCCCAGGCGGCGGAGCATCCCCAGGGACGCGGGGTTGTCCTGCAGCACCTCGGTGACGATGCGGTCCACGCCCGCAGGTCGCCGGCGCATCAGCACCTCGAGCAGGACGGTGGCCACCCCGCGGCCCTGCCACTCGTCCTTGACGGTGACGGCGAGGTCGGCGGCATCGGTGACATCTGCGTAGCGCACCATCCGGGCCAGGGCGACGGGGTCGTAGACGTCGGCGCTCGTCTCGGCGCACAGCACGAGGGCGATGTGGTCGACGCCGTCGACGTCGTCGACGAGGTGGTCCAGCATCGCGTCGCTGAGGTGCCTGACCGGCGCGAGGAAGCGTCGGCGCTGGGACTCGGGGGAGAGGGTCTCGAACTCCGCCACGAGCGCTGCCCGGTCGGTGCGCTCCAGGGGCACGACGAAGGCGTCCGTGCCGTCACGCAGCGTGACCTGCTCGATCATCGGCCCTCCCGTCCGCTGGCCCGGAGCCTAGCCAGCGCGGGGGAGCGGGACGCACGAACGCCGCACCGACCCGGAGGGTCGGTGCGGCGTCCGGGAGTGTCAGGCCTTCTTAGCGGTCGCGACCTCGCAGGCTCGGTCGCGCTTCATGACTCGAAGGCCTTCGCTTCGCTCAGGCCTTCTTCGTCTCCCAGAAGATCTCCGCGATCTCGTCGATCTTGGCGAGCAGCTCGTCGGCCTTGCCGGCGTCGAGCTCACCCTTGGTGCCGGAGGCGCCGGCCAGCTTGGTGGCCTCGTTGACCAGGGTGTGCAGCTGCGGGTACTTCTCGAAGTGCGGGGGCTTGAAGTAGTCGGTCCACAGCACCCACAGGTGGTGCTTGACGAGCTCCGAGCGCTGCTCCTTGATCAGGATGGCGCGCGTGCGGAAGTCGGGGTCGTCGTTGTCCGCGACCTTGGCGATGATCGCCTTGATCGACTCGGCCTCGATGCGGGCCTGGGCGGGGTCGTAGACGCCACACGGCAGGTCGCAGTGGGCGGAGACCTCGACGGTGGGGGCGAGCAGCTGGCGGAGCATCGGGTTCCTCTCGATCGGGAAGATGTGCATCTGCTGCGACACTACTCCGCGTGAAGCGGCGTCGGCAGCGGGGTCCCGCCCCCCGGGGTGGGCGCTCCGGGCCGCCGTTCGGGACGGCCCTGGTCCGGGGCCGGTCGATGCTCCCGACGCTGCGAGAGGGCGACCTGCTGCTCGTCCGCTACGGCGCCCCGCCCCGGCCGGGTGACCTCGTCGTCGCCCGCTTCGCCGACGGCACGGTGGCCGTCAAGCGCGCGGTCGAGGAACGTCGTACGCGCTCCGGCGCAGCCGGCTGGTGGTTGCTGAGCGACAACCCCGACGAGGGGGTCGACTCGCGTCACCGCGGACCCGTCCCAGAGGCCGACGTGCTGGCCGTCGTCCGCCTGCGGGTGTGGCCTTCCCCACGTGTGGGACGCAGGCTCCGGGGCCGCTGAGCTGTGCGAGTATCGCCGGCATGGTTTCGCACCCGCACGCCGGCGACCCGGTGTTCGACCTGCACGTCGGCGGCAAGATGGAGATCCACTCGACGGTCGCCCTGACCGGCCCCGACGAGCTGTCCCTCGCCTACACCCCCGGTGTGGCGCGGGTGTGCGAGGCCATCGCCGCCGACCCGTCGCTGACCCAGCACTACACGTGGGTGCCCAACACGGTCGCCGTCGTCACCGACGGCACAGCGGTCCTGGGCCTCGGTGACATCGGCCCGGCGGCCGCGATGCCGGTGATGGAGGGCAAGGCGGTGCTGTTCAAGCAGTTCGGTGGCGTCGACGCCGTGCCGATCTGCCTCGACACCACCGACGTCGAGGAGATCATCGAGACCGTCGTCCGGCTGGCGCCGAGCTTCGGCGGGATCAACCTCGAGGACATCTCCGCGCCGCGCTGCTTCGAGATCGAGGCGCGGCTCAAGGAGCGGCTCGACATCCCGGTCTTCCACGACGACCAGCACGGCACCGCCGTCGTCGCCCTCGCCGCCCTGACCAACGCGCTCCGGCTCACCGGCCGTGACGCCGCGACGGTCCGTGTGGTGGTGCAGGGCGCCGGTGCTGCCGGCGTCGCCGTGGCGCGCATCCTGCTCGAGGCGGGCGTCAAGGACATCGCGGTCCTCGACCGGCAGGGCGTGCTCAGCTCGTCGCGGTCGGACCTGACCGAGGTCAAGGCCGCGCTGGCCCGTGACACCGCCGACCACTTCGGCCGCCGCGGCACGCTGGCCGACGTGATGGCCGGCGCCGATGTCTACATCGGCGTCTCCGGCGGCCAGGTGCCCGAGGAGATCGTGGCCTCGATGGCCGACGACGCGATCATCTTCGGCCTGGCCAACCCGACGCCCGAGGTGCACCCGGACCTGGCGCACAAGTACGCCCGGGTCGTCGCCACCGGCCGCTCGGACTTCCCCAACCAGATCAACAACGTCCTCGCCTTCCCCGGCATCTTCCGCGGGGCCTTCGACGTGCACGCCACCGCGATCACGGAGGGGATGAAGGTCGCTGCGGCCACCGCCCTCGCCGAGCTCGTCGGTGACGACCTGCGCGAGGACCTGGTCATCCCGTCGCCCTTCGACCCTCGGGTCCCGGGCGCGGTGCGGGAGGCCGTCGCCGACGCTGCCCGGCGCGACGGGGTCGCCCGCCGCTGATCGCCAACGGCGCGCCGGGTCTGGCAGCATCGCGTCATGCACGTCGAGGTGTCCGGGGCGGAGCTGCTCCGGTTCGGTGACGGGAGTCCCGTGCGGGCAGCGTCCGCGGTCGTCCGCTTCGGCGACGGACGCCTCGTGGTGTCGGACGACGCGACGCACGCGGCGTGGTTCCGCCCGGACGCGGAGCCCACCCGCATGCGACTCCTCCCGCCCGTCGAGGGGCACGAGGTGTTCGACGAGGAGTCGGGCACCAAGGTCCTCAAGCCCGACCTCGAGACGGCCTGCCGCGTCGAGGTCGACGGCGAGGAGGCCGTGCTGCTGATGGGCTCGGGCTCGTCGCCGAGGCGGATGACGTGGTGCCTGCTTCGTGTGGTGGACGGCGTGCCTGACGTCACGCACACCGGCATGCCTGAGCTGTACGCCGACGTCGCCAGGGCGCTCGACCTCGACCCGGACGACCTCAACCTGGAGGGCGCCTGCGTCGTCGGCCGCAGCCTGCGGTGGTTCCACCGTGGCCTGCCCTCGTCCGGCCTGCCGAGCGGGAGCGTCGACCTCGACCTCGACGCAGCTGTGGCGGCCGCCGCAGGCCGTCAGGCATCGACGTTGCAGGTCGACGCGCCGACGACCTATGACCTCGGGTCCGCGGACGGCGTCGGTCTGGCGATCACCGACGTCGTCGCGCTCCCGGGCGGCGACCTCCTCGCGTGCGCCGCGGCGGAGGACAGCCCCAACCCGCGCGACGACGGGACGGTGACGGCGACGGCTCTCGCGCGCATCCGCGGCAACGAAGTCGTCGAGGTCGTGCCCCTGCCTGACCACGCGGGCCGGGTGCTCAAGGTCGAGGGGCTCATGGTGCTGGACGCCGACGAGACAGCGGCGACGTTGTACGCCGTCACCGACGTCGACGACCCCGACGCGGCGTCCTGGGCGGCCACCCTCCACGTACGACTCTGACGGCTGCGGCCTACTCGAACAACGGCCGCAGGTGGTCGTTGAGGAACATGCCCTGCGGGTCGAGCTCGCGGCGGAGCGCGACGAAGTCGTCGGCCCGCGGGTAGAGCTCGCGGAGCCGCTCGGGCGTCATGAAGTGCAGCTTGCCCCAGTGGACGCGGGCGCCGAACCCGGCGAGGAGGGCGTCGACCGAGCGCAGGTAGGCCCAGTAGTCGGTGCCCGGCGTGCCGGAGACGGAGATGACGACCGTGGGCGTCCGGAACTGCGGGGACAGGAAGGCCTCGTCCGCCCCGACCGTGCGCACCTCGAGCGGGTAGACGGAGTCGGGGAGGCTGCGCTGCATCAGCTCGCGCATCGCGTGGAGCGCCTCGGGAGCGCGGTCGAGGGCGACGAAGTACTCCAGCTCGTGGAAGTTGGGGTCGTAGACCATCGGGAAGATCCGGTAGCACCGGTCGACGCGGCGGCCCACGGTGTCGTCGTCCGGCACGTCGGGGCCGACCTCGTCGTAGACCTTGACGTAGCACTGGTCGGCCAGGGGCTCGCCGTGGCCGTCGAGGTTGTAGAGCGCGCCCGACTCCTCGGTCGGCAGCCAGAACATCCCGAAGTGGCGGTGCTCGTCGACCAGCTGGTCCCAGTGCTCCATCACGTCGTCCCAGGTCCGGAGGCTGACGTGCTCACGCAACCGGTAGGCGTCGGTGACCTCGAGCTCGAGCTGGGTCACGACCCCGAGCATGCCGACGGAGACCTGGGCCGCGTGCAGCAGGTCGAGGTCCGCCTCGCCGATCTCGCGCACGTCACCGGTCGCCGTCACGAGGCGTACGCCGCGCACGACGCCGGACAGGCTGGTGTAGCGCGTGCCGGAGCCGTGCGTCCCGGTCGCCACCGCACCGGCGATCTGCTGGGTGTCGATGTCGCCCTGGTTGCGCAGCGCCAGCCCGACGTCCCACAGCGGTTCGTAGAAGTCGCGGATCAACGTGCCGGGGAGCGCTGTCGCGCGCTTCGCCGCTACGTCGGTGCCGACGACGCCGCGCAGTGCCGAGAGGTCGAGCAGCAGGCCGTCGGTCCGGACCACCGGCGTGAAGGAGTGCCCGGCGCCCGAGACGCGGACACGCTGGCCGCGCTCGGCGGCCTGCCGCACGAGGGCGGCGACCTCGTCCTCGTCGCGCGGAGCGGCGGTCGCCGCGGGTGCGAAGGACTGGTTGCCCACCCAGTTGGTCCAGGTCATGCGGGTCAGCCTGACCAGCGGCGGACCTGCCGTCAACGGTGGACCCCTGGCCGCCAGTGCTGGACCGGCGGAGGTCAGAAACCGATCGACGGCTCCGGCGCGACGGCAGTGCGCATCGCGCGCGCCAGCTCGGCGTACGCGTCGAGGCGGTGCTCCTGCACGAGACCCGCACGGAGCAGCCCGCCGATGCCGTGGCCGAGGAAGCCGGCACCGAGGGCGGCCACGTCGAGGGTGACGTCGGCGGGGGAGTCGGTGCGCGAGGCCGCACCCGAGCCCGAGGAGGCGGTGAGGCGCCAGCGCCCGGCGTTCCAGGGTGCGTGGCGGTCCTGCACCTCGACGACCACGTCGCAGTCGGACTCGTAGGACCGCAGCGGCCAGGCCGCCTCGACGTCGACGAGGCGGACCCAGGTGCTGTCCCAGGTCTTGAGGTCGCCGGTGCCGCGGGGTCCGCCGACCCAGCCGAGGACCGGGTCGTCAACGCCGACGTTCTCCAGCTTGGTCGTGCCCATCAGGTCGAGGTCCACGACGCGGCGCGCGAGCGCGAGCCGGGCGGCGGGGCCACCGCAGAACGTGCCGACCACGACGGTGCCGGACGGGCGGGCGTCGTTCCACTTGTGCTCGCGCCGCAGGCCGGTGAAGCCGATGTCCTGGCCGTCGCGACGGGCGAAGATGATGCGGCGGCGCTCCTTGTCGCGCAGCTGGTCGGGCGTCTCGTGGGCCATGAGCCTGAAGAAGTCGGGCAGGCCGATGATCGTGCCGGGGAAGTCGGGCGCTGCGTCGAGCTGGCAGGCGCGCATCCGCTCGGTCACGCCCGGTGCCGCCATGTCGAGGAGGTGGGTGGTGATCCCGGCGACCTCGTCCTCGAGGTGCGGGGCGGTGAACGTCGTCCCGCGTCCCAGCGAGACCTGGTGCGTGATCACCGCGTTGCCGTAGCCGAAGCGGCCGTAGATCGCGGCCTCGCTCGCATGGAGCGCCGAGACGGCGGTGCCGGCGTCGCGGGTGCGAGCGAGGTGGTCGGTCATCATCGCTGCCAGCACGCCACGGCGGCGGGCGTCGGGGTGGACGCCGACCCAGGTCAGGCCCGCGATCGGTACGACGTCGCCGCCGGGCAACGACATCTCCATCGGGCGCACGCCGTAGATGCCGCTGTGCAGGTCGCCGGGACCGTCGGGCAGGTCGACGACGAACCGCTGGTCATCCGGGAGTCCGAGCCGCAGGTGGTCGGCGTCGTCGTCGGTGACCTCGCCGAACCAGACGAGCTGGTCGGTGGCCAGGTACTTCGCGGGGTCCTCCGAGGGACGTACGTCGATGCTCACCGTCTCAACCCAACCTGTCGGCGCGAGGACCCGCAACCGGATAAGGCGAGCCACTCGCTAGGGTCGAGGAATGTTCGCCGTCTACGCCGAGTCCTTCTCTCCCGACGACCCGCTGAGCGGCCTGGTGGTGGGGGAGCGACCGGTTCCCGAGGCCCCCGACGGGTGGGCGACGGTGACGGTGAAGGCCGCCAGCCTCAACCACCACGACCTGTGGTCGCTGCGCGGGGTGGGCCTGCGCGAGGAGTCGCTGCCGATGATCCTCGGCTGCGACGCCGCGGGCGTCGACGAGGACGGCAACGAGGTCGTCGTCCACGGCGTCATCGGTGACCCCCGGTGGACGGGTGACGAAGCCGACGACCCGGGCCGGTCGCTGCTCTCCGAGCGCCACCAGGGCACCTTCGCCGACCAGGTCGTCGTGCCGCGGCGCAACCTCGTCCCCAAGCCCGGCTCGCTCTCCTTCGAGGAGGCGGCCTGCCTGCCCACCGCGTGGCTGACGGCCTACCGGATGCTCTTCGTGCAGGGCGGCTGCAAGCCCGGCGAGACGGTGCTCGTCCAGGGCGCCGGCGGTGGCGTCGCCACCGCGCTCATCACCCTGGGGCGCGCGGCGGGCCTGACGATCCTCGCCACCAGCCGCGACGAGGCCAAGCGTGCGAGGGCCCGTGAGCTCGGCGCCCACGAGGTGTTCGAGTCCGGCGAGCGGCTCCCCGTGAAGGTCGACGCGGTCATGGAGACGGTCGGCAAGGCCACCTGGATCCACTCCATCCGCTCGCTGCGCCCGGGCGGCCGGATCGTCATCAGCGGCACCACCTCTGGCCCCGACGTCGGCGACCCCGGCCTGACGCACGTGTTCTTCAAGCAGCTCTCGATCATCGGCTCCACCATGGGCACCCGCGGCGAGCTCGACCTGCTGGTGAAGTTCCTCGACGCCACCGGCGCCCGGCCGCTCGTCGACCGGGCCATCCCGATGGAGGAGGCCCGTGACGGCTTCGCCGCGATGGCGGAGGGCGACGTCTTCGGCAAGGTCGTCTTCACCCGATGACCCGCACGCACGTCCTCACCGGGGCCGGGTCGGGCATCGGGCTCGCGCTGGCCCGCCGCCTGGCCGAGCGGGGTGACCGCCTCGTCCTGCTCGCCCGCAGCGACGCCCGCGCGGCGGAGCTCGCCCGGACGTTCCCGCACGCCCAGCTCCTGGTCGCCGACCTGGCCGACCCGGGCACCCTCAACGGCGTGGGGCGGCAGGTCGACGGGCCCGTCGACTCCGTCCTGCACGTCGCCGGCGTGGTCGACCTGGCGCCGGTGGAGCGGCTGCGGCTCGCCGAGTGGGAGGAGCAGGTGACGGTGAACCTCACGGCGCCGGCGGTCCTGACCCGTGAGCTGCTGCCGCACGTGCGCGCCGCCCGCGGCACGTTCGTCTTCGTCAACTCCTCCGCAGGGCTGGCGGCCGGCCCCGAGTGGTCGGCGTACGCCGCCTCGAAGTTCGGCCTGCGCGCGTTCGCCGACGCGCTGCGGGCCGAGGAGGTCGAGAACGGGGTGCGCGTCAGCACCGTCTACCCGAGCCGCACCGCCACGCCGATGCAGGAGAAGGTCCACGAGCAGGAGGGGCGCACCTACGACGCCTCGCGCTGGATCAGCCCCGAGACGGTCGTCGACACGATCCTCCACGTCGTCGACCTGCCGGCCGACGCCACGATCCCCGACGTGACGGTCCGCCCGGTCGTGCCGCGTGCCTGATCCGATCGGGGTCAGGCCGGCTGCAGGACGAAGACCCGGATCCGCCGGCGCTCACCGACGCGCTGTCGATAACGGGCGTAGCCCGGGTAGAAGCGTGCCGCCAGCGCGTAGACCTCCTCGGCCTCGGCGGGCGTCGCGGCCCGGGCGACCACCTCGCGCGTGACGCCGCGGTAGGTGAGCGTCGCTCGCGGCTCGGCCTCGAGGTTGAGCGCCCACGCAGGCGTCGCGGCCTGGCCGAAGTTGGTGCCGAGGAGCGCGAGCGTGCCGTCGTACGGCGCCGCGATGAGGTGGCTGGTGCGGCGCTGTCCCGACCTGCGCCCGGTCGTCGTCACGTCGAGGACCTCCAGGCCGGCCAGCAGGCCCGGTGCGCTGCGTCGTCCCCTGGTGAGCCGACCGACGGCATCGTCGAGGTGGCGCAGGACGTGGGAGAACACCCAGCCGCCGGCACGGGTGCCGGCGCCCCAGCGCACCGCCCGGTGCAGCGGGTTGCCCGTGGCGTGCGAGTAGCCGAGGTCGGCGGCCAGGTCGCGGCCCACCTCAGGTGCCCTCTCGCGAGCGCCAGCCGAGCGCGCCCACGAGCAGCATCCGCAGCTGGGTGCGGGCCTGGGCGAGGGTGCGTTCCTCGGAGTCGGGGTCGTCGACCAGCCGCTCGGCCATCGTGACCACGAAGGACACGATCAGGTCGGCCAGCAGCCCGATGTCGGCGCTGGAGTAGTGCTCGGCGGCGCCGCTGCGGGCGATGTCGGAGGCGAGCTCGCGGGTGATCAGCTCGATCTCGCGGCCGATCGCCTCCCGCACCCGCGGCGGACCGGCGACCCGCTCCCGGGCGATGAAGGCGTAGTGCGCCCGGTTCTCCCGGACGTGCTCGGCGACGATCGGCAGTGACCCGTCGATGAAGTCGCGGAACTCCGGGGCGTGGCGCCACACGTCCGTCAGCATCGACCGGAGGGAGCGGAAGCTCTCGTCGACCAGCGCGAGCCCGAGCAGCTCCAGCGAGTCGAAGTGACGGTAGAACGCCGTGGGGACCACCCCGACCTGCTTGGCCACCTGCCGGAGCGAGATGGCCGACAGGTTGGAGTCGGCCGAGAGGGTGAGTCCCGCGTCGAGGATGGCCCGCCGGGTGCGTTCCTTGCGCTCGGCCCGGGTCTCTCCCGCGCCCCTGGACGGCTGCTCGCCGGACAGGAGCTCGGGCTCGGACGTCATGACGCGAGCCTAGGACACGCGGGGCCTAGTCCTCGGGGTCGTCGAGCCGGGCCAGCCAGGTGGCCAGCCGCTCGATCGGCACCTCGAAGTCGGGGTGCGCGTCGACGAACGCCTGCAGCTGCTCGGCGAGCCACGCCAGGGTGACCTCTTCATCACCCCGGCGCCTCTCGAGCTCCTCGATCCCGCGATCGGTGAAGTACACCGCTGTTCCCCAGGCTCCGGCTCAGTAGTCGTGGCCGGCCGCGCGCGGCGACTCGAAGGCCGCGTCGAGCAGCGTCTTCTGCTCCTCGACGTGGCGCTTGACCGTGCCGACGGACGGCGACGCGGACGACGGGCGGGTGACGGGCTCGACGGTCATGTCGAGCTGGGGCCACACGTTGAGCTGGTAGTGCGGCCACGGGCCCATGTTGCGCGGCTCGTCCTGCACCCACCGGATCGCCTTGAGGTTGGGGTACTTCGCCACCTCGGCCTTGATCTCCTCGACGGGGTTCGGGTAGAGCCGCTCCAAGCGAGCGATGGCGAACGCGTCGCCGTTGTCGCGCTTGCCGCGGTCGACCATGAGGTCCCACGTCACCCGGCCCGAGCACAGGATGAGCGTCTCGACCTTGTCGCGGTCAGCGTTGTCGTCGCCGATGAACGCGCGGAAGGTGGTGTCCCCGGTGAAGTCGGCGGGCTGCGACGCCGCCTCCTTGCGCTTGAGCATCGACTTCGGGGTGAAGACGATCAGGGGGCGGTGCTCCTCTCCGAGCGAGTGCCGGCGGAGGAGGTGGAAGTACGACGCGGGCGTCGAGGGCTGGGCGACGACCATCGCGTCCTCGGCCGACATCGTCAGGAAGCGCTCGATGCGCGCCGACGAGTGGTCGGGACCCTGTCCCTCGTAGCCGTGGGGGAGCAGCAGGACCACGCCCGACTGCTGGCGCCACTTGGTCTCACCGGCGGAGATGAACTCGTCGATGACGGTCTGCGCGCCGTTGACGAAGTCGCCGAACTGCGCCTCCCACAGGACCAGCGCCTCGGGCCGCGCCACGGAGTAGCCGTACTCGAAGCCGAGGGCGGCGTACTCCGACAGCAGCGAGTCGTAGACGTGGAACTTCGCCTGGTCCTCGGTGAGGTTGGTCAGCGGCGTCCACTCGTCGGCGTTGACCCGGTCGATGATCGTGGCGAACCGCGAGACGAACGTGCCGCGGCGCGAGTCCTGGCCGGCAAGCCGCACCGGGCGACCGTCCATCAGCAGGGAGCCGAAGGCGAGGATCTCGCCGGTGCCCCAGTCGATCGGTCCGTCGGTGATCGCTGCCGAGCGGCGCTGCAGCTGCGGCATCACCTTGGGGTGCACGGTGAAGTTCTCCGGCGGGGTGACGTAGCTGTCGGCGATCCGCTTGAGCACCTCGGGCGTGACGGCCGTGGAGAAGTCGCCGGCCGGCTTGTCCGGGTAGTCCGGGACGGTCGTCCACTCGGTGGGCGCCTCGGAGCTCGCCTCGCGCACCTCGGTGAAGACCCGCTCCAGCTGCTGCTGGTAGTCCTTGAGGACCTGCTCGGCCTCCTCGATCGTGATGTCGCCACGACCGATGAGCGACTCGGTGTAGAGCTTGCGCACCGACCGCTTCTGCTCGATGAGGTCGTACATCAGCGGCTGCGTGTAGGACGGGTCGTCGCCCTCGTTGTGGCCGCGACGGCGGTAGCAGACGAGGTCGATGACGACGTCCTTGTTGAACGCCTGGCGGTAGTCGAAGGCGAGCCGGGCGACGCGGATGCACGCCTCCGGGTCGTCGCCGTTGACGTGGAAGATCGGCGCCTGCACCATCCGCGCCACGTCGGTGGCGTAGAGCGAGGAGCGCGAGGAGCCGGGCGCGGTGGTGAACCCGACCTGGTTGTTGATCACCACGTGGACGGTGCCGCCGGTGCGGTAGCCGCGCAGCTGCGACAGGTTGAGCGTCTCGGCCACGACGCCCTGGCCGGCGAACGCGGCGTCGCCGTGGACCAGCAGGGGGAGGACCGGGAACTTCTCGCCCTGGTCGAGGAGGTCCTGCTTGGCGCGGGCGATGCCCTCCAGGACCGGGTTGACCGCCTCGAGGTGCGAGGGGTTCGCCGCGACGGACACCTTGATCTTGTCGCCGGAGCCGGCGACGAACTCGCCCTCGGCGCCGAGGTGGTATTTCACGTCACCGGAGCCCTGGACCGTGCGCGGGTCGATGTTGCCCTCGAACTCGCGGAAGATCTGGCTGTACTTCTTGCCCACGATGTTGGCGAGCATGTTGAGCCGGCCGCGGTGGGCCATGCCGATGCAGACCTCGTCGAGCCCGGTCTCGGCGGCCGCCTCGCAGATCTCGTCGACCAGCGGGATGGTGGTCTCGCCGCCCTCGAGGCTGAAGCGCTTCTGCCCGACGAACTTGGTCTGCAGGAAGGTCTCGAACGCCTCGGCCTGGTTGAGCTTGAGCAGGATGCGCAGCTGCTCCTCGCGGGGCGGCTTCACGTGCGGCTGCTCGACGCGCTCCTGGATCCACTTGCGCTGGTCGGGATCCATGATGTGCATGTACTCGATGCCGGTGGTGCGGCAGTAGGAGTCGCGCAGGATCCCGAGGATGTTGCGCAGCTTCATGAACCGCCGGCCCTCGCCGCCGAAGGACCCGGTCGCGAACTCGCGGTCGAGGTCCCACAGGGTGAGGCCGTGCGACTCCACCTCGAGGTCGGGGTGGCTGCGCTGGCGGTACTCCAGCGGGTCGGTGTCGGCCATGAGGTGGCCGCGGACCCGGTAGGCGTGGATCAGCTCGAGGATCCGCGCCTGCTTGACGATGTCGTCGTCGTGGCTGGCGACCACGTCGCGGGCCCAGCGGATCGGCTCGTAGGGGATCCGCAGCGAGCGGAAGATCTCGTCGAAGAAGTCGTTCTCGCCGAGCAGCAGGCCGTGCACGCGCTTGAGGAACTCACCCGACTGCGCGCCCTGGATGACGCGGTGGTCGTAGGTCGAGGTCAGCGTCATCGCCTTGCTGATGGCGTTGCGGTTGATCGCCTCCTCGGAGGCGCCCTGCCACTCCGGCGGGTACTCCATCGCGCCGACGCCGATGATCGCGCCCTGACCGGCCATCAGCCGCGGCACCGAGTGGACGGTGCCGATGCCGCCGGGGTTGGTCAGGGACATCGTGGTGCCCTGGAAGTCGGCGACGGTCAGCTTGCCGTCGCGGGCCTTGCGCACCATCTCCTCGTAGGCCGTCCAGAAGGCCGCGAAGTCCATCGCCTCGGCGCCCTTGATGTTGGGCACGAGCAGCTGGCGGGTGCCGTCGGGCTTCTGCATGTCGATCGCGAGGCCGAGGTTGATGTGGGCCGGCGTGATCAGGTTGGGCTTGCCGTCACGGACCTCGAAGCCGACGTTCATCTCCGGCATCGAGCGCAGCGCCTTCACGAGGGCGTAGCCGATGATGTGGGTGAACGACACCTTGCCGCCGCGAGCGCGGGCGAGGTGATTGTTGATGACCGTGCGGTTGTCCCACAGGAGCTTCACTGGGACCGAGCGCACAGAGGTGGCGGTCGGGACCGACAGCGACGCGTCCATGTTGGCGGCGGTGCGGGCCGGGGCGCCACGGAGCACGGTGTAGGTCGGCTCGTCGTCGGCGGGGGAGGGCGCGGCGGGCTTGGGGTCCTTGGCGACCGGGGTGCTGGAGCCCTTCGCCGGCTCGTCGGCCGCGGCCTTCGGGCGCGGCGTCGACGTGGCGGGCTTGGCCGGGGCCTTGTCAGAGGCCTTCTCAGGAGCCTTCTCAGGAGCCTTCTGGGCCTGGGCGGGGGCCTTCGCGGGTGCCTTGGCAGGTGCCTGGGACGTCGCCGGCGCCTTCGCCTGGGTGCTGGCCTGGGTGGTGGTCCGGGTCTGCGTCTGGCTGCTCTGCGCGGAGGGCGTGGAGGGGGCGGACGGGGCCGCCTGGACCGGGGCGGCGCTGCCGTTGCCGAAGTAGGACGCCCACTCCGGACCCACGCTCCCGGGATCCTTGTCGTACTGCTCCTTCATCTCCTCGACGAGCCACTCGTTGGCTCCCAGGTCAGATGACGGTGCAACCGAGGACTGGTTGCCGGACTGCCCGTTCGGGGACTGCGCCACGCTTGTTTCGCCTCTTCCAGATGTGATCGCGCGAGGTATGGACCAAGTCGTCGACAAGGCTAGTCGCACACGCACGCAAATGCAGGGCCGGGTTCGCCTGGTGAGGCATGGTGTCGACCACACCCGTAGTCACCCAGTAGCCATTCTCGGGTTTCACCCCCGTCGTCCGCTCGAAACCTGCCTGGAGCTCCCATGCCCCGCCCCTCACCAGGCCACGCCCACCGGGCCCGCCGCCTCGTGGGACTCGCGCTCGTGCTGCTCGTCCCGCTCACCTCCGCCTGCCAGTCGTCCGCCGAGCCGTCTGCCGCTCCGGAGCGGCTCAGCCGGTCCGACGCGCAGGCGACACTGGCCTCGAACCCGGCGCCCACGAAGGTCGGGATCCACCGGGTCCACGGCCGGCTCCCGGTCGCCCGGCGCAAGGTCGTGCGCCGGCAGGTCGGCGACGTCGTCGACCGGTGGTGGGAGGCGGCCTACCTGGGCGGCACCTACCCCCGCAGCAGCTTCCCCGCGGCGTTCCCCGGCTTCACCGCGGCCGCCGAGCAGCGCGCCCGGGCCGACAAGGCCCTGCTGACCAACCAGACCGCCGGCCCGCGCATCGACTCGGTGACCGCGCGGCAGCGCAAGGTCACCCTCGACATCCTCGCCACCGACCGGCAGGCGAGGGCCGTGACCGCGCAGTTCGTCCTGAAGTTCGACACCACCGGTCAGAAGACCGGCACCACCACCGTGCGGGGGCGGCTCTTCCTCACCCGCAAGCGGGGCGCCTGGCGCGTCTTCGGGTACGACGTCGCGAAGGGAGCCCGGTGATGGGGCGGACCATGAAGCTCGTGCGCACGGTCGCCCTCGTGGCGGTGCTGGCCGTCACCGCGTTCGTCGTACCCACGTCGGGGGTGCAGCCGACCGACGTCAGCCTGGTGAAGATCCGCCACGCCGAGGGCGTCGCCGTGGGCGGCCAGGACGTCATCTGGATCCTGGCGGTCGGCTCGGACGCCAGGCCGGGTGAGGCGATGACGCGGTCTCGGGGCGACGCCCTTCAGATGGTCGGCATCAACACCCGCACGGGGTCGGCCACCGCCATCGGCGTTCCGCGCGACTCGTGGGTCGCGATCCCCGGTCACGGCCGGGAGAAGATCAACTCCGCGCTCTACTTCGCCGGCCCGCGGGGGATGGCCGGCGCGATGCGCAACCTGATCGGGATCGAGCCCGACTACGTCATGGTCACCCGGTTCCCGTTCTTCGAGGACATGGTCGACGACATCGGCGGCATCACCGTCACCAACCCACGCCGCTTCCAGGACCCCTACCTGAAGAAGGAGGGGTTCAAGCAGGGCCGCATCCACCTCGACGGCTACAACGCGATGGCCTTCTCCCGGATCCGCAAGGGCCTGGTCGGAGGGGACTTCGACCGCTCGGCCAACCAGCAGCGCACGCTGCGCGGCATCCACGCCCGGATCCGCTCGCAGGCCGCCCGGCCCGGTTTCATCGAGCGCGGCGTGATGACGGTGATGGCCCACACCGACACCAACGCCTCGCCCGCGGAGCTCTTCGAGATCGCCCAGGCCGTCGCCCAGGTGGACCCGCGCAGGATCTCCACGTGCGTGGTCCGTGGCCGGGTCGGCTTCGTCGGTGCCGCCAGCGTGGTCTTCCCCGACGTCGCGCAGGCGCGGCGCCTGGGGCGCGAGGCCCGGCAGGACGCCGCCCTGCGCGGCTGCTGAGGGTCAGGAGCCGTAGATCCGTCCCGCGGTGCGGGCGAGGTCGATGACGACGGCCTCGGAGTAGAGCTTGATCCGCAGGCCGATCACCTGCGACCCGCGGTAGCCGGTGTCGACGAGCTGGCGCTGGATCTCACCGGCGCCGCCCGGCAGCTCGACGACCTCGCCGGGCGCGGGGACCGGCACCTGCTGCCCGGCGACGGTGATGGACCCGACGCCGGTCGAGACCTTCGACCCCACCCGCTTGCCGGCCTTCTGACGCATCGCCGCGCGCGAGCTGACGTCGGTGATGACGAGCTGGGCGGTGGGGATGGAGACCGACCCGATCGCGGTGCGCGACCAGCCCTTGGCGACCTTGCCCCGCTTCGTGCCGGCCTTGGCGCGGAACTGGTCGCCGTTGACCTGGTAGGTGACGCCCTCGAGCAGCACCGGCACCGGAACGAGCTGGGTGGCGTGGGGGACCTGGTAGGTCTGCGTCCGGCCGCGGGTGCCCTGGCAGGGGAGCGCCTTGTGCTCGACGTTGCCGAACTTCAGCGCACCCTGGAGCGCCTGGTAGTCCATCGCCGTGCCGCCGGAGCGGAAGACGCCGACGGGCGCCGGGCCGCCCATCCGGACGCGGGCGGTGCCGAGCTCGACGAGCTGGCGGCGGTCGCCGGCGGTGACCTCGATCCGCAGGGCGGAGGCCTGCGACTGGGCGTTGTGGCTGTTGGCGCGGCCGTTCTCGTAGCCGAGCGCGATCGTGCCGAGACCGGGGATGACGATCGGCTTGGTGACGTCGCTCAGCACCTGGAAGACCTGCTGGGCGACCTGCTGGGTCCCGGTGAAGACGGTGTCGCTGACCTGGTCGAGCGGGTCGAGCAGCTGCTGGAGCTCCGGCGGCAGCTGCTGCACCACGGTGTCGTCGAGCAGGTCGAGCGTGATGCTGGCGAACGTGAAGCCCTCGTCGTGGCCGTAGCCACGCGGGGTGTGGAAGGCGTGCGCGGTCGTCTGCAGGCCCTTGATGACCAGGCGGGGCGTGGTCAGCGGACCGACCGTGCCGCCGACGCTGATGTCGCCGATGGTGTTGGTGCCGCGGACGCCGTGCGTCTCGCCGTCGGCGTACGTCTCGGTGCGGCTCGTGCTGGCCGAGACACGGATGAGCGGGTTGTCCGGGACCGACACGACGCTCTGCTGCTGGACGACCTTGCCGGCCGAGCGGGTGCACAGCTGCTGCGCGTGGGCGTCCTTGAGGTTGAGCGCCTCGACGCTGTCGGTCACCAGCTTCACGCCGTACACGTCGCCGCGGTAGCCGAAGGCGGTGAGCTGGTCTGACGCCGCGGCACGGGCGTCGGCCGAGCCGCCGGCCTGCGCCGGCGCGGCAGCGGTCGACAGCGCGAGCGCCGCGCTCAGGCCGAGGCTGACGGCGGCCGCGAGCCGTCGCTGGGTTGTCTTCATGTCCCCTCCCAGGGTCCGCGGGAGCGACACGTGGCACGTCCCTTGTGACCGGCCAGTAGCTCCCTCGTCCGCTCAACGACGCGGAGCCCGATTGGTGACGCCTGTCACCAGGAGCGGGGGGACGGTGTGCCCGGGTGGGGGACGACGAAGGCCCGGACCCTCGAGGGTCCGGGCCTTGCAGTGGGCGCCTCCGGCAGGATTCGAACCTGCGGCACCTGGTACCGGAAACCAGTGCTCTATCCCCTGAGCTACGGAGGCCCGCACCGCCCGGATCGCTCCGGGGCTGGTGCGCGCTGAAGACTACCGGTCGCCCGGCGTCGTGGTGAAACCGCCTCAGCGCAGGGCGAGCGACCCGGACGTGTCGGCCGGGAAGGGCAGGCTGTCGTGCTCGGCGACGCGGGCGTCCAGCTTGGCGGCGACGTCGTCGGGCCAGGGCGCGGTGCGGCGGGTCTCGAGGTCGATGTGCAGGAAGATCTCCTCGACCACGCACGCCACCTGCTGGTGCGTCTCGTCGAGCACGTAGACGAGCACGTGGGCGGCCCGCTCGGACCGCCCGAGCAGGCGCACCCGCGCCGACATCGTGTCGCCGGTGCGCAGCTCGTTGAGGTAGGTGACGTGGTGCTCGGCGGTGAAGCACGCGTGTCCGTGGCTGAGTGGCCACATCTGCGGGATGCCCACCTCGACGAGCGACTCGTCGAGCCCCTCGCTGGCGATGCCGATGTAGTGGCGGACGTTGAGGTGGCCGTTGATGTCCTCGAACGGCATCGGCACGGGTTGCTCGACGTAGGCCGGGAGGTCGATCAGCTGGTCGTAGGTGGGGTGGGTCGTCACGCCCCGAACCCTAGGGCAGGACCCTCGAGGTGTCGTTGGGCCACGGCGTGAAACCGGTTCGGCCCGCAGCGGGACCCGCCGATAGGCTTGCCCGGTGAATCCCGATCAGCTCTCCGAGACCATCGTCGACGCGCTGGAGGCCCTCGTGGCCGACGGCGCGATCACGCTGCCCGACGGCGTACCGACCCAGGTCACGGTGGAGCGACCCCGGCAGCAGGGGCACGGCGACTACGCCACCAACGTGGCGCTCCAGCTCGCCAAGAAGGCCGGGACCAACCCCCGCGCCTTCGCCGACCTGGTCGCCGAGCGGCTGCGCGCAGCCGACGGTGTCGCGGAGGTCGAGGTCGCGGGCCCGGGCTTCCTCAACGTGACGGTCGAGGCCGGGGCGCAGGGCCAGGTCGCCGCCGACATCGTCGCGGCAGGCTCGGCCTACGGCCGCTCGGAGACCCTGGCCGGCCAGTCGATCAACATCGAGTTCATCTCGGCCAACCCGACCGGCCCGCTGCACCTCGGTCACACCCGGTGGGCCGTGCTCGGCGACGCCATCGGTCGCGTGCTCGAGGCGGCGGGCGCGTCGGTGGCGCGCGAGTTCTACATCAACGACCGCGGCAACCAGATGAACCTCTTCGGCGCCTCCCTCGAGGCCTCCGCGCTCGGCAACCCGATCCCGGAGGACGGCTACCAGGGGGCCTACATCGCCGACCTGGCGGCGCAGATCGTCCGCCGGCAGCCGGACATCGTCCACCTGCCCGAGGGCGAGCGGCTCGCCGCCTTCCGCGAGGCGGGCTACGCGTTGCAGCTGCAGGAGCAGCAGGACCAGCTGGACGGCTTCAACACCCACTTCGACGTGTGGTTCTCCGAGCGCGACCTCCACGCCGACGAGTCGCACGGATCGGTGGCCGACACCCTGCGCAGCCTCAAGGACAACGGTCACCTCTTCGAGGCCGACGGCGCCCTGTGGATGCGCACCACGGACTTCGGCGACGACAAGGACCGGGTGCTCATCCGGACCAACGGCGAGCTCACGTACTTCGCCTCGGACACCGCCTACTACCTCAACAAGCGCGCTCGCGGCTTCGACCACTGCATCTACCTGCTCGGCGCCGACCACCACGGCTACGTCGGCCGGCTCCGGGCGATGGCCGCGTGCGTCGGTGACGACCCGGCGCAGACGCTGGACGTGCTGATCGGCCAGATGGTCAAGATCATGCGCGACGGCCAGGAGATGCGCCTGTCGAAGCGCGCGGGGACGATCGTGACGCTCAACGAGCTGGTGGACGAGATCGGCGTCGACGCGCTGCGCTACTCCCTGGCCCGCTATCCCGCCGACAGCCCGCTGACGCTGGACGTCGCCGAGATCACCAAGGCCTCGAGCGAGAACCCCGTCTACTACGTCCAGTACGCGCACGCGCGCTCCTGCCGGATGATGGAGAACGCCGCCGCCATCGGCATGGTGTCGCCGGGCGCGGACTTCGACCCCTCGCTCCTCACCCACGAGCTCGACGGCCGCCTGCTGCGCGCGTTGGCCGAGTTCCCTCGGGTCGTCGCCAGCGCTGCCGAGCTCCGCGAGCCGCACCGTGTCGCTCGCTACCTCGAGGACACCGCTGCGGTGTTCAACCGGTGGTACGACACCAAGGAGTGCCGGATGCTGCCGATGGGCGACGAGCCCGTCACGCCGACCAACGAGGCGCGCCTCGTGCTCGTGCAGTCCGTCCGCACCGTGCTCGCCAACGGCCTCGACCTGCTCGGCGTCTCGGCCCCCGAGAGGATGTGATCGGGCGTGCCCACCGCACACCCGTCCGGTTGGGCCCACGCGGACGGCGCGCTGCGCGGCCCGCACTGGCTGCGTGAGCCGAGCGACCCCGACGCGCTCGTCCCGCTCCTCTGGTCGCGGACGGCGACGAAGTCCGACGGCGTCCTGAGCGTCGGCGGCGTGCCGCTGCCCGAGCTGGTGCGCGAGCACGGCTCACCGGCGTACGTCCTCGACGAGGCCGACTTCCGCAGCCGCGCCGGTGCCTTCCGTGACGCCTTCGCTCGCCAGGGATCGGTGCAGTTCGACGTCTACTACGCGGGAAAGGCGTTCCTCTGCACCACCGTCGCCCGGTGGCTCGCGGAGGAGGGGCTGTCGCTCGACGTCTGCTCGGGCGGCGAGCTGGCCGTCGCGGAGCGGGCCGGGTTCCCGATGGCGCGCGTGGGCTTCCACGGCAACAACAAGACCCTCGGCGAGCTCGAGCGCGCCGTCGAGCTCGGCGTGGGTCGGGTCATCGTGGACTCCTTCCACGAGATCGGGCGGCTCGCCGACGTCGCGACCGAGCTCGGCCGGACGGTGGGCGTGATGGTGCGGGTCACCGCCGGCGTCGAGGCCCACACGCACGAGTACATCGCGACCGCCCACGAGGACCAGAAGTTCGGCTTCTCGATCGCCAGCGGCGACGCGCTCGAGGCCGTACGACGCGTGCACGACGCCCCGAGCCTGCGGCTCCTCGGCCTCCACTCCCACATCGGCAGCCAGATCTTCGACACCTCGGGCTTCGAGGTGGCCGCCCGTCGCGTGCTCGCGCTGCACGCCCGGGTGATCGAGGAGGTGGGCGTCGAGATGCCCGAGATGGACCTCGGTGGCGGCTTCGGCATCGCCTACACGACCCAGGACGACCCGGCCGACCCCGCGCAGCTGGCCACCGAGATCGCGAAGATCGTCGAGCACGAGTGCCGTGCCCTCGACATCGCGCTCCCGCGCCTGTCGATCGAGCCCGGGCGCGCGATCGTCGGCCCGTCGATGTGCACGGTCTACGAGGTCGGCACGGTCAAAATGGTCGCCCTCGACGGCGGGCTTGTGCGCACCTACGTCTCCGTCGACGGCGGGATGAGCGACAACATCCGCACCGCCCTCTACGACGCCGACTACTCCGCCACGATCGCCTCCCGCCCCTCCGGCGGCCCGCCCACGCTGTCGCGCGTCGTGGGCAAGCACTGCGAGGCCGGCGACATCGTGGTCAAGGACGAGTTCCTGCCCGCCGACGTGCGCCCCGGCGACCTCGTCGCCGTTCCCGGGACGGGCGCCTACTGCAGATCCATGGCGTCCAACTACAACCACGCGCTGCGTCCTCCGGTGATCGGAGTTCGGGACGGGAAGACTTTCACCGTGCTGCGACGAGAGACTGTGGCGGACCTGTTGGCGACCGATGTGGGTGTTCTCTCATGAGTGAGCGAAGCGAGTACGTGCATGAGTATCGGTGACAAGCGCACCTTGAAGGTGGCGGTGCTCGGCTGCGGAGCGGTCGGGTCGCAGGTGGTGCGGCTGCTCAGCGAGCAGCACGACGACCTGGCCGCGCGGGTCGGCGCGCCCGTCGAGCTGGTGGGAGTCGCCGTACGACGCCTCGACGCCGCTCGCGACGTCGAGGTGCCCGACGGCCTGCTGACGACCGACGCCCAGGGCCTGGTCGCCCGCGACGACGTCGACCTCGTCGTCGAGGTGATCGGCGGCATCGAGCCCGCGCGGTCGCTCATCCTCTCCGCGCTCGACAACGGCGCGAGCGTGGTCACGGCCAACAAGGCGCTGCTCGCCGAGGACGGCCCGACCCTCTTCGAGGCGGCCGCCAAGGCCGAGCGCGACCTCTACTACGAGGCGGCCGTCGCCGGTGCGATCCCGATCCTGCGGCCGCTGCGGGAGTCGCTCGCCGGCGACCGCGTCACCCGGGTGCTCGGCATCGTCAACGGCACCACCAACTTCATCCTCGACAAGATGGACACCTCCGGCGCCGGCTTCTCCGAGGCGCTCGAGGAGGCCCAGGAGCTCGGCTACGCCGAGGCCGACCCGACGGCCGACGTCGAGGGCTTCGACGCCGCGGCCAAGGCGGCGATCCTCGCCAGCCTCGCCTTCCACTCCCGCGTGACCGCCGCCGACGTCTACCGCGAGGGGATCTCCGAGGTCACCGCCGCCGACGTCGCCAGCGCCCGCGACATGGACTCGGTCGTCAAGCTGCTCGCCATCTGCGAGCTCCGCCCCGGCCCCGACGGCCAGGAGCAGGTCGCGGCGCGGGTCCACCCGGCGATGATCCCGCGCTCGCACCCGCTGGCGAGCGTCCGCGAGGCCTACAACGCGGTCTTCGTCGAGTCGGAGGCCGCCGGGCAGCTCATGTTCTACGGACCCGGTGCCGGCGGCGCGCCCACGGCGAGCGCCGTGCTGGGCGACCTCGTCACGGTCGCCCGCAACCGCCTCGCCGAGACGCGGGGTGCCGGTGAGTCGGCCTACGCCGACCGCGCGGTCCTGCCGATGGGGGAGACCCGGACCCGCTACCACGTGGCGATCGACGTCGACGACCGCGCCGGCGTGCTCGCGGCGGTGGCCAACGCCTTCGCCGACCACGACGTGTCGATCCAGACCGTGCGCCAGGAGGGTCGCGGCGCCGACGCCCAGCTCGTGGTCGTCTCGCACGCCGCCCCTGACGCGGCGCTCAGCGCGACGGTCGACCAGCTCCGCAGCATGGACATCGTCCGCGAGGTCACCTCGGTGATGCGCGTCGAGGGAGGCGAGGAGTGAACGGCGGCGGCATGGCCAGCGCCACCGGCACCCACCAGTGGCGCGGCGTGATCGAGGAGTACCGCGACCTCCTCGACCTCCCCGAGGGGATGCCCGCCGTGACGCTCCGCGAGGGCGGGACGCCCCTCGTCCACTCCGAGTGGCTCTCCGGGCTCACCGGGGGAGAGGTGTGGCTCAAGGTCGAGGGCGACAACCCGACCGGCTCGTTCAAGGACCGCGGCATGACGGCCGCGATCTCCCACGCCCGGCACCTCGGCGCCGAGGCGGTCGTGTGCGCCTCGACGGGCAACACGTCGGCGTCCATGGCGGCGTACGCCGCGAAGGCACGTCTCAAGCCGCTGGTGCTCATCCCCGAGGGCAAGATCGCTGCGGGCAAGCTCGCCCAGGCGGTCGTGCACGGCGCCCAGGTGATCATGGTCCGGGGCAACTTCGACGACTGCCTGTCGATGGCCATCGGCCTCTCGAAGAGCTACTCGGTCGAGCTCGTCAACTCGGTCAACCCGGTCCGCCTGCAGGGGCAGAAGACCGCGTCGTTCGAGATCGTCGACTTCCTCGGCGACGCCCCCGACGTCCACCTGCTGCCGGTCGGCAACGCGGGCAACATCTCCGCCTACTGGCTCGGCTACCAGCAGTACGCCGACCTCGGCCGGGCCACCAAGCGCCCGAGGATGCTCGGCTTCCAGGCCGAGGGTGCGGCACCGCTCGTGACCGGTGAGCCGTTCCCCGACCCGGAGACCAAGGCGACCGCGATCCGGGTGGGCAACCCGGCGTCGTGGCACCTCGCCGAGCAGGCGGCCAAGGAGTCCGAGGGCGGCTTCGCGGCCCTCTCCGACGCACAGATCCTCGCTGCGCAGATCGAGCTCGCCCGCAACGACGGCGTCTTCGTCGAGCCGGCCTCGGCCGCGGGCGTCGCCGGTCTGCTCGTCGCGCTGGAGTCCGGCCAGGTGTTCACCGGCGCGACGGTGGCGATCACCGTCACCGGCCACGGCCTCAAGGACACCGCCACCGCGCTGGAGTCGTGCGGCGACCTGGTCGACACGGTCGTCGACGCCGACGTGGACGCGGCGGCCGCCGCAGCCGGCCTCTCCTGATGACCCAGTTCGTCGACGGGCCCGTGCGGGTCTCCGTCCCGGCGACCTCGGCCAACCTCGGCCCGGGCTTCGACAGCCTCGGCCTCGCGCTGTCGCTGCGCGACGAGCTCGAGGCGGAGGTGCTGACCGAGGGCCTGCTGGTCGAGGTCGAGGGTGCGGGTGCCGATGGCGTGCCGCGCGACGAGTCGCACCTGGTGGTCCGCTCCATGCGCGCGGCCTTCGAGCTGATGGGGGAGCAGCCGCCCGGCCTGCGCCTGACGTGCCGCAACGTCGTCCCGCACGCCCGCGGCCTCGGGTCGTCGTCCGCCGCGATCGTCGCGGGCGTCGTCCTGGCGCGGGCGCTCGTCGCGGGCGGCCAGCTGCTCGCCTCCGACGAGGCGCTCTTCGACCTCGCCGCCGACCTCGAGGGCCATCCCGACAACGTCGCCCCGGCGTTCTACGGCGGGTTCGTGATCTCCGGCCGCGAGGACGGGCACTGGTACGCCGTCCGCGCCGGGGTCGACCCCCGGGTCACCGCCGTGGTGTTCGTCCCGCCCACGGGGGTCGAGACGAAGGTCGCGCGCGGGCTGCTGCCCGACGTCGTGCCCCACGCCGACGCCGCCGCCAACTCCGGTCGCGCCGCCCTGCTGGTCGCCGCGCTCAACGGGCAGCCCGAGCACCTGCTCGCCGCGACCCGCGACTGGCTCCACCAGGACCAGCGCGAGCCCGCGATGCCCGAGACGCTGGCGCTCGTACGACGCCTGCGCGCCGAGGGCGTGCCCGCCGTCGTCTCCGGAGCCGGCCCGACGGTGCTGGCCTTCGGCTCCTCCGACATCTCCGACCTGCTGTCGCGGTGCCCGAGCGGGTGGACCCCGCACCAGCTCTCGATCGACGTCGACGGCGCGCGCCTCACCTGACCGCTCGTGCGCCGTGGAGCGGCTGGTGCCGCTCTTCCGCACCGACCGGCTCCCGGCACGCGGGGCGCCTGCTAACCTGACCGCGCGCCGATCGGCGTACCTCCCCGTCCCCGTCCTCGCGATGTCTCGAGGTCCGCGTGGACGGGACCCACCATCCGCCTCGCCGGCCGTTCGACCGGTCCGGGAGGCGACGCAACGTGCGAAGGATCCACGTGACCGAGACCCCCTCTGCTCCTGCGGAGAACGCCGCCACCAAGCCCGCCAAGAAGTCGGGCGGGCTCAGCTCCATGCTCCTGGCCGACCTGAAGTCGATGGCCGCGGGCCTCGGCATCGCCGGAGCGGGCTCGATGAAGAAGGCGCAGCTCGTCGACGCCATCCGGGCGAACCAGTCCGGTGGCGCCCCCGCCCAGCCGGCGAAGCAGACCCAGCCCGAGCAGCCGGTCCAGCAGCAGGAGCAGCCGCAGCAGAAGTCCGCGGAGCCCGCCGCGGCCGCCGAGCCGGCGCCGCAGACGACGGTGCGCACCCGCACCCGCAAGCAGCGCCAGGCCGAGCAGCAGGCCGAGCGGTCGGAGCAGCAGCCCGAGGACCGGTCCGAGCAGAAGTCCGAGCAGACGTCCGAGCAGCGCGCCGACCAGGGCTCCGAGCAGCGCTCCGAGCAGAAGCCCGACCGGTCCGACAAGCTGGACCAGAAGAAGTCGGACCGGCAGCAGGGCCAGAAGCAGGACCAGGGCCAGAAGCAGGGCAAGCAGAACCAGCAGAACCAGCAGAACAAGCAGGACCAGCAGAACAAGCAGGACCGCGACCAGAACCGCCAGGAGCAGAGCCGCCAGGACCAGCAGGCCCGCCAGGACCAGAACCGGCAGGACCAGCAGGCCCGCCAGGACCAGAACCGGCAGGACCAGCAGGCCCAGCACCAGTCCGACGACGACGAGGACGGCGAGGGCGGCAGCCGTCGCAACCGCCGCCGCCGCGGACGCGACCGGACGCTGCCCCGCCAGGGCGGCAGCCGCAACGAGCCCGACACCACGATCCTCGAGGACGACGTCCTGGTGCCGGCTGCCGGCATCCTCGACGTGCTCGACAACTGCGCGTTCGTGCGCACCTCGGGCTACCTGCCCGGCCCGGAGGACGTCTACCTGTCGCTGTCGATGGTCCGCAAGTACCACCTCCGCCGCGGTGACGCCGTGGTCGGTCAGGTGCGCCAGCCGCGCGAGGGTGAGCGTCGGGAGAAGTTCAACCCGATGGTCCGCATCGACAGCGTCAACGGCACCGAGGCCGAGGGCGCCAAGGAGCGCCCGGAGTTCGCCGACGCGGTCCCGGTCCACCCGCACCAGCGGTTGCGCCTGGCCTCGGACGCCGACCTGATCGGTCGCGTCGTCGACGTCGCCGCCCCGGTCGGCAAGGGCCAGCGGGGACTGGTCCTCGCCCCGCCGCGCACCGGCGCCACCACGCTCTTCCAGTCGATCGCCCAGTCGGTGACGGCCAACAACCCCGAGTGCCACGTGATGGTGGTGCTGGTCGACACCCGCCCGGAGGAGGTCACCGACTACCAGCGCGCCGTCAAGGGCGAGGTCGTCGCCTCGACCTTCGACCGGCAGCCGGCCGACCACACCCTGGTCGCCGAGCTGGCCATCGAGCGCGCCAAGCGCCTCGTCGAGCTCGGCCACGACGTCGTCGTCCTGCTGGACTCGCTCACGCGCCTCGGGCGGGCCTACAACCTCGCCGCACCGGCCAACGGCCGCGTCCTGGCCGGCCTCGTCGACGCCTCCGCCGTCCACCCGACGAAGGAGTTCTTCGGCGCCGCCCGCGCGGTCGAGGACGGCGGCTCGCTGACCATCCTGGCGACCGTGGCCGTCGGCACCGGCTCGGCCACCGACGAGTTCTTCCTGGAGGAGCTCGCAGGCGCCGCCAACCTCGAGCTGGTGCTCAGCGCCGAGCGCGCCGCGAAGGGCATCGTCCCCGCGGTCGACGTCGCGGCGTCGGGCACCCGGCACGAGGAGAAGCTGCTCGCCCCGGCCGAGGGTGCCGTCGTCGGCGACCTGCGCAAGCAGCTCGCCGCCGCCGACTCCCCGCAGGCCGTCACCAAGGTCGTCGGCGCCCGCTGAACCGCGGGTTCCCGAGCGGGAATCCCCGGATTGGCGCCGTTGTTCATACCGGTGGCACACTTGTGCGCCGGCTCCGGTTCACGTCACTACGCATCCACGCGGGCGACCCGGAGCAATTCGAGAGGAACACCATGAAGAAGGACACCCACCCCGAGTACGTCGAGACCCAGGTGACCTGCACCTGCGGCGCGTCGTTCACGACCCGCAGCACCGCGACCTCCGGCTCGATCCACGCCGACGTCTGCTCGCAGTGCCACCCGTTCTACACCGGCAAGCAGAAGATCCTCGACACCGGCGGCCGCGTCGCCCGCTTCGAGGCCCGCTACGCCAAGAAGGCTCCGGCCGAGACCAAGTAGGCCACGTCAGGCGCCGGTCTCCCGCTCACCGCGGGTGGCCGGCGCCTTGTCGTCTGCAGGCCGTCTGCAGGTCGTCTGCACGTACCCCCCATCTCCCCATCGACTCGAGGAGCAGCGTTGTTCGAAGCCGTCGAGGGCATGCGCGAGGAGCACGCCGACCTCGAGCGACGCCTCTCGCTCCCCGAGACCCACGCCGACCAGCGCCTCGCCAAGCAGCTCAACCAGCGCTACGCCGAGCTGACGGCCGTCGTGACGACCTGGCAGGAGTGGCTCCGCCTCGGCGACGACATCGAGGCGGCCCGCGAGCTGGCCTCCGACGACCCCGCCTTCGCCCAGGAGGCCGACGACCTCACCAAGCGGCGCGACGCCGCGGGTGAGCGGTTGCGCCGGCTGCTGGTGCCCCGCGACCCGACCGACGGCAAGGACGCGCTGCTGGAGATCAAGTCGGGGGAGGGCGGTGAGGAGTCCGCGCTCTTCGCCGGCGACCTCCTGCGGATGTACTCCCGCTACGCCGAGACCCGCGGCTGGAGCGTCGAGGTGCTCGACGCCACCGAGTCCGACCTGGGCGGCTACAAGTCCGTCACCGCGGCAGTCAAGGCCCGGGGCACCGTCGAGCCCGGCCAGGCGCCGTACGCCCTGCTGAAGTTCGAGGGCGGCGTGCACCGCGTCCAGCGCGTGCCGGTCACGGAGTCGCAGGGTCGGGTGCACACCTCCGCCGCGGGCGTGCTGGTGATGCCCGAGGCCGAGCAGGTCGACGTCGAGATCAACGACAACGACCTGCGCATCGACGTCTACCGCTCCAGCGGCCCCGGTGGGCAGAGCGTGAACACCACCGACTCCGCCGTCCGCATCACCCACCTGCCCACCGGCATCGTGGCGAGCTGCCAGAACGAGAAGAGCCAGCTCCAGAACAAGGAGTCGGCCATGCGCATCCTCCGGGGTCGCCTGCTGCAGGCCGCCCAGGACGCCGCCGACGCCGAGGCCAGCGACGCACGCCGCTCGCAGGTGCGCACGGTCGACCGCTCCGAGCGGATCCGCACCTACAACTACCCGGAGAACCGGATCTCCGACCACCGCACCGGCTACAAGTCCTACAACCTCGACCATGTGCTCGACGGCGACCTCCAGCCGGTCCTCGACTCCTGCGTGGAGACCGACATGGCTGCGCGTCTCGCGGCGCTGGAGAGCTGAGGTGCGGCCCAGCCAGGCGCGTCGCGAGGCGGCCGCCCGGCTCCGGGACGCCGGCGTCGCCTCGCCCGAGCGTGACGCCGACCTCCTCCTCGCCCACGTGCTCGACGTGCCGCTCGGCCGGTTGCCGTTGCTCGACGACCTCGGGGTGGGGGAGCAGGAGCAGTACGACGCCCTGCTGCAGCGCCGCGCGGCCCGCGAGCCGCTGCAGCACCTCACCGGCACCGCGGCGTTCCGCCACGTCGAGCTGGCCGTGGGGCCCGGGGTGTTCGTGCCGCGCCCCGAGACCGAGCTGCTCGCCGGGTGGGCGATCGAGCAGGCGCAGTCCCTCACCGGGGCGCCGGTGGTGGTCGACCTGTGCACCGGGTCGGGCGCGATCGCCGCGGCCGTCAAGGACGAGGTGCCGCACGCCGACGTGCACGCGGTCGAGATGAGCCCCGACGCGTTCCGCTACGCGGAGACCAACCTCGCCCCCTTCTCCGGGGTCGACCTCCGGCTCGGCGACGCCTTCGAGGCCTTCGACGACCTCGCCGGCACCGTCGACGTCGTCGTGTGCAACCCGCCCTACATCCCGCTGGAGGCCTGGGAGTCCGTCGCCGTCGAGGCACGCGACCACGACCCCCACCTCGCGCTCTTCTCGGGGCAGGACGGGCTCGACGCCATGCGGCTCCTCGAGCGCCGGGCGGCCGCCCTCCTCCGCCCAGGGGGAGTGGTGGGGGCCGAGCACGCCGACGTCCAGGGCGCCTCGGCGCCGGCCGTCTTCACCGCGACCGGGCGGTGGCTCGACGTGCGCGACCACCTCGACCTCGCGGGTCGACCGCGCTACACGACCGCGCGACTGGCACGATGAGCGGCGTGGACAGGCTTGCGACCTCGACCGAGGAGGAGCGGGAGGCGGCAGTGACCGCCGCCGCCGGCGCCGTACGACGTGGAGACCTCGTGGTCATCCCCACCGACACCGTCTACGGCATCGCCGCCGACGCGTTCTCCCACGAGGCCGTACGACGCCTCCTGCAGGCCAAGGGCCGCGGCCGCGAGATGCCGCCGCCGGTGCTGGTGTCCGCCGCGACCACCCTCGACGCGCTCGCCGAGACCGTGCCGCCGTGGGCGCGCACGCTGGTCGAGGAGTTCTGGCCGGGCCCGCTCACCCTCGTCTGCCGCCAGCAGGGCTCGCTCATGTGGGACCTCGGGGAGACCCGCGGCACGGTCGCGGTGCGGATGCCCGACGACGAGGTGGCCCTTGCCGTCCTCGAGCGCACCGGTCCGCTGGCGGTCAGCTCGGCCAACCTCACCGGCCGCCCCGCCGCCACCGACGCCGACCAGGCCGAGGAGATGCTCGGCGACGTCGTGTCGGTGATCGTCGACGCCGGCGCGTCCCCGGGCGGCGAGGCCTCCACGATCATCGACGTCACCGTGCCCGAGGGCCGGGTGCTGCGTCTCGGCGCGCTGTCGCTGGAGCAGCTCAACGCGGCGATCGAGGAGCACGGGGTCGTGCTCGAAGACCAGGGCTAGGCCGGATGCGGGAGTACCTCCTCGTCTTCCTGGTCGCCCTGTCGGTGACCTACCTGCTCACGGTCGTCGCGCGGGAGATCGCGCTGCGCACGGGAGCCGTCGCGGCGGTCCGTGACCGCGACGTCCACGCCGAGCCGATCCCCTACCTGGGCGGGCTGGCCATGCTCGGGGGGCTCTACGCGGCCTACCTCGTCGCCCGACACCTGCCGTTCCTGTCCACCAGCGAGGAGTTCGTCTTCCCCGACGCAGGGGCGGTGCTCCTCGCAGGTGCGCTCGTCTGCGCTGTCGGGGTGATCGACGACATCTTCGAGCTCGACGCGCTCACCAAGCTCGGCGGGCAGGTGCTCGCCGCCGGCCTGCTGGTCACGCAGGGCGTGCGGTTCTACTACTTCCCGGGCGCCGACGGCACGCAGTTCTCCCTCGACGACGTGCAGGGCGCCGTGCTCACCCTCCTCGTGGTCATCGGCACGATGAACGCGGTCAACTTCGTCGACGGCCTCGACGGGCTGGCGGCGGGCGTGGTGGGCATCGGCGCTGCGGCGTTCTTCCTCTACTGCTACTTCGCCTCCGCGCAGGCCAACCTCACCCTGGCCACGACCGGCGCCCTGCTGAGCGCCGCCCTCGCGGGGGCGTGCGCGGGCTTCCTGCCCCACAACTTCCATCCGGCCCGACTCTTCATGGGCGACTCGGGCTCGATGCTGATCGGGCTCGTGCTGTCGGCGAGCGCGCTGACCCTGACCGGGCAGTTCGTCGGCATGCCGGAGACGACCGGCAACAGCCTGTTCGTGACCGTGCTGCCGGTGCTGCTGCCGATCTCGCTGCTGATGGTGCCGATCGTCGACCTGGTCCTGGCCGTCGTACGACGCACGCGTGCGGGTCGCTCGCCGATGAGTGCCGACAAGCAGCACCTGCACCACCGCCTCCTGGAGATCGGCCACTCGCAGCGGCGCGCGGTGCTGATCATGTGGATGTGGGCCTTCACGATCGCCACCGGCGCGGTGCTGGTGAGCCTGTTCGACGACCCGTTGGTCTGGTGGAGCCTCGGCACGATGATCGTCCTGACAGTGGCCCTCACCTTCGTGCTGCCGAAGCTGCACCGCCCCCGCAAGACCGGCCTCGGTGACACCGGGCTGCCCGAGAACGCCTCGGTGGAAGGACGGGTCGAGGGGCACGCGGACGAGCCCGTCCCCGGCCCCTGATTTCAGCGCGCCGAGGACTTTGTGATAGTTTTCACGAGCAGGGACGCACCGACCGTAGAGACCAGACAGGCCGCCGACATGACGACCGAGAGCAGCGCGAGCACCCGCCGCAGCAGCCTCGTTCCGGGCGTCCGGGTCGTCGCTCGAGCAGCCGCCCTGACCGCGCTCACGGGGGTCGTCCTGGTGGTCGTCGCCGCCGTGGTGCACGGGGGAGAGGCGGCCGCTGCCGCCGCCGTCGGCGCCGGCCTGGTGATCCTCGTGGTGTCCTTCGGAACGCTGTCGCTGCACGTCGTCGCGAGCGCGATGCCCACGGCGTCCCTCCTCGTCGCGCTGGTCACCTACGTGACCCAGCTGGCGATCGTGCTGCTGGTCTTCCTCGCCATCACCCGTGGCGACGCGTTCTCGAGCGACCAGGCGCGCGGCTGGCTGGCCGCAGCGATGGTGCTCGCCACGCTCGTGTGGACGGCTGCGCACCTCGTGCTCACCGCACGCGAGCGAGCGCCCTACTTCGACCTCCCGCCCGGGGGTGAGTCATGAGCACCGCGACTGATAATGTCCGCAGCGCAATGGCCGAGTCCGGTGCCACTTCCTCCCAACCGTCACGCAGCAGTGCTCCCAGCTACCTGGTGGCCGGGGTGCTGTTCTACGGAGCGGTCGGTTGGCTCCTGGACCAGTGGCTGGGCACCCGCTTCCTGGTGGCGGCGGGGGTCCTGCTCGGCGGAGCACTTGGCACGTACATGATGATCGTGCAGCTCAAGCGGCAGACCGCCGCGCAGGAGACGCACGCCAGCACCACGACGAGCGACAAGACGAGCAGCGAGGAGTCGGAGTGAGCATCACCCAGCCTGTGGCGGCAGAGGGCGGTTCGGGCTTCCACCCCCCGGGCCCCGGGAGCTTCGAGCTGCCTCCGATCTTCGGTGACGTCACCAAGCCGATGGTGCTGCTCACCCTGTCGGCCGTGCTGATCTTCGGCTTCTTCTACCTCGCCGCGCGCAACGCCTCGCTGGTGCCGGGTCGGCTCCAGTTCGCAGGCGAGATGGTCTACGGCTTCGTGCGCAACAACGTGGCCCGCGACAACATCGGGTCCGAGCACTACATGAAGTTCGTGCCCTACCTCTTCACGTTGTTCTCCTTCATCCTGGTGAACAACTACTACGGCCTGGTCCCGTTCCTGCAGTTCCCGAGCTTCTCGCGCATCGGCTTCATCGTCCCGATGGCCCTGCTCACGTGGCTGGTCTACGTCGGCGCCGGGGTCTGGAAGCACGGCCCGCTCGGCTACCTCAAGCACGCCACGATGCCGTCCGGCGTCAAGGGCCCGATCCTGCTGCTGCTGGTGCCGCTGGAGTTCTTCTCCAACATCATCATCCGACCCGTCACGCTGACGCTGCGACTCTTCGGCAACATGTTCGCCGGCCACCTGCTGCTGATCCTGTTCGCCACGGGTGGATGGGCGCTGCTGTCCAGCGGCAACCTCCTCTACGGCGCGGTCGGCATCCTCTCCTTCGGCCTCGGCATCGGCGTCAGCTTCCTCGAGATGCTGGTCATGTTCCTGCAGGCCTACGTCTTCACCCTCCTGACCTCCATGTACATCGGTGAAGCGCTCGCCGACGAGCACTGATCCGCACCACCCCACAAGTTTCGCCAAACAGCGGCGCGAGAGACGCGTCGCCGACGAAAGGAAAAGCCGTGGAAGGCTCCATCAACCTGGTCGGTCTCGGCCTGTCCGCCATCGGTCCCGGCGTAGGCATCGGCCTGATCTTCGCCGCGTTCATCTCCGGTGTCGCCCGCCAGCCCGAGGCCCAGAGCCGTCTGCAGTCGATCGCCATCCTTGGCTTCGTTCTTGCCGAGGCGCTCTTCATCATCACCGTCGCGCTCGCGTTCGTCCTGCCTCTCTGACGACCGCCGCACCCAGCTCTAGACCGTAGGAGTTCGACTCATGGACCACATCGTCCTGGCGGCGGCGGAGGGAGAGACCCACAGCCCGGTAATGCCGGTCTGGTCAGAGGTCATCCTCGCCTTCATCGTCTTCGCGATCCTCTATGTGCTCGTCACGAAGTTCGTCGTCCCGATGTTCGAGAAGACGTTCGCCGAGCGCACGGCGGCCATCGAGGGTGGGCTCAGCGCGGCCGAGACCAAGCAGGCCGAGGCCGACGCCAAGCTCGCCGAGCTCGAGAAGCAGCTCGCCGACGCCCGGCACGAGGCCGCGCGCATCCGTGAGGAAGCGCGTGAGCAGGGTGCCGCGATCATCGCCGAGATGCGGGAGCAGGCCCAGGCCGAGTCCACCCGCATCGTCGAGCACGGCAAGACCCAGATCGAGGCCGAGCGCCAGCAGGCGGTCACCTCGTTGCGTGCCGAGGTCGGCGCCCTCGCGACCGGCCTGGCCGGTCGCATCGTGGGCGAGAGCCTCGACGACGAGGCTCGCCAGAGCCGTGTCGTCGACCGGTTCCTCTCCGAGCTCGAGGCACAGAACGGCACCACCTCGGGGAGTGTCAACTGATGATGCGAGGAGCGTCTGCCGACGCCTACGCCGCAGCCGCCGAGGCCCTTCCGGGCTCCGGCGACCTCGGCAAGGTGGCTCAGGACCTGTTCGGAGTCGCGGACCTGGTCCGTTCCGAGCCGGGCCTGCGGCGCGTCGCCACGGACGCGTCGGTGCCCGGTGAGGCCAAGGCGGAGCTGCTCCGCGGCGTGCTCACGGGGAAGGTCTCGACCGAGGCCCTCGACGTGGTGAGCGCGGCGGTCTCGCAGCGCTGGAGCGCCGGGCGCGACCTGCCCGACGCCCTGGAGGAGCTGGGCGTCGTGGCAGCGGTCCGCTCGACCGGCAGCGACGTCACCCGCCTCGAGGACGAGATCTTCGCGGTGGGACGGCTCGTGCAGGCCAACCCGGAGCTGCGCGACGCGCTCGCCGACCCTGCTCGCAGCCGCGACGACAAGTCGGCCCTCATCAGCGGCCTGCTGGGCGACAAGGTCCTTCCCGCGACCATCGCCCTCGTGCAGCAGTCGCTCTCGGGCAGCCACCGCACGGTCACCGTGGCCCTCGCCAGCTACCAGAAGGTGGCCGCCGAGGTCCGTGGGCAGGGCGTGGCGACGGTGCGCGTCGCGCAGCCGCTCGCCCAGGACGAGCGCGACCGGCTGGCCGCGGCCCTCGCACGCACCTATGGTCGCGAGGTGCACCTCAACGTCATCGTGGACCCCGACGTCATCGGCGGCATCCGTGTCGAGATCGGCGACGACGCCATCGACGGCACCGTCTCCACCCGCCTCGACGAGGCCGGGCGCAAGCTCGCCGGCTGACCGTGACCGACATCCAAGAACTTTTCGAGCAGACCCAGAGAACAGGTGAGATGAAATGACGGAGCTGTCCATCCGTCCGGACGAGATCCGCGACGCTCTTCAGCGCTTCGTGTCGGACTACAAGCCCGAGTCGGCCAGCAAGGAAGAGGTCGGGACCGTGGCCGAGGCCGCGGACGGCATCGCCCGTGTCAGCGGCCTTCCCTCGGTGATGGCCAACGAGCTGCTCGAGTTCGAGGACGGCACGCTCGGCCTCGCACTGAACCTCGACACCCGCGAGGTCGGCGTCGTGGTCCTGGGCGACTTCGACAAGATCGAGGAGGGCCAGGTCGTGCGTCGCACGGGCGAGATCCTCTCGGTCCCCGTCGGTGACGGCTACCTCGGCCGCGTGGTCGACCCGCTCGGCACCGCGATCGACGGTCTGGGCGAGATCACCCCGCTCGAGGGCCGCCGCGCGCTGGAGCTCCAGGCTCCCGGCGTCATGGTGCGCAAGTCGGTGCACGAGCCCCTCGCCACCGGCATCAAGGCGATCGACGCCCTGACGCCCATCGGCCGCGGCCAGCGCCAGCTGATCATCGGTGACCGCTCGACCGGCAAGACCACGATCGCCATCGACACGATCATCAACCAGAAGCAGAACTGGGAGTCCGGCGACCCGGACAAGCAGGTGCGCTGCATCTACGTCGCGATCGGTCAGAAGGGCTCGACCATCGCCGCCGTGCGTGGCGCCCTCGAGGAGGCCGGCGCGCTCGAGTACACCACCATCGTGGCCTCGCCCGCGTCCGACTCCGCCGGGTTCAAGTACCTCGCCCCCTACACCGGCTCGGCCATCGGCCAGCACTGGATGTACGAGGGCAAGCACGTCCTCATCGTGTTCGACGACCTGACCAAGCAGGCCGAGGCCTACCGCGCCGTGTCGCTGCTGCTGCGTCGTCCGCCGGGCCGTGAGGCCTACCCCGGCGACGTGTTCTACCTGCACAGCCGGCTCCTCGAGCGCTGCGCGAAGCTCTCCGACGACATGGGCAAGGGCTCGATGACGGGTCTGCCGATCATCGAGACCAAGGCCAACGACGTCTCGGCGTTCATCCCGACCAACGTCATCTCGATCACCGACGGCCAGATCTTCCTGCAGTCCGACCTGTTCGCGGCCAACCAGCGCCCCGCCATCGACGTGGGTGTCTCGGTCTCGCGAGTGGGTGGCTCGGCGATGACGAAGGCGATGAAGTCCGTCACCGGCTCGCTCAAGGTCGACCTGGCGCAGTTCCGCGCCATGGAGGCCTTCGCGATGTTCGCCTCCGACCTCGACGCCGCCTCGCGCCAGCAGCTGGACCGCGGCCAGCGCCTGATGGCGCTGCTCAAGCAGCCGCAGTACTCGCCGTACCCGGTCGAGGAGATGACGGTCTCGCTGTGGACGGGCACCTCGGGTCGGCTCGACAACGTGCCGACCGACGACGTGCTGCGCTTCGAGAACGAGTTCCTCGACTACCTGCGTCGCAGCCACGAGGGCATCCTCGCCGGCATCCGCGAGAGCCTGAAGTTCGAGGACTCGACCGAGGACCAGCTCGCTTCGGCCTACGACTCCTTCCTCGACCAGTTCGAGACTTCCGACGGTCAGAACATCAAGGCCGGCAAGGAAGAGCACGTCGCTCTCGAGGACGAGGACGTCGAGCAGGAGCAGATCGTCAAGCAGAAGCGGGGCTGACGCAATGGCTCTCTCGGTACGCGAGTACCGCGCGCGGATCAAGTCGACGGAGTCGATGAAGAAGATCACGCGTGCCATGGAGCTCATCGCCGCGTCCCGGATCATCAAGGCGCAGCAGCGGGCCCAGGCCGCGGCTCCCTACGCCCGTGAGCTGACCCGAGCGGTGTCGGCCGTGGCGACGTACTCCAACGTCGACCACGCCCTCACCCTCGAGCCGGAGGACCCGAAGAAGGCGGCGATCCTCATCGTCACCTCCGACCGTGGTCTCGCCGGTGCCTACTCCTCGAGCGTGCTCAAGGAGGCCGAGCGGCTCATCGAGAAGCTCAAGGGCGAGGGCAAGGAGGTCGACCTCTACGTCTCCGGACGCAAGGGCGAGGCCTACTTCAAGTTCCGCCAGCGCTCGATCATGCAGGCATGGACCGGCTTCTCCGACCAGCCGACCTACGACGTCGCGGCCGAGATCGGCGCCGCGCTGATCGCGGCCTTCCTCGCCGACGCGGAGGACAGCGAGTCCGACGTCGAGGCCGTCGACGAGGTCCACGTGGTCTACACGCGGTTCCGCTCGATGCTCAGCCAGGAGCCGACCGCCGTACGCCTGCTGCCGCTGGAGGTCGTCGAGGGCACCGAGGCCCCCGACAAGGCCGACCTGCTGCCGCTCTACGAGTTCGAGCCGTCTCCCTCGGAGGTGCTCGACTCACTGCTGCCGCGCTACGTCCAGAGCCGGATCTTCTTCGCCCTGCTGCAGGCGGCCGCGTCCGAGCTGGCCGCTCGCCAGAAGGCGATGAAGTCCGCCACGGACAACGCCGACGAGCTCATCAAGAAGTACAAGCGCATCGCCAACCAGGCCCGCCAGGCTGGCATTACCCAAGAGATCAGCGAGATCGTCGGTGGCGTCAACGCCCTTGCCGACGCACAAGCCGGGAGTGAGTGAACATGACTGCCACTGTTGAAGAGACGACCACCGAGAGCAAGGGCGGCGCCGTCGGCCGCATCGCCCGGGTCATCGGCCCCGTCGTGGACATCGAGTTCCCGACCGACTCGATGCCCGCCATCTACAACGCCCTGACCTGCGAGTTCGAGCTGAGCGGCGAGACCAAGTCGATCATCCTCGAGGTCGCCCAGCACATCGGTGACGGCATGGTCCGCGCCATCTCGATGAAGCCGACCGACGGCCTGGTCCGCGGCGGCCAGATCACCGACACGGGCGGCCCGATCACGGTCCCCGTCGGCGACGCGACGCTCGGCAAGGTGTTCAACACCACCGGTGACGTGCTCAACCTCGAGGAGGGCGAGACCTTCGAGCCCGCCGAGCGCTGGGGCATCCACCGCAAGGCGCCGGCGTTCGACCAGCTGGAGTCGAAGACCCAGATGTTCGAGACCGGCATCAAGGTCATCGACCTGCTCACCCCCTACGTCCAGGGCGGCAAGATCGGCCTGTTCGGTGGTGCCGGTGTCGGCAAGACCGTGCTCATCCAGGAGATGATCGCCCGCGTCGCGAAGGACCACGGTGGTGTGTCGGTGTTCGCCGGTGTCGGCGAGCGCACCCGTGAGGGCAACGACCTCATCGTCGAGATGGAGGAGGCCGGCGTCCTCGGCCAGACCGCCCTCGTCTTCGGCCAGATGGACGAGCCGCCGGGCACGCGCCTGCGGGTCGCCCTGTCCGCCCTGACGATGGCGGAGTACTTCCGCGACGTGCAGAAGCAGGACGTGCTGCTCTTCATCGACAACATCTTCCGCTTCACGCAGGCCGGTTCCGAGGTCTCCACGCTGCTCGGCCGCATGCCGTCCGCCGTGGGCTACCAGCCCAACCTGGCCGACGAGATGGGTCAGCTGCAGGAGCGCATCACCTCGACGCGTGGTCACTCGATCACGTCGCTCCAGGCGATCTACGTCCCCGCCGACGACTACACCGACCCGGCCCCTGCCACGACGTTCGCCCACCTGGACGCCACGACCGAGCTGTCACGCGAGATCGCCTCGCTCGGCATCTACCCGGCCGTGGACCCGCTGACGTCGACGTCGCGCATCCTCGACCCGCAGTACATCGGCGACGACCACTACCGCTGCGCGGTGCGGGTCAAGCAGATCCTGCAGCGCAACAAGGAGCTCCAGGACATCATCGCGATCCTCGGTGTCGACGAGCTCTCCGAGGAGGACAAGATCATCGTGTCCCGCGCCCGTCGCATCCAGCGCTTCCTGTCGCAGAACACCTATGTCGCCAAGCAGTTCACCGGCATCGAGGGTTCGACCGTCCCGGTGGCCGACACCATCGAGGCGTTCAACAAGATCGCTGACGGCGAGTACGACCACGTGGCCGAGCAGGCCTTCTTCATGTGCGGCGGTCTGGACGACGTCGAGCAGAAGTGGGCCGAGATCCAGAAGAGCCTCTGATGGCCGGGTCGTCCGACAAGGTCCTCCAGGTCGAGCTGGTCGCTGCCGACCGGCTCGTCTGGTCGGGCCAGGCCACCATGGTCATCGCCCGCACGACCGAGGGCGACGTCGGCATCCTGCCCAACCACGCTCCGCTGCTGTCGTCGATCATCGAGGGCGTCGTGGACGTGCAGACCGCCGAGGGCGAGACCTGGATCGCGGCCGTCGACGCCGGCTTCCTGTCGGTGGCCGACAACCGCGTCTCGATCCTGGCCGAGCGGGCCGAGATGTCGCACGAGATCGACCTGGAGAAGGCGCGCGAGGAGCTCGAGCGCTGCAAGGCGGCCGGTGAGAACGACGACGAGGCGCAGGAGAAGCTGCGTCGCGCCGAAGCACGCATCCGCGCCGTGGAGCGGGCCTCCTGACGAGGCCCGAAACTCGACCGCTAGGGTGAGCGCACGAACCGCTGGGTTCGTGCGCTCACTGCGTTCGGAGGGTGTGGATGCCGGTCTGGGAATGGGCGCTCGACATCGTCGGGCTGTGCCTTCTCCTCGCCCTGCTCTACGGCATCGCCCTCATCGTCCGGCGCCGTCTCCTGGCGCGGCACGGCGGCACCTTCGAGCTGAGCTACCGCGCACGATCCGAGCACCCGGGCCGCGGCTGGCTGCTGGGCATCGGCCGTTACTCCGGCCAGTCGCTGGAGTGGTTCCGGATCTTCTCGCTGTCACCGCGTCCCAAGCGGGTGTGGGCCCGCGACCTGCTGGAGTACGTCAATCGCCGCTCGCCGGCGGGCGCGGAGGAGATGTCGCTCTACGACGGCCACGTCGTGGCGGCCTGCCGCTACGACGACGATCCCCTGGAGATCGCGATGAGCGAGGCCTCGCTCACCGGCTTCCAGTCCTGGCTCGAAGCCGGCCCGCCCGGCACCGACTGGAACCGCCGCTAGTCACACCGGCGGCGGCACCGGCCCCGTCGAGCCGCCCACCCGCATCCGGACCGGCAGCAGCACGTCGTCGACGACCTCGCCGGCGATGCGCGACAGCACGGCGCGCGCGGTCGCCCGTCCCTTCTCGGCCAGCGGCTGCACGACGGTCGTCAGCTCGAGGTCGAGCCACGGCGTCGCGACCCCGTCGAAGCCGGCGACGCTGACGTCGCGGGGGACCGCCATCCCGCGTCGTCGCGCCTCGAGCACCACCCCCGCGGCCTGGACGTCGCTCTGGCAGACCACGGCCGTCGCCTCGCCGCCGCCGTCCCACCACGCGCCGACGGCGCGCTGCGCCGCATCGAGGTCGCTGGCGCACGGGCCGATCACCTCCGCGTCCGGGTAGACGTCCCGCAGCCCGGCCTCGCGCTCGCGCTGGGGGTGCGACGGGTCGAGGGTGAGCGTCGCGACCCGGCGGTGCCCCAGGTCGTGCAGGTGCCGGGCGACGTCCGCGGCGCCGCGACGGTGCTCCACGTCGACGTACGTCGCTCCGGGCCAGGCCGGGCCCTCGACGACGACCAGGGGCACGCCGCGGGCCACCAGGTCGTCGTACGGGCCCCAGGTCTCGCACCCGCAGATGTCGTAGATGACGGCGTCGAGGGGGAGTCCGGCGTGCTCGTCGCCGTCCGGCATGAGGAGCAGGCCGAGCCCCGCGGCGTCGAGGACCTCGGAGACGGCGTCGAGCATCGGCAGCGCGGCCGGGTCGCGGAAGGCGGTGCTGAGCCGACCCACGGCGACGCCCACGACGCCGCTGCGACCGCGGCGCAGGTTGCGGGCCAGGGGATTGGGACCGGCGTAGCCCAGCGCTCCGGCAGCGGCCAGCACCCGGTCGCGCGTCTCCGCGGAGACCGGCTTGTTGCCGGAGAAGGCCAGGGAGGCGGTGGAGAGCGACACGCCCGCGGCAGCCGCGACGTCGACCATGGTGGGGGTTCGGGTTGGACCGGACACGTTCCGGACGATAGCATCGAAACGATTCGATCGAAACGTTTCGCCCATGTACCCGAGGAGCAGCGCCGTGCCCACTTTGACCGCCGCCCGCAATGCCGTGGGGCTGACGTTCTTCCTCAACGGGCTGGTCTTCGCCAGCTGGGTCTCCCGCATCCCCGAGGTGCGCTCGAGCTTCGACCTCACCAACGGGCAGCTCGGCCTCGTGCTGCTCGCGATCGCGCTGGGCTCGGTGCTGGCGCTGCCGACGACCGGCGCCGCCATCAACGCCATGGGCACGGTGCGCATCGTCCGCATCGGTGCAGGTGCAGCGACCCTCGGGATGGTGGCTGCCGCGATCGGCCTGGGCGACCTGCTGCCGCTGACGGTTGCCGGGCTCTTCGTCTACGGGCTCGGCATCGGCGTCTGGGACGTGGCGATGAACGTCGAGGGTGCCGAGGTCGAGCGCGGCCTGCAGCGCACGATCATGCCGCGCTTCCACGCCGGCTTCAGCGGGGGCACGGTGGTCGGCGCCCTGCTCGGGGTGCTGCTGATCGAGCTCGGGGTGCCGGCCCTGGTGCACCTCGTGGGGATCGTCCTGCTGGCCATCGTGCTGGTGTGGCGCACGTCCCCGTCGTTCCTGCCCGTGGTGGAGCGCCACGAGGAGAGCGCCCCCTCGGCGGCGCGCGCCTGGCTCGAGCCGCGGACGCTCCTGATCGGCGTCATGGTGCTGGCCCTGGCGATGACCGAGGGCACGGCCAACGACTGGCTGGCCGTCGCGCTGGTCGACGGTCACGACGTCTCCCACGCCGTGGGCGTGGCCGGGTTCGCCGTCTTCGTGCTGGCGATGACTGCGGGCCGCTTCGCCGGGACCGGCCTCATCGACCGGTTCGGCCGCGTGGCGGTGCTGTGGGGCACGATGGCGCTCGCCGGCGCCGGCGTCCTGCTGATCGTGCTCACCGAGCAGCCGGCTCTCGTCGTGGTCGGCATCGTGCTGTGGGGAGTGGGCGCCTCGCTCGGCTTCCCGGTCGGCATGAGCGCCGCCGCCGACGACCCGGTCCGGGCCGCGTCGAGGGTCAGCGTGGTGTCGACCATCGGCTACGCGGCGTTCCTCGCCGGCCCGCCACTTCTCGGCTTCGTCGGCGACGAGGTCGGGACGCTGAAGGCGCTGCTGGTCGTCGCCGTGCTCCTGATGCCCGCGGCGCTGGTCGTGCCGGCGGCCCGCGAGCAGCGCGGCGTCCGGTCCGGCCAGCCGGTCGGCTAGGCCCGACCGGCCTGTCGCCGACGCTTGTCGACGTACATCGCGGCGTCTGCGGCGGCCTCGGTCTCGACGATGGTCCCCACGCGCTCCAGCGTGGCAGCGCCGATGCCGGCAGACAGCCCGGCCCCGGCCAGCTCGGTGCGGATCCGGTCGGCGTAGACGGCGACCTGCGACGCCGTGGTCTGGGGACACAGGATCCCGAACTCGTCCCCGCCGAGCCTCGCCACCACGTCGGTCTGCCGGGACGACCCGCGCACGATCCCGGCGGCCCGGCGGAGCATGGCGTCACCGGCGGCGTGACCGTCCCGGTCGTTGACCTGCTTGAGGCCGTCGAGGTCGATCATCACGATGCTCGCGTGGTCGCCCAGGCGGTGGTGGCGCGTCTGCTCGGTCTCGCAGGCACGCTGCCACGAACGCCGGTTGCGCAGCCCGGTGAGCGCGTCGGTCTCCGACTCCAGGAGGGTCAGCTCGAGGCGACGGGCCAGGGACACGGCGCGGCCGTCGAGGTTGCGGACCACGCTGAGCAGGTGGCCGAGCAGCTGCAGCTGCGGGCCGAGCTCGGTGAAGGAGTCGGGGCGGGCCTCGGGGTCGATGCCGCAGATGGTGCCGAAGAGCGTCTCGTCCTGGTTGTAGACCGGGATGCCGACGTAGCTGGTGACCGCCAGGGCACGCGCCGCGCGGTTGGAGGCGTAGGCCGGGACCCGGGAGATGTCCGGGGCGACGCCCGGAGCCCCGTTGACCCACATCTCGTGGCAGAGGGAGTCCTCCCAGGCGGGGCCGTCACCGACGCCCAGCCCGAAGTCGTTGTCGGGCGTGACCTCGAGGTAGACCTGCCGGCCGTCGATCACGCGCGACACGGTCCAGAACTCCATCGGCACCTGGGCCTGCAGGTAGTCGAGGACCAGCCGAGAGGCGTCCTCGAAGCTGGTCATCGTGGCGAGCGCCGGCGGTGGCGCAAGGACAGGGCTCTGCGTGGGCACGCGTCTCCTCGAACGTGTCGGCGGAAGGTCCGGAGTCATTGTCACCGCAACGGGCCGACCGCGCAGGCGATGCGACGGAAACGTCAGCGTTCGCCGCCGGGCACCCACAGGACGTCGCCGTTCTCGCGGTTGGCGTGGCGGGCGAGGATGAAGAGCAGGTCCGAGAGGCGGTTGAGGTAGGTGATCGCGAGGACGTTCATGGTGTCCTCGTGCTCGGCCCACGCAGCCCACCCGGCCCGCTCGGCACGGCGTACGACGGTGCGCGCGACGTGGAGGTGGGCGGCCGCGGTCGTCCCGCCGTTGAGGATGAACGACCGCAGGGCCGGCAGGGCCTCGTTGTAGTGGTCGCACCAGGCCTCGAGCCGGTCGACGTAGTCCTGCTCGATCCGCAGCGGCGGGTACTCCGGGTCCGCGACGACCGGGGTGCAGAAGTCGGCGCCGACGTCGAAGAGGTCGTTCTGCACGCGGGTGAGCACCGCGACGACGTCGTCCTCGAGACCGCCCTGGGCGAGGGCGACACCGATGTGGGCGTTGCCCTCGTCGACGCAGGCGTAGGCCTCGAGGCGCAGGTCGGTCTTCGTGGTCTCGCTCATGTCGCCGAGCCGGGTGCGGCCGGCGTCGCCGGTGCGGGTGTAGATACGCGTCAGGTTGACCATGCAGCGAGCCTAGTCGCGTGGACTCGCCGAAAAGGTGAGGCATCGAAGCAACCGAACGGGGTACAACTGCGTCAGGAACAGTGACAGCAGTCACAGTCGGGCGTCGGGGGACGCCGGTGAGGAGCACACCGGATGGACATCGTCTCGGACATCGTCGCGAACGGGCACGTGATCGCGCTGCACGGGGACTTCGACGTGCGCAGCACGTGGGAGGTCCGCAACGCCATCTACGAGTGCATCGACGTCCACGACGACGACGTCGTCATCGACATGACCGACGTCTCCGCGATCGACGCGACCGCCCTGCGCCTGCTCGCGGTCGCCACCCGCCACGCCTGGCTCGCCGGCCACCACCTGACCGTCCGCAACCCCGGCCCGGCTGTGCGCCGGATGGCGCACCTGACCAGGCTCGCCCACGCCATCGAGGTCGAGCGGGTCGCCGCGACCGCCTGAGCGTCGCTGCAGGGCACCACGGGCTGAGGCATCCGTCACACGTCCGACCCGGTGACTGGCGGGTAACCGTCGTCCTACCCTGTCGAGCATGACCGAGACTGGTGAGCCGGACCGCCCCGTCAAGGACCGGCCCTGGGTGATGCGCACCTACGCCGGCCACTCCACGGCCGAGGCGTCCAACGCGCTCTACCGCACCAACCTCGCCAAGGGCCAGACCGGTCTCAGCGTCGCCTTCGACCTGCCGACGCAGACCGGCTACGACCCGGACAGCCCGCTGAGCCGCGGCGAGGTCGGCAAGGTCGGCGTACCGGTCCCGCACCTGGGCGAGATGCGCAAGCTCTTCCACGACATCCCGCTGACCGGGATGAACACCTCGATGACCATCAACGCGACGGCCATGTGGCTGCTCGCGATGTACCAGGTCGTGGCGGAGGAGCAGAACCCCGACCTCTCGCCCGACGAGGTGGCCCACCAGCTCGCCGGCACGACCCAGAACGACATCATCAAGGAGTACCTCTCCCGGGGGACGTACGTCTTCGGGCCCGAAGCCTCCCTGCGCCTGATCGGCGACATGATCGCCTACACGGTCCACGAGATCCCGACGTGGAACCCCATCAACATCTGCAGCTACCACCTGCAGGAGGCCGGCGCGACGCCCGTGCAGGAGCTCGCGTACGCCATGTGCACCGCGATCGCGGTGCTCGACCAGGTGAAGGGGGCCGGCCAGGTCTCCGACGACGACTTCGAGAAGGTCGTCGGCCGGATCTCGTTCTTCGTCAACGCCGGCGTCCGGTTCGTCGAGGAGACCTGCAAGATGCGGGCCTTCGTGCAGCTGTGGGACGAGATCACCCGGGAGCGCTACGGCGTGACCGACCCCAAGATGCGCCGCTTCCGCTACGGAGTGCAGGTCAACTCGCTCGGCCTCACCGAGGCCCAGCCGGAGAACAACGTCCAGCGGATCGTGCTGGAGATGCTCGGCGTGACGCTGTCCAAGGACGCCCGCGCCCGGGCCGTTCAGCTGCCCGCCTGGAACGAGGCGCTCGGCCTGCCGAGGCCGTGGGACCAGCAGTGGTCGCTGCGCTTCCAGCAGGTGCTCGCCTTCGAGTCCGACCTGCTCGAGTACGACGACATCTTCGCCGGCAGCCACGTGATCGAGGCCAAGGTCGCCGAGCTGGTCAAGGGCGCCAAGGCCGAGATCGACCGCGTGCAGGCGATGGGCGGGGCGATCGCTGCGGTGGAGTCGGGCTACATGAAGCAGAACCTCGTGTCCGCGCACGCCGCCCGCCGGGCCCGCATCGAGTCCGGCGACGAGGTCATCGTCGGCGTCAACAGGTTCGAGACCACCGAGCCCTCGCCTCTGACCGCCGACCTCGACGGCGCCATCATGGCCGCCGATCCCGCTGCCGAGCAGGCAGCCCTCGACTCCGTCGCGGCCTGGAAGGCACAGCGCGACGAGGCCGAGGTCGCCGCGGCGCTGTCGGCGCTGGCCGAGGCCGCCAAGACCGACGCCAACCTGATGAAGCCGACCCTCGTCGCGGCCCGGGCGGGCGCGACGACGGGGGAGTGGGCCGGCACGCTGCGCGAGGTGTTCGGCGAGTTCCGGGCTCCCACCGGCGTCAGCGGTGCCGTGGGTGTCGCAGAGGCCGGGGCCGACCTCACCGCCGTACGTGACCGGGTGCGGGCGACCGCCGAGGAGCTGGGCGGCCGGCTGCGGGTGCTGGTCGGCAAGCCGGGGCTCGACGGTCACTCCAACGGCGCCGAGCAGGTCGCCGTACGTGCGCGCGACGCGGGCTTCGAGGTGATCTACCAGGGCATCCGGCTCACGCCCGACCAGATCGTCGCGGCGGCCGTGGCCGAGGACGTGCACCTCGTCGGGCTCTCGATCCTCTCCGGCTCGCACATGGAGCTGGTGCCCGACGTGCTCGACGGGCTCGCGGCCGCGGGGCTCGGCGACCTCCCGGTGATCGTGGGCGGCATCATCCCGGCCTCCGACGCCCGGGCACTGATCGAGCGCGGGGTGGCCGCGGTCTACACCCCCAAGGACTTCGGGTTGACCGGGATCATGGGTGGCTTCGTGGACGTGATCCGCGCGGCCCACGGGTTGGACGACGATAGGTAAGGCTGCCCTTACCCTCTGCTACCCTCCCCGCGTGGGCAAGCAGGACAAGAAGGACAAGAAGGCACGGGCCAAGGTCGACACCTCGGTCCAGCTGACGATGCGCAAGCTCCCCAAGACCGAGTGCTGCGTGTCGAAGAAGCGCTGCCAGCGGTGCCCCCTGCGCATGCTCAAGGAGGGCACCCTGCCCGTCGGCTACACCGTCCACAAGCGCAAGCTGGTGCGGCTCGACGGCAAGAAGGTCACCAAGAAGAAGCTTGCCAAGGCAGCCTGACCCGAGCCTGACCCGTCCCCCCGACAGAGGAGCCCCCGTGCCCGCCACCCGCTTCGTCGCGCAGCTCAACGCCCAGATCGGCAACGAGCTCGCCGCCCACAACCAGTACCTCGCCTGCGCCATCTACTACGACGCGCTGACCATGCCCCGCATGGCGGCGTTCTTCTACGAGCAGGCGCTCGAGGAGCGCGGGCACGCCATGATGATGGTCCAGTACCTCGTCGACACCGACTCCGAGGTCGTCATCCCGGCCGTCGACGCGCCGACCTCGACCTTCGCCGACCTCGTCGCCCCGGTCGAGCTGGCCCTCGCCCAGGAGCGCACGGTCACCGACCAGGTCAACGGCCTGCTGCGCATCGCGCGCGAGGAGAGTGACTTCGCCTCCGAGCAGTTCATGCAGTGGTTCATCAAGGAGCAGGTCGAGGAGGTCGCGACCATGAGCGACCTGCTGGCGGTCGCGACCCGCAACCGCGACGACATCGAGGACATCGAGGAGTACGTCGCCCGTGAGCACGGCGGCGAGGGCGAGGACCCGACCGCGCCGCGCCAGGCCGGCGCCGGAGGCTGACAGACTGCCGCCATGCGACGCGTGATCGTGGTGGGGGCCGGCGTGATCGGCCTGTCCTGCGCGGTGCGGCTGCTCGAGGCGGGACACCGCGTCGACGTGGTCGGGCGCGACCTGCCGTTGGAGACGACGTCGTCGGTCGCGGCGGCTGTCTGGTCGCCCTACTCCAGACCGCAGGAGCACGTCGTCAGGTGGGCGCGGGCGGCGTACGACGCCTTTGCGGAGCTGTGCGACGACGAGTCGGCCGGCGTGGTCATGCGCACCGGCACCGAGCTCTTCCGCGAGCCGTCCGGCGACGTGTGGTGGCGCGACGCCCTGCCGCCCGGCGCCGGGCCCGACCGCGAGACCAGCCTGCCCGCGGGGTATGCGTCCGGCCTGACGATGCGTACACCGGTGGTCGAGATGCCGGTCTACCTCCGCTGGCTCGCGGCCCGGGTCGATGAGCTCGGCGGCACCGTCACCCGGATGAACCTGTCCGCGCTGCCCACCGGCGACGCCCTGGTCGTCAACGCCAGCGGCATCGGAGCGCGCCTGCTGGGCGGCGATCGCACGGTGTCGCCCGTGCGTGGCCAGGTCGTGCTCGTGGAGCAGGTGGGGATCGACCACTGGTGGATCGACGCCGAGACTCCGTCGTACGTGGTGCCACGTGCCCACGACGTCGTGCTCGGCGGGACGGCGATCGAGGGGGAGTGGAGTCGGACCCCGGAGCCGGCGGTGGCCGCCTCGATCCTCGAGCGGGCAGCGCGGATCGAGCCGCGCCTGGCCGGCGCCCGCGTGCTGCGTCACAAGGTCGGGCTGCGGCCCAGCCGTCCCTCGGTGCGCCTCGAGCGGGTCGGCGACGTCGTCCACTGCTACGGCCACGGCGGCTGCGGTGTGACCGTGAGCTGGGGCTGTGCCGACGACGTGGTGGGCCTGATCGATGGGTGACCTCCAGTGCGCCGCGCGGATCTTCGTCGCGCGTCACGGTGCGGCCGACTACGAGAGCGAGCTCCTCAGCGACGCGGGCGGCTGGTTGAGCCCGCTCGGCCGTCAGCAGTCGCGCGAGCTGGCCAGCCAGGTCGAGGGTGAGCGGATCTCGCGGGTGTGGACCAGCGACCTCTCGCGTGCCGTGCAGACCGGGGAGATCGTCGCCGCCAGGACCGGCGTCGACGTCACCGTCCGCACCGGCCTGCGCGAGTTCGGCGTCGGCGACGCCGCCGGGACGACGGGTGATCCCGACCCCTTCGCAGCGACGTTCGCCGCCTGGCTCGGCGGCGACCTGTCCGCCCGGATCCCGGGGGGCGAGAGCGGGCTCGAGGTGGTGGCCCGCTACGAGGCCGTCCTCGAGGAGGTCGCCGACGCGCACCGGGGCGAGTCGGTGCTGGTGGTCAGCCACGGCGGCGTGATGTCCATGGTGCTTCCGCTGCTGGCCGACAACCTTGCGCCCGACCACACGCGCGACATCCCGCTGCCCAACTGCGGCGTGGTTGCGCTCGAGGCCGACGCCGACGGCTGGGTGGCCCGCTCCTGGGCTGGCCGGCCGCTCACCTGACCGAAGGCCGTGGTGGCGCTCAGCGCGTCACGCCGACGGCCCACAGCAGGACGGCCAGGGCGATCATCGCGACCAGCGCCAGCCCCATGCGTACGGCCATCCCCTTCGTCCACAGCGACATGAGCGTCTCGCTGCGGCCACGACGGTCGAGCGGCGTCACCTCGACGACCGCTCCGCGGTCGATCGGCCCGTACACGTGGGGATAGGTGTCGTCGCCGACCGGCTCGACCCGCACCTCCGCGTCCGTCAGCCGCGACGGGTCGATGGTGAGCAGCACGAGGTGCTCGCCGGCGCCGCGGTAGTAGCGGTCGAACACGCCCTGCACCTGGTCACGCCGACTGGCGTGGATGAACCCCTCCTCCTCGAGGCTGCGCCCGATGGTCGAGGTGGTGTAGGTCCCGCTCTCCAGCGTCCGCCGCCAGTCCGCGGCGGTGGCGATGTGGAAGATGCGCTCAGGCGGACTCGGTGTCACCGTGCGAGGGTAGCGACGTGACCGGCCCGGCGCGCGGGCTAGAACAGCCGGTGCTCGGCGTCGTCCATGCCGCGGAGCGCGTCGTAGTCGACGAGGGCGCAGGCGATGCCGCGGTCGGTGGCGAGCACGCGGGCCTGGGGCTTGATCTCCTGGGCGGCGTAGATGCCGCGCACGGGTCCCTTGCTGGTGAGCATCGGGTCGCGGTTGAGGAGCTCGAGGTAGCGGGTGAGCTGCTCGACGCCGTCGATCTCGCCACGCCGCTTGATCTCGACCGCGACGGACAGGCCGTCGGCGTCGCGGCACATGAGGTCGACCGGGCCGATGGCCGTCATGAACTCGCGGCGGACCAGGGTGAGGCCGTCGGCGAGGGTGGCGGGGTGCTCGGCGAGCAGCTCCTGGAGGTGCTTCTCGACGCCGTCCTTCTGCAGGCCCGGGTCGACGCCGAGGTCGTGCGAGGAGTCGTGCAGCACCTCGTCGATCAGGATCCGCAGGGTGTCGTCGGACTTGGTCGCGGTCACCAGCCACTCGGCCTGGCCGTCCTCGGAGACGCCCTCGCGGACGGTGCACGGGGGCGACATCCAGTTGAGCGGCTTGTAGGAGCCGCCGTCGGAGTGGATCAGCACCGACCCGTCCGACTTGAGCATCAGGACGCGGGTGGCGAGCGGGAGGTGGGCCGAGAGACGTCCGGCGTAGTCCACCTGGCAGCGTGCGACGACGATCCTCACGACGGGCGAATCTACAGTGACCCCGTGACCGACCACGCAGTGCGCCCCGCGCGGCAACGCGACCTCGCGCAGCTCGCGGCTCTGGAGGACTCCGGGCTCGCGATGTTCGAGGAGGTGCTCGGGGACCTCGCCGGCGACGCGCTGGCCTCTCCGGCCGTCAGCGGGCACGACCGGGCGGCCGAGCCGGGCTTCATCCTGGTGGCGGGGGACCCGGCCATCGGGTTCGCCCACGTGCGCGACCTGGAGTCGCACGCGCACCTCGACCAGATCTCGGTGCACCCCGAGCACGCCCGCCGCGGGGTGGGCGCCGCGCTGCTGGAGGCGGCGGCAGAGCGCGCGACGGTCAAGGGGCACGGGTCGCTGACGTTGACGACGTACGCCGACATCGCGTGGAACGCACCGTTCTACGCCCGTCACGGCTTCGTCGAGGTCGGCGACGACGAGCCGCGGACGGCGACCCAGCTCGCGATCTCGAGCAACGAGGAGCGGCTCGGGCTGGAGCGCCATGGCCGGAGGATCTGGATGCGGCGGGTCCTCCGTGCCCACCGGACCACCGAGGAGATCGCCGACTTCCTGCCGATGATCGACGCGAGCCCGCGCGACGTCGGGACGCTCCGCTCCGTCGTACGCCGGCCGGGTCCCGGGCAGCGCGAGGTGCTGGACGTCGGCCACCTCGACGTCACCGAGGGCCTCGTCGGCGACACGTGGATCGAGCGGGGGAGTCGTCGCATGCCGGACGGCTCGCCCCACCCCGACATGCAGCTCAACCTGATGAACCACCGCCTCGTCGAGCTCCTCGCCCAGGACCCCGAGCGCGAGCAGCTCGCCGGCGACCAGATGTTCGTCGACCTCGACCTGTCCCACGACAACCTCCCCGCCTGGAGCGAGCTCCACATCGGCGGGCCCGACGGCGCGGTCATCGTCGTCACCGACCAGCCGCACACCGGGTGCGGCAAGTTCATCGCCCGCTTCGGCAAGGACGCGCTGGCCTTCGTCAACGGGCCCGAGGGCAAGCCGCGCCGGCTGCGCGGGCTGTGCGCCAAGGTGGTGCGCCCGGGCCCGGTCCGACCGGGCGACGAGGTGCGCGTCGTACGTMTGGACCGACCGGGGGAGTGACGGTTGCCACACTCGGCTCGGCTGAACGGCGTGGGAGCATGCGTCCATGACTGACACGGCTACCGCTACGTTCACCTCCGTCGGCGTCATCGGCCTCGGCACCATGGGCGCCGGCATCGCCGAGGTGTTCGCGCGCAACGGCTACTCGGTCATCGGGGTCGAGGTCAGCGACGCGGCCGTCCAGCGCGGGCGCGAGCACCTCGAGCACTCCACGGGACGGGCGGTCAAGCGCGAGAAGATGACGCAGGAGGCGGCCGACGAGCTGCTCGGCCGCATCACGCTGACGACCGAGATGCAGGACCTCGCCGACGCCGACCTCGTGGTCGAGGCCGTCGTCGAGTCGCTCGAGGTCAAGAAGTCGATCTTCCGGATGCTGGACGGCATCGTCCGCCCGGACGCCGTCCTGGCGACCAACACGTCCTCGCTCAGCGTCACCGAGATCTCCACCGCCAACTCGAGCCCCGGCCGGGTGGTGGGCGTCCACTTCTTCAACCCGGCGCCCGTGCAGAACCTCGTCGAGGTCATCCGCACGGTCGTGACCGAGCCCGACGTCCTCGCCGACGTGGTGACGCTGCTGCGCGACCTGGGCAAGAACCCGGTCGTCTGCGGCGACAAGGCCGGCTTCATCGCCAACACGCTCCTCTTCGGCTACCTCAACCACGCCGTCGCGATGTACGAGGGCAAGTACGCCTCGCGCGAGGACATCGACGCCGCCATGCGCTTCGGCTGCGGCTACCCGATGGGACCGCTGGCGCTGCTCGACCTGATCGGCCTCGACACGGCCTACGAGATCCTCGACACGATGTACAAGCAGGGCCGCGACCGGCTGCACGCGCCGGCGCCGATCCTCAAGCAGTACGTCACCGCGGGCCTGCTCGGCCGCAAGTCGGGACGCGGCTTCTACACCTACGAGGCGCCGGACAGCCCGGTGGTGGTCGACGACGCGCACACCCCCAGCGCCGACGACAAGCCGCAGCTGCGCCACGACGTCCGGCTCGTCGGTGTCGTCGGCACCGGCACGATGGCCTGCGGCATCGTCGAGGTCTTCGCCAAGGCCGGTTACGACGTGCTCTTCACCGGTCGCGGCCAGGACAAGGTCGCCGGCGTCGTCGCCGCCATCACGAAGAACTTCGACAAGCAGATCCAGCGCGGCCGCGCCACCGAGGAGCAGAAGACCGAGGTGCTCGGCCGGGTGCGCGGCACCACGTCGCTCGACGACCTCAAGGACGTCGACCTCGTCGTCGAGGCGATCGCCGAGGACCTCGCCGTCAAGACGACGCTCTTCGAGAACCTCGACGAGATCTGCAAGCCCGGCGCCATCCTGGCGACGACCACGTCCTCGCTGCCGATCATCTCGATGGCGAGGGTGACCAAGCGTCCGCAGGACGTCATCGGCATGCACTTCTTCAACCCCGCCGCGGTCATGAAGCTCGTCGAGGTCGTGTCCACCGTCGCCACCGACGAGGCGGTCACCGAGACCGTCCTCGCGCTGTGCGAGGAGGTCGGCAAGGTGGCGGTGCGGTGCGGCGACCGTTCGGGCTTCATCGTCAACGCGCTGCTCTTCCCCTACCTCAACGACGCGGTGAGGATGCTCGAGGCGCACTACGCGACCGCCGACGACATCGACACGGCCATGAAGCAGGGTTGTGCGCTCCCGATGGGGCCCTTCGAGCTGCTCGACGTGGTGGGCAACGACGTCTCGCTGGCGATCCAGCGCGAGCTCTACCTCGAGTTCCGCGAGCCGGGCTTCGCGCCCGCCCCGCTGCTCGAGCACCTCGTCACGGCCGGCTATCTCGGCCGCAAGACCGGTCGCGGCTTCCGCGACTACAGCGCGCGCTAGTCCAAGCAGAACTCGTTGCCCTCCGGGTCGGTCATGACGATGTGGCCCGCGGTCATCGGCGGGGCGGGCTCGTGCCGCTCGACCCGGGTCGCTCCGAGGGCGACGAGGCGGTCGCTCTCGGCCTCCAGCGCCGCCATCCGCTCGTCACCGTCGAGCCCGGGCGCCGCCCTGAGGTCGAGGTGGACGCGGTTCTTCGCCGTCTTGCCCTCGGGCACCTGCTGGAAGAACAGCCGGGGCCCGTCGCCGTCGGGGTCCTGAGCCGCGGACGCAGAGTTCCACTGCGACTCCGGCACGCCGACCTCGCGGAGGAAGTCGTGCCACGCGTCGAAGGGGTCCTGGCCCGGCGCGAGCTCTCGCCCCGGTGGCGGTGGGTTGACGTAGCCCATCGCGTCGGCCCAGAAGCGGGAGAGTGACTCGGGGTCGTGGGCGTCGAAGGTCACCTGGATGGTCCGGCTCATGCCGGTCATCCTGCCGCGCGCCACCGACATCGGCCATCGCTGCGAGCCGGACACGCCCCGTCCGGCAGCGCCTCCGGACGGTGAGCGGTCAGCGGTTGTCGACGACGAGCGCCGCGAGGCGGGCGCGCGTGTTGATGTCGAGCTTGCGGTAGATGTGGGTGAGGTGCGCGTCGACGGTGCGCGGGGAGACGTAGAGCTCCTCGGCGATCTGGCGGCTGGTCAGCCCGTGCGCCACCCGCTCGGCGACCTGGCGCTCGGCGGCCGTGAGCGCGTCGAGCACCGACGGTCGTGCGGATGCGGTCCGGTTGAAGATGGCCGTGACGAGCGCGACCGACTCGGCGGACAGGTCGTCACCGTCGAGCCACTCCTCGGGTGCCCGCGCGGCCGGCACCACGTCGTAGTCGGCCGAGTAGCCCCAGCGCGCCGCCTTGCGCGGCGTGCGGAGCGCGAAGGCAGCCGCGGCCAGCGACCGCGCCTCGGAGAGGTCGCGGACCCGCGCGACCCCGGCGAGCCCGTCGAGCACGTCGGCGGCGCGCAGCGGCAGGCGCATGGTGCGGCAGTGGTCGAGTGCGGTGAGGTAGGTCGTCGTGGCCTGGTCGAGGTCGCCGAGGTCCACCAGCGCGCGGCCGAGGAGCAGGCGCGCATCGACCCCGTCGCGGCCCAGGCGCGCGGAGTCAGCCAGGGCCACCACGTCGGCGGCCAGTCCTGCTGCGCGCTTCGCGTCGCCCCTGGCCAGCAGGTCGCGCCCGTCCTGCGCGAGCACGGGGAGGCGGACGGCCCACGGCAGCGTCTCCCGTACGACGTCGGTGGGCACCCAGGTCGGGTCGAGGTTGCGCAGGAGCGTCTCGGCGAGCAGCCCGACCCGGTCCTCCGCGAGCTCACGGGCCTCGACGACGACGGCCCGGGTACCGGCGACGGCCTCGGCGATGCGGCCCTGCTCGAGGGCGATCCGGGCCAGCACGGTGCGCAGCGACAGGTCGATCCAGCGCTCGTCCCCGGTGATGCGGGCGGGCATCGCGGCGACGGCGGCCTCCGTGGCCTCGGCGAAACGACCCTGCGAGGCGTAGAGGTCGGCCAGCGTGCGGGTGGCCTGGCGGGTGATCGAGCCGTCCGGGTCGAGCTCGATCGCACGCCGGGCCTCCGACTCGGCGCTGGCCAGGTCGCCGGCGTCGAGGTGCATCTCGGCCCGGATGGACGCGGTCTTGGAGAGCTGCTCCTCGGGGATGGGCGCGGAGGATGCGTGCTCGTCGGAGCGCGCGAGGAGCCAGAGCCCCTCGTAGGTCCCGCGCATCTCGGAGGCGGCGATGCCGGCCCGTCGGGCGATCTGGGCGCCCATGGCGGGCGGTCCGTCCCCACTGGCGAGGGCGCCCTCGAGGATCTCGACAGCCTCTCTCGCGCGCATGGAGGTGTAGAGGGAGGAGAAGATGCGGTTGGCCACCGAGTAGCCGTCCGCGCGCGTCTCCGGCTCCGCGCAGGCCGTCAGGACCGCGTGGCGCATGGCGGGCAGGTCGCCGAGCCACTCGGCGTCGGCCGCGCCGTAGTTGTCGTGGGCCGGCGCGTGCGTCTCGGCCCAGGCGAGCAGCCCGGCACGGACCGCGGCCACGTCGTCGGGGCGGGCCAGGGCGCGCGCCCGGCCGCGGATCGGCGACAACATGTCGAAGTGGCCCTGGGCGTCGACCTCGAGCAGGCTGCGGCGCACCAGGTTGCCGGCGAGCTCGGCGGTCTCCGGGACGGACGCGTCCAGCACGTGCGCCAGCACCCCGAGGCCGACGTGGAAGTCGAGCAGCCCGATGCGGCGCAGGGCAGCGGCGCTGGCCTCGTCGAGGAGGTCGTGGGCCGAGTCCACCGCCTGGTCGAGGCTCACCGCGGACATCGCGTTGCTGAGCCCGACGAGCGCCGACTGCACGGCGACCTGCTCGATCAGCAGCGGCAGTCCACCGGTGGCGCGCAGCAGGCGGCGTACCTCGTGCGCCTGCTCGGCCAGGTCGACCTGCTGTCCACCGGCCGCGCGGATGCGGCGGAGGAACAGCTCGACGGCGGGACCCTCCAGAGGGGCGCGCTGGGCCGGCACCGGCAGCGGTCCGACGCGGACGACGGACTCGGCCGGCTGGCCGGCGGTCGTCAGCGCCGTCACCACCACGCGGGCGTCGGTGGTCGCCTCGAGCACCGACTGGAGGACCGGACCGGCCTCCGTCGTGTCGAGGTCGAGGCCGTCGAGGACGAGCAGGCACTCACGCCCGTCGACCGCGCGGCCGAGGGCACCCGTCAGCGAGTCGCCCGGCGCCGTCTCCGACTCGAGGCTCTCCAGGGCCGCGACGAGCACGTCGTCGATCGTGCGCAGGCTGCGGGCGTCGACCCACGAGGCGGCCGTGGTGGCGGCTGCGGCGACGTGGCGCACGAGCAGCGTCTTGCCGCTGCCGGGCGGGCCCACGACGGTGACCCACCTCGACTCCTCCAGCGCCTCGTGCAGCGCTCGCTGCACGTCCTCACGACCGAGACAGGGGGACAGCACGACACGAACCTATCGCTCCTACGCACCTGAGTTACGTAGGACTACGGATGCCGGGACAGGAGGGTTCGCGGGAGTCTTCTCGTACGCCGARGGCATCGAGGCCGCGCGAGGGGATGGCCCCGCTGCCCACCGGCCGCTTGTCGGAGCAGGTCGCACATCGTCGGGGGTCGATGGGCGGCCTGCTCTTGCAGGTCCCGAGCCGGCCGGACCTTTCCGCCGATGCGTACTCTGGGCCCATGGAACTCGTGCTCCTGCTGGTCGTCATCGGCGGGCTCGTGGCGGTCGCCGTCACGGCCGGCAAGACGGGCAAGAGGCGTGAGCTGGTGCGCGCCGAGTCCGAGGTCGCCCCGGTGAAGAAGCTCGCCGAGGAGGACGTGACCGCCCTCGGTGTGGAGCTGCAGGACCTCGACATCGAGCTGGCCGGCCACCCGCTCGACGCAGGCGCGAACGCCGACTACCAGCGCGCCCTCGACTCCTACGAGTCGGCCAAGGTGGCCGCTGCGGCGCTCACCAAGCCCGCGGAGGTCAAGCACGTCACCGAGATCCTCGAGGACGGCCGCTACGCGATGGCGTGCGTGCGCGCCCGGGTGGCGGGGGAGCCGCTGCCGCAGCGCCGCCCCCCGTGCTTCTTCGACCCGCGCCACGGCATGTCCGTCGCCGACGTCCCGTGGACCCCGCCGGGCGGCGCGCAACGCGAGGTCCCGGCGTGCGCGCTCGACGTCGAGCGCGTGCGTGCCGGCGCCGAGCCCGACATCCGCAAGGTCATGGTCGGCTCGCGCCGCGTGCCCTACTGGCAGGGCGGCCGGGCCTACCAGCCCTACGCGCAGGGCTACTTCGGTGCCTTCTCGCCGATGGACTGGATGTTCATGGGCATGCTCTTCGGTGGCGGCTTCGACGGTCTCGGTGAGGGCATCGGTGCGATCGGCGAGGGCATCGGCGACATGTTCGGCGGCATCGGCGACGGCATCGGCGGCATGTTCGACGGGTTCGACGGCTTCGACTTCTGACCGGGTCGGTGGCCGCCACCTGACCCGGCTGCGGGAGGATGGCCGGGTGAGCCTGCACCGCACCGAGCTCGGCGACTCCGGTCCCCGCGTCGTCTTCTGCCACGGACTCTTCGGCCAGGGCAAGAACTGGACGCAGGCCGCCAAGGCCCTCAGCACCGACCACCGGGTGCTGCTGCTCGACATGCCCAACCACGGCCGCTCGCCCTGGACCGAGACCTTCGACTTCCTCGAGCTGGCCGACCTGGTCGCCGCCGAGATCGGCGACGAGCCGGTCGCCCTCGTCGGGCACTCCATGGGCGGCAAGATCGCGATGTGCCTCGCCCTGCGGCACCCGGAGCTGGTCGAGCGGCTGGCCGTGGTCGACATCGCCCCCGTGGCGTACGACAGCGGGCGGGAGTTCGTCGGCTACATCGAGACGATGCGGGCCCTGGACCTCGAGGCCCTGGAGAGCCGCGGCCAGGCGGAGGCGGCCCTGGAGGACGCGGTGCCCAACCGCGTGGTGCGCAGCTTCCTGCTGCAGAACCTCAGGCGCACCGACGACGGCTGGCACTGGCAGATGAACCTCGACCTGCTCGGCGAGCACATGGCTGAGCTGGTCGGCTGGCCCGGCGAGCGGCTCGGTGACGCCTCGTACGACGGCCCGGTGCTGTGGGTCGGAGGCGCCCGCTCCGACTACATCTCCGACGACCACGCCGGTGAGATGGACCGCCGGTTCCCGCGCAACCGCCGAGTGCTCGTAAAAGAGGCGGGCCACTGGGTCCACTCCGAGCAGCCGGACGTGTTCCTCGAGGTGCTCAGGCGCTTCCTGCCCTGAGGGCGGGTCCTCAGGTCCGCTGGCGTGCCCGGTAGGCCGCAACGGCCTCCCGGTTGCCGCACGTGGTGGAGCAGTAGCGCCGGGAGCGGTTGCGCGACAGGTCGAGCACGACGTCGTCGCAGTCGTCGGCCGCGCACGTGTCGAGGCGCGACATCTCGTCGGCGCGGATGACGTCGACCATCGCCATCGCCGTCTCCACCACGACCCGCTCGTCGAGCGGCCGGTCGGGATCGACGGCGTGGAGGTGCCAGTCCCAGTGGTCGTGGCGCTGGAGCTGGGGGAGTGCCTTGGCGCGCGCGAGCATGTCGTTGACGATGCCCGCTGCCTCGTCGCGATCGGCCAGCAGCAGGGACCTCAGGGCGGGACGCAACCGGCGTACGGACTCCAGCTCGCCGGCGGTCGCGTCGTGCCGACCCGTGTAGGGCCACGAGGCGAGGAACGCCGAGAGGTCGTCGACCGATCCGAGGGGCGCCCCCGGCTCGTCGGTGGAGTTGACCAGCGCGACGGCTGCCTGCAGCGACGCGTCCGTGTCATCCGTGAAAAGCATGTTGACACATTACAGGAGGCGCGCCTAACGTCATGACCGTGACGGCTTTGACTCATGACACCACCCGGTCGCGGACCACGACCGGCCTGGCCCTGGCGGTCGCGTCGGCCGCGTCCTTCGGGCTGTCCGGCGTGCTGGCCCGCGGCCTGCTCGACACCGGCTGGAGCGCCGGGGCGACGGTGGCGCTGCGCATCGCGATCGCGGCCGCCGTGCTGGTCGTCCCGGGGATCCTCGCGGTGCGCGGGCGCTGGCACCTGCTGCGCACCAATGCCGGGCTGATCACGGTCTACGGCATCGCAGCCGTCGCCGGCGCCCAGCTCTGCTACTTCTACGCCGTCACCTACATGCAGGTCAGCGTCGCGCTGCTGCTGGAGTACACCGCCCCGGTCGCCGTCGTCGTGTGGCTGTGGCTCCGCCACGGGCACCGTCCCTCGGGCACCACGCTGCTGGGCGCCGCCATCGCCGCAGGCGGTCTGGTGCTCGTGCTCGACGTCGTCTCGGGCGCGGAGCTCAGCGTCGTCGGCGTGCTGTGGGCCCTCGGCGCCATGGTGGGTGCCGCGACCTACTTCATCATCTCCGCCGACGAGGACAACGGGCTCCCGGGCATCACGCTCGCGGCCGGCGGCCTCGTGGTCGGCGGTGCCGTGCTGCTCGTCGCGGGCCTCAGCGGCGTGCTGCCGTTCCACGCCTCGACCGCCGACGCGGTCTACGACGGGCGGGCCGTCGCGTGGTGGATCCCGGTGGTCGCGCTCGGTCTGGTGACCGCGGCCTTCTCCTACGTGACCGGGATCGCGGCCGGACGTCGGCTCGGCAGCCGGTTGGCGTCCTTCGTGGCTCTCGGCGAGGTCCTCGCCGCCGTCATCTGGGCGTGGCTGCTGCTCGGCGAGCTGCCCCGCCCCGTCCAGCTGGCCGGCGGCCTGCTGGTGCTGGCCGGTGTCGTCGTGGTCAAGCTGGGCGAGTCACGGGCCCCGCTCCTGGTCGAGCCCCTGCCGGAGTCGGGGCACGACCCCGAGCGCGACCCGGAGCCCGACCTCAGTGGGCGTCCTGCCGCCTGAGGAACACCTCGCGGTGCAGCAGGAGCAGTGCCGCGGCGACCGGGACCGCGAGCAGGGCCCCGATGATGCCCATGAGCGAGCCGCCGACGAGGGCGGCGACGACCGTCACGGAGCCCGGCAGGTCGACCGACTTCCTCATGATGCGCGRGTAGATCACGTAGGACTCGAACTGCTGGTAGGCGATGTAGTAGATGAGCGTCACCAGCGCGRCGGTCGGGGAGAGGGTCAGCGCGAGGAGCGTCATGAGCGCCCCTGACACGAAGGCGCCGACGACCGGGATCAGCGAGAAGAGCCCGACGACGAACGCCAGCGCGAAGGCGTACTCGCTGAGGCCGACGACGAACGAGAAGATCAGCGTGCTGATGCCGGCGCAGATGGCGACGACGAACGCGCCGGCGACGTAGGCGCCCGTCGACCGGATGATCCGGTCGCCGAGCTCGCTGACACGGGGACGGCGCGAGGCGGGGGCCAGCGAGTAGGCGGCGTGCTTGATGCTCGGCAGCGAGGCGAGGAAGTAGATCATCAGCACGATGACGATGAGGCTGTTGGTCACCGCGGAGAGCACCCGCAGGCCGACGCCCAGTGCTCCGCCGAAGACCTTCTGCCCGAAGTCACCGTTCTGGATGTACTCCTGGGCCTTGGCGATGACGTCGAACTGGTCGTCGAGCTTCTGCACCTGGCGGTTGGCCTGCAGCTCGTCGAGCCAGTCAGGGGCGTTGCGGGTGATCAGTGCGATCTGGTCGCTGATCACGGGGGCCACGGCGACGACGAACAGCGCCAGCACGGCGATGACCGCGACGAGCACGAGCAGCACCGACAGGCCGCGCCGGATCCCGCGGCGCATGAAGAACTCCACGACCGGGTTGAGCCCGATCGCGAGGAACATCGACATGACGAGCAGGATCAGCACCGAGGAGATGCTGAGCAGCTGCTCGGTCAGGAAGATCGCGGCCACGGCCCCGAGCGCGCCGAAGAAGCCGATCTTGAACGGGGAGTGGCGCAGCAGCAGCGGCGTGGGTGAGGGCTCGGCCGGGACGTAGGGAGCCGGGGCGTCCTCGTCGACCACGAGGTCGGTCGCGTCGTCGATGTGCTCGGCGATGGCGGCGGCCCCGAGGGCCGACGCCTGGGCCGACTCCTGGGCCGACTCGGCGGCGGCCTCGGCCCGGTCGGCGTCGTCGGACACCTGGTCGGCGACCTCCCCGAGCACTTCGGGGAGCTCGGCCGGGTCGCCAGCGGCGTCGCGCAGCGCGACGGCGGCGCTCGACTCGGAGGGTCGCTCCTCGGTGCTGCCGGGGCCGGAGGTGACGAGCTCCCGGAGCCGGACGCGCCAGCTCAGGACTCGTCCTCGCCGAAGCCCGCGACGACGTCGCGCAGGGCACCCAGCTGGGCGGTGATGGCGTCACGGCGCTTCGCGGCGCGGTCGACCTCGGCCTGGATGTTGGCCAGCTCGCGCTCCGCCTCGGCGACCCGGGTCGCCCCGATCGAGTCGGCCTGCGTGCGGGCCGAGGCGACGATCTGCTCGGCCTCGCGCCGGGCCCGCGTGAGCAGACCCTCGGACTCGGACTGGGCCTGCTGGCGGTGGGTGTTGGCCTGGGACGTGGCCTCACGCGCGCGCTGCTCGGCAGCGTTGGCCCGTGCCTCGGCCTCGGCCACCAGCCGCTGGGTCTCGGAGGTGGCGTTGCTGTGGTGCTCGGTCGCCTCGCGGGCGAGCCGCTCCTTCTCGACGGCCAGCGTGCGGCGGGCCTCCTGGACCTCGCGGTCCGCTGCGGCGCGCGCCTGCTCCGCCTCACGGGTGGCGGTCACACGCATCTCGTTGGTCTCCTGCTGCGCGGCGAGCCGGACCTGGTCGGACTCGCGGCGCGCGGAGGCGAGCAGGTCCTCGGCCTCGGCCTTGGCGAGGCTGCGCTCGGTCTCGGCGTCGGCGGTCAGCCGCGAGCGCATCTCGTCGAGCTCCTTGAGCTGGACCATGCGCATGTCGTCGGCCTCGCGAGCGGCGTCGGCACGGATGCTGTGGGCGTCGCGCTCGGCCAGGGTGCGGATCTCGTCGGCCTCGCGGCGGGCGGCGGTGCGCACGTCGGCCGCCTCGTCCTCGGCCATCTTGAGCATGGAGGTGGCGCGACCGCCGAGGCCGGCGTAGGTCGGGTTGGTGTTCTCAGAGACCTCCTGGCGCAGCCGCTCGAGCTCGGACTCGAGCTCGATGACTCGTTCCTCGCTGCTGGCGAGGCTGGTCGCCAGCCCGGACTTCTCGCTGTGGAGCTGGTGGACGCGCTGGTCGACCGCTGCCTTGTCGTAGCCGCCGCGGCGCACCACGGGGAGGGGAGTGCTCGCCTGGGCGGGCACCGCGGGGCGCGGTGCGGCCGGGGGGACCACCGGTGAGCGCCGGGTCGCCTCGGCCGCTGAAGCGGCGGGCGGGGGCGTCGTCCGGGCAGACGGCTGGGCAGCCGGCTGAGGAGTCGGCGGAGGGGTCGGCTCGGCCGCCGCGCTCGGCTCGGAAGCCTTCTTCGCGGCAGAGTTCTTGGCCGCTGCCGGCGGTTCGTCCTTCGGGGTGACCGGCAGCACCTGGGTCTCCTCGCCGGCGGTCTCACGCGCGGTCGAGCCGCCCGGAGCGGCCTTGTCGTCGGCGGACTCCGGCTCGTCGAAGATGGACAGGCCCTGGTCGGAAGCCATGGTGAGGCACCCTCTCTCACGTCGTACGGACTGCGTCGGAGCCAGTCTCTCCGATGCCCTCCAAAAGACACACCCCGGCTCGCGGGCGACTTCGTGCGAGTCGCGCGAACCGGGGTGTGAAAGGTCTCAGGCCCGATCTCAGTTCCGAGACCTCAGGCGGGGATCAGACGCCGCGGAACCTGTTGATCGCGGTCTCGTGCTCGGCCCGCATCTCCTGGTCGAGCACGCCCAGCCCCTCCTCAGGGGCGAGGCAGAGGACGCCGACCTTGCCCTGGTGGGCGTTCTGGTGGACGTCGAGAGAGGCCTGGCCGACCTCGTCGAGGGTGTAGGTCCTCGAGAGGGTCGGGTGGATCTTGCCCTTGGCGATGAGGCGGTTGGCCTCCCACGACTCGCGGTAGTTCGCGAAGTGGCTGGAGATGATGCGCTTGAGGTTCATCCACAGGTAGCGGTTGTCGTACTCGTGCATGTAGCCCGACGTCGAGGCGCACGTCGTGATGGTGCCGCCCTTGCGGGTGACGAAGACGGAGGCGCCGAAGGTCTCGCGGCCGGGGTGCTCGAAGACGATGTCGATGTCCTCGCCGCCGGTGAGCTCGCGGATCCGGGCACCGAAGCGCTTCCACTCCCGCGGGTCCTGCTGGGTGCCCTCGTCGTTCCAGAACTTGTAGCCCTCCTCGGAGCGGTTGATGATCAGCTCCGCTCCCATGCTGCGGGCGATCTTCGCCTTCTCCTCGTTGGAGACCACGCACACGGGCGTCGCGCCGCCGTTGAGGGCGTACTGCGTGGCGAAGCCGCCGAGGCCGCCGGAGGCGCCCCAGACGAGGACGTTGTCGCCCTGCTTCATGTCGCCGCCGTTCTTGCTCACGAGCTGGCGGTAGGCCGTGCAGTTGACGAGGCCGGGGGAGGCGGCCTCCTCCCAGGTCAGGTGCTCGGGCTTGGGCATGAGCTGGTTGGCCTTGACCATCGCCACGTCCGCGAGGCCGCCGAAGTTGGTCTCGAAGCCCCAGATCCGCTGCTCGGTGTCGAGCATCGTGTCGTTGTGGCCGTCAGGGCCCTCGAGCTCGACGGACAGGCAGTGCGCCACGACGCGGTCGCCGGGCTTCCACTTCGTGACGCCCGGCCCGGTCTTGAGCACGACGCCGGCCAGGTCGGATCCGACCACGTGGTACGGCAGGTCGTGGCGCTTGGTCAGCTCGCTGTTGCGGCCGTAGCGCTCGAGGAAGCCGAAGGTCGAGACCGGCTCGAAGATCGAGGTCCACACGGTGTTGTAGTTGATGGCGCTCGCCATCACCGCCACGAACGCCTCACCGGGCCCGAGCTCGGGCAGCGGCACGTCCTCGACGTGGAGGGACTTGCGGGGGTCCTTCTCCTTGGCGGTGAGGCCCTCGAACATGTCCACCTCCTCCTTCTTGACGAAGGCGGCGCGGTAGGACTCCGGGAGCTCGAGGCTCGCGAAGTCCTCCGCTGTGGCGTTGCCGGACTGGATGGCGTCGAGGATGTTCTGCACGGGTGTCTCCTGGTGAGGCATCGGGTGAGGCATCGGGGGGCACGAATGGCGGTCAAGATACCGGCGAGTAACCTCGAGCGGTCGGAGGTGTGACGTACGTCGCTCGGGCGCAGGCGTCAGTGCGGGCGGGCGGCGGGCTCGACGAGCTCGACCAGCACGCCGCCGGCGTCCTTGGGGTGGATGAAGTTGACGCGGCTGTCGGAGGTGCCGCGCCGGGGGGCGTCGTACAGCAGGCGCAGGCCGCGTCCGCGCAGCACGTCGGCCACGTGCTCCACGTCATCGACCCGGAAGGCGAGCTGCTGGATCCCCTGGCCGTTGCGCTCGAGGAACTTGGCGATCGTCGAATCGGGGGAGAGCGGCGCCAGCAGCTGGATGCACGAGCCGGAGTCGCCCACCCCCACCATCGCCTCGCGGACGCCCTGCTCCTCGTTGACCTCCTCGTGGAGGACCTCCATGCCGTAGGCCTCCCGGTAGAAGGCCATGGCCTCGTCGAGGTCGGGCACGGCGATGCCGACGTGGTCGATGGCGGTGAAGAGGTGCCGGACGTCGCTCAGCTCGGGGGTCATGGGGTCATGCTGTACGACGCCGGGCCCGGGGGCGAGGGGGTGTGACCGTCGCCACTCCCGGGGCCGAGCAGCACTCCATGGCCTATCCGAGCGTGGCGGTCCTGTCGTAGCGGCCGAGCACGGCCGCCGCGTCGATGTCCCCGACGAAGCCGAGCGGGCTGGCGCACGGGCCGCCGTAGTCGCCGACGTAGAAGTCGTCGCCGGTCGGCATCCCGTAGTAGACGCTCACCGCCGCGGGGACGGGAGTGCCGATCTGGCGGCCGTCGACGTAGAGGCGGATCGTCGTGCCGTCGAAGGCACCCATCACCGTGTGCCACTCGCCGTCCCACAAGCCGGCACCTGCATCGGCGGAGCGGTAGACGTCCGTGCCGTCGGAGACGTAGAACACCAGACCGCCGTCGGCGTCGGTGAAGAGGCCGTACGACGCGTTCTCGCACTGGAAGGCACCCTTGGACATCACGTAGCGGAAGGCGCCGGCGCCGGTGCTGCGCACGCGAGCCAGGACGGTCACGCCGTCCGGCTCCAGCGACGGGGCGTCCGGCATTCGCACGCTCTGCGCGCCCGAGAACCGCAGGGCGGCGCGCTTGAGGAGGAGCAGCTTCGGCAGGGAGACCCACGTGGGGTCGTTGGCATCGACGCCCGCGGTCGTCCCCAGCATGCCGCGGTTGCCGTTGAAGGAGAGGTCGTTGGCGACCTGGCCGGACCCCTCATCGAGGAGCCAGAGCCCCCCGACGCCTCCGGTCCGGGCGCTCGCCGGCGGGGCGGCGAGCGCCACGGCGATGGTGGCGGTCGTGGCCAGGGCGACGACGGAGGTGAGGCTTCGGTGGAACCGGTTCATCGGGCACTCCTCGTGATGGGGTGGGTGCGAGTCCCGAGTACCGCTGGCGGAGCAAGCCCAACACGTCCGCACACCCCCAGGGGTGAGGGAACCTACGGCCTCCCACAAATTGGTGACGGGGCGTCGGGCCCGGTGCGTGCTGTGACGAGCGCCTCACTCCGGGCGGCGGGGACACCCTCCCGGCGGGCGTGCCGCGGTGGGTAGTGTCCGAAGGAGAACGACCCCCGAACCTCGACCCGATCGCTGGAGGCACCCGTCATGTCTGGATCCGTCATCGTTGCCGGGGCTCGCACCCCGATCGGCCGCCTGCTCGGCGGGCTCAAGGACCAGTCGGCTGCCGACCTCGGCGGCGTCGCGATCAAGGGCGCCCTGGAGAAGGCCGGCGTCAGCGGCGACCAGGTCGACTACGTGATCATGGGCCAGGTCATCCAGGCCGGCACCGGCCAGATCACCGCCCGACAAGCAGCGGTCAAGGGCGGCATCCCGATGAACGTCCCCTCGATCACCATCAACAAGGTGTGCCTCTCGGGCATCAACGCGATCGCGATGGCCGACCAGCTGATCCGCGCCGGCGAGCACGAGATCGTCGTCGCCGGCGGCATGGAGTCGATGACCCAGGCCCCGCACCTGCTGCCCAAGAGCCGCGAGGGCTTCAAGTACGGCGACACCGCGCTCGTCGACTCGATGGCCTACGACGCCCTCTACGACCAGTTCACCCACCAGGCAATGATCAACCTGACCGACGGCTGCAACGCCGCCGGCGCCAACCTCACCCGTGAGGAGCAGGACGCCTTCGCTGCCCAGTCCCACCAGCGTGCGGCCTTGGCCTGGAAGAACGGCGTCTTCGACGACGAGGTCGTCCCGGTGACGATCCCCTCCCGCAAGGGCGACATCACCGTGGCCGAGGACGAGGGCATCCGCGGCGACACCACGGTCGACTCCCTCTCCGGCCTGCGCCCGGTGGCCAAGGACGGCAGCATCACCGCCGGCTCCGCCTCGCAGATCTCCGACGGCGCCTGCGCCGTGGTCGTGATGAGCAAGGCCAAGGCCGAGGAGCTCGGCCTGACCTGGCTCGCCGAGATCGGCGCCTCCGGCCAGGTCGCCGGCCCCGACTCCTCGCTCCAGCTCCAGCCCGCCAACGCGATCACCAAGGCGGCGGAGAAGGAGGGCATCGCGATCTCCGACATCGACCTCTTCGAGCTCAACGAGGCCTTCGCCGCGGTCGGCATCGAGTCGGCCCGCCAGCTCGGCGCCGACCAGGACCGGGTCAACGTCAACGGCGGCGCGATCGCGCTCGGGCACCCGGTCGGCATGTCCGGTGCCCGCATCGTCCTGCACCTCGCCCTCGAGCTCCAGCGCCGCGGTGGCGGCGTCGGTGCCGCCGCCCTGTGCGGTGGCGGTGGCCAGGGCGACGCGCTGATCATCCGGGTCCCGCAGGCGTGACCCGCCGGGGCGCCCTCGCGGTCCCCGACCTCGTCGCGCGTGCCCGCGAGGGTGACCCGGCCGCGGTCGCGCGGCTCATCACGCTGGTGGAGGACGCCTCGCCGCTCCTGCGCGAGGTGATGTCCGCCCTCGGTCCCGATGCCGGTCGGGCACACGTCCTGGGCATCACCGGCGCCCCGGGCGTCGGCAAGTCCACCTCCACCAACGCCCTCGTCGCCGGGATGCGGCGCGCCGGCAAGCGGGTCGGCGTGCTGGCCATCGACCCCTCCTCGCCCTTCTCGGGCGGTGCGCTCCTGGGTGACCGGGTGCGGATGGGCGACCATGCGCTCGACCGCGACGTCTACATCCGCTCGATGGGTGCTCGCGGCCACCTCGGCGGCCTGGCGTGGTCGACGCCGCAGGCGGTCCGTGTCCTCGACGCCGCCGGCTGCGACGTGGTGGTCGTGGAGACCGTCGGAGTCGGTCAGAGCGAGGTCGAGGTGGCGGGCCTCGCCGACACCACCCTCGTGCTGCTCGCACCCGGCATGGGGGACGGCATCCAGGCCGCGAAGGCGGGGATCCTGGAGATCGGCGACGTGTATGCCGTCAACAAGGCCGACCGGGAGGGCGCCGACCGCACGCGGCGCGAGCTCCGCACCATGCTCACGATGGCCGAGCGCCGCGACGGAGCCTGGCGTCCGCCGGTGCTCCAGACGGTCGCCAGCACGGGACAGGGCATCGACGAGCTGCTCGCCGAGGTCGACCGGCACGCGGCGTGGCTGCGGGAGTCGGGCGAGCTCGCCCGGCGTCGTACGGTCCGGGCGCGTCGCGAGGTGGAGGCGATCGCCCTCGCGGCGCTGCGCGAGCGGTGGGGGCGTGCCGACGCGGGCGCCGACCTCGACGCGCTCGCCCAGCGCGTGGTGGCGGGCGCGGTGGACCCCTACGCCGCGGCCGACGAGCTCCTGGCCGACGGACGGACGTCCGGCTAGGCCGTCGTCGACAACGCCTGGTGGATGTCGTCGGCGAGCTGGCGGGTCCATGCCTCCAGCACCTGCACGCTGACGCCCTGGGCAGTCACGGTGAGGAGGTGGCGCTCGCTCGCGGGCGAGGGCACCGACGCGATCACCGTGTGGCGCAGTCCGAGCGTGAGCTCCGCCGTGTCGACGGCCCGGTCCGGGTCCGGACCGCCCGGGGGGCGGGCCGCGAAGGCCGCCCTGCTCTGACGCGCCACGCGGGCGACGTCCGTCTGCGCCAGGCCGTGGACCGCCACGGTGTCGCCGTTCGCCGTCGCGAGCAGCGCGGACGACGGACCGTCGATGGCCCCCAGCACCTCGACGAGGGAGGCCCACAGGGCTCCGACGGGGGTGTCCGGCCCCGGCGACTGCTCGAGGAGCGGCTCATGGCCCCGCCGGGAGGCACGTCCGGTCCAGGAGCCGGCCCGCGCGAGCGGGTGCGGGGTGACCAGTTCTGCGGTCAAGGGACGTCCTTCCGAGGGAACGGGGGAGCGGCCGACCCGAGACGGCGACGGGTCCTGTTGGTCCCGTGTGGCTTCCGTGTGGGTGAAATGTAACCGCGGCGCACGGCTCCGCGAGGCGATTCGGAGATGTTGCCCCGAGCGCGGGTGCCCGAGCGGTCCGCCGTCAGCTGATGCGGAGGGTCTGCCCGGTGATGCGGGCGGCGGCGCTGCTCGCGAGGAACAGTGCGGCGTCGGTGACGGCGTCGCCGACCCGGGGCTGGCTGCGGACCATGGTGCCGCCGGCGACCCGGCTGCCGCCCACCGGCGCGACGCTGGGCGCGTACTGGCGGGGGAGCACGGTGCGTCCCTCCTGGAGCACGGAGTTCACCCGCACGCCCAGACCGGCCCAGTTGCGGCCGGCGCGCGCGGTCGACTCGGCCAGCTCGCGCTGGGCCGCCTCGGGGGTGCTGGCCAGCTGCAGCCAGCTGGTCACGGCGCCGGTGTTGACGACGCAGCCGCCGCCGAGGGCGGGGCTCTGGCTGAGCTTGAGCCGGAGCCGGGTCGTCAGGAACGTGGGACCGAGCAGCCCGGAGCGAGCGGCCTCGGTGATGAAGGCCTGCTCGTCGGGCGGCAGGCCGTAGGGCAGGTTGCAGGACGCCGCCAGCACCAGCACGTCGATGTGGCCGATCGTGCCGGCGAGGTGGTCGATCGAGTCCTGCCGCGCGAGGTTGACCGACTCGTAGTCGAAGGCCGAGAGGTCGTTGTCGTAGAGCGAGCGCAGCATCATCGTGCCCGTGACCGTCACCGACGCGCCGGAGGCCGAGAAGGCCGAGGCGATGCGGTGTCCTTCGCCGCGTGTGCCGCCGACCACCAGCACCTGGTAGCCGTTGAAGTCGTACGACCCCGCTGTCGTCATCGAGACGTGCCCTCCCCTAGAGACCCCGGCATGTTCTACCACGCAGTAGCTGTCGGGCGACAGGGCTGGACGGGGCTCACTCGACGCGTACGTCGTCGTCCCGGTGCTCCTCGAGCAGGTCCAGCCGCGCGGTGCGGACGGCGGCGAACGTCCACAGCTTGTTGAGCACGAACGACAAGGGGGTCACCACCGTGATCACGATGAGCTGCGACCAGTAGAGCCGGTTGCGGAGCCCGGAGGAGTCGTCGAAGACGTCGCGCGGCAGGCTGATGACGGAGTCGGGGTGCATGAGCAGCGTGAGCAGGGCCAGTCCGATGACCTGACCCACCAGGCCCACCGCGAGGAAGGGCCAGTACTCGCGCCACCAGGGTGCGGCGAGGTTGCTCTTGAACGTCCACGTGCGGTTGAGCTGGAAGTTCGTGAGGTTGGCGACCAGGAAGGCGATCGTCGAGTAGACGTGGTACCAGCGCAGGTTGAACCCGGACGAGCCGAGGGCGAGGACCGCGTCGTCGAAGTGCGGGCCGTAGCGGCGCAGCACCACCAGGGTCAGCAGGTTGACCAGCACGCCCGAGGCGCCCACGACGCCGAACCGGACGAGGAGGCCGACGTTGCGCCGGTGCCGCGTCATCAGCGCGGCTCCCCGGGATCCCATACGCCGAGGCTACCGACCCCCGCGCCCGTTCGAGGCCCACCTCCCTAGGATTGGCCCATGACGCAGCAGCCCTTCAGCCGCCCAGGTGCCATCGACCTCTCCGGGCTCGGCCAGCCGCCGGCGCCGCAGCAGGCGGCCCCGACCGCCGGCGCCGGGTCCGGGGCCGGGTCCGCCGGAGGGGCGTACTCCGTCGCGATCACGCAGGAGAACTTCCAGCAGGTGCTGCAGGAGTCGACGACGGCGCCCGTCGTCATCGTCTTCCACTCCGCGGCCCAGGCGCCGGGCAGCGAGCAGTACGCCGCCGACGTGGCCGCCGAGGCCGAGCGGCTGGAGGGCCGCCTGCTGGCCGCGCTGGTGGACGTCGACGCCCACCCCGAGATCGCCCAGGCCATGCAGATCCCTCAGGTGCCGCTGACGATGGTGGTCCTCGACGGCCGCCCGGTCAGCCAGCCGATCCCCGGGGCGCTGTCGCCCGAGGAGATCTCCACGCTGTTCAGCCAGCTCGGGCAGCAGCTCACCGCCCAGGGCATCACCGGCCGGCACCAGCCCCGATCCGGTGGCGCACCCGCGACCGAGGGTGAGGAGGAGGTCGTCGACCCGCGCTACGCGCCGGCCGAGGACGCGCTCGCCGCCGGCGACATCGACGCCGCGGTCGCGGAGTACCAGAAGCTGCTGGACGCCAACCCGGCCGACGTGGAGGCCGCCGGCGGTCTCGCGATCGCGAAGGTCATGCAGCGCACCCAGGGGGTCGACCTCAACGCCGCCCGGGCCGCGGCGGCTGACAGCCCCGACGACGTCGACGCGCAGACCCTGGTCGCCGACCTCGACATGCTCGGCGGGCACGTCGAGGACGCCTTCACCCGACTGGTCAACCTGGTCGCCCGCACCTCCGACAAGGACCGGGAGAAGGCGCGCGACCACCTCCTCGGCCTCTTCGCGGCAGTCGGCAACGACGACCCGCGCGTGCTGGCGGGCCGTCGCAACCTGGCCTCAGCGCTCTTCTGAGTCCCGCTTCCCGAGGACCGAGCGCCCGGCCTCGAGCCGGGCGACCGGCACGCGGAAGGGCGAGCACGAGACGTAGTTGAGGCCCACCTGGTCGAAGAAGTGGACCGACAGCGGGTCGCCGCCGTGCTCGCCGCACACGCCGACCTTGAGGTCGGGCTTGGTCTTGCGACCCTTCTTCGTCCCCATCTCGACCATGCCGCCGACGCCGAGCTGGTCGAGCGACTCGAACGGCGAGACGTCGAAGATCCCGTGCTCGAAGTAGCGCGAGAAGAACGACGCCTCGACGTCGTCGCGGGAGAAGCCCCACGCCATCTGGGTCAGGTCGTTGGTGCCGAAGGAGAAGAAGTCGGCGGACTTGGCGATGCGGTTGGCCAGGAAGGCAGCGCGCGGCAGCTCGATCATCGTGCCGATGGCGATGTCGAGCTTGACCCCGCGCTCCTCCTCGACCTCGGCGATCTGCTGGTCGATCTCGGCCCGGACGATCTCGAGCTCGCGCACGCTCGCCACCAGCGGCACCATGATCTCCGGCCGCGGCGTGCCGTGGGCGGCCATCCGGTCCGCGGCCGCCTCGGCGATCGAGCGAGCCTGCATGCGGAACAGGCCGGGGATCTGGATGCCCAGGCGCACGCCGCGGAGCCCCAGCATCGGGTTCTGCTCGTGGAGCCGGCGGACGTGCGTGAGCAGCTGCTTCGCGCGTTCGTCGACCTCTCCGCGCTCCTCGGCGAGGGCGACCTCGACGCTGAGCTCGGTGAGGTCGGGCAGGAACTCGTGCAGCGGTGGGTCGAGCAGCCGGATCGTCACGGGCAGGCCGTCCATGGCCTCGAGGATCTCGGTGAAGTCCTGCCGCTGCAGCGGGAGGAGCTCGTCGAGCGCGGCCTCCACGCCTGACTCGTCCTCGGCGACGATGAGCTTCTCCACCAGCTCGCGACGCTCCCCGAGGAACATGTGCTCGGTGCGGCACAGCCCGATGCCCTGGGCGCCGAAGCGGCGGGCCCGGGCGGCGTCGTCCGGGGTGTCGGCGTTGCTGCGGACCCGCAGCCGGCGGGCGCCGTCGGCGTGGGCCATGATCCGGGCGACCGCCTGGGCGAGGTCGTCGTCCAGCTTCTCGCCCTCGAAGTGGCGCACGACCACCGAGTCGGCGACCGGCACGGCGCCGGCGAACACCTCGCCGGTCGTGCCGTCGATGGAGATGACGTCGCCCTCGCGGATCGTCTCGCCGTCGCGGACGCGGAACTCGCCGGCCTTGGTGTCGACGTCGAGCGACTCGGCGCCGCACACGCACGTACGACCCATGCCGCGCGCCACGACCGCTGCGTGCGAGGTCTTGCCGCCGCGGCTGGTGAGGATGCCTCGGGCGGCCACCATGCCGCGCAGGTCGTCGGGGTTGGTCTCCTTGCGGACGAGGATGACGTCCTCGCCGCRATCGGCCCACTCCACGGCGGTGTCGGAGTCGAAGACGGCCTTGCCGACGGCGGCGCCGGGGGAGGCGTTCATGCCCTTCGCGAGGAGCGTGCGGTCAGCGGACTCGTCGAAGCGCGGGAACATCAGCTGGGCCAGCTGGTCGCCGGTCACGCGGAGCACGGCCTCGTCCATCTGGATCATGCCCTCGTCGACCATGTGGACCGCGATGCGGAACGCCGCCTCGGGGGTCCGCTTGCCGACGCGCGTCTGCAGCATCCACAGCTTGCCGCGCTCGACGGTGAACTCGATGTCGCACATGTCGCGGTAGTGGCGCTCGAGCCGCGTCATGATCTGCATCAGGTCGTCGTGGGACGCTCGGTCGATCTCGGCCATGTCGGCCAGGGACACGGTGTTGCGGATGCCGGCGACGACGTCCTCGCCCTGGGCGTTCTGGAGGTAGTCGCCGTACTCGCCCTGCGCGCCGCTGGCGGGGTCACGGGTGAAGGCGACGCCGGAGCCTGAGTCCATGCCGAAGTTGCCGAAGACCATGGCCTGCACGTTGACCGCGGTGCCGAGGTCCTCGGGGATCCGCTCCTGGCGGCGGTAGAGCCGCGCGCGGTCGGTGTTCCACGAGTCGAAGACGGCGCGGATCGCGAGGTCCATCTGCTCGCGCGGGTCCTGCGGGAAGTCGTGGCCGGTCTCGGCCTTGATGATGTCCTTGAAGGTCTCCACGACCCCGCGCAGGTCGTCGGCGTCGAGGTCGAGGTCGTTCTCCGTGCCCTTCGCCTTCTTCACCTCGTCGAGCGCCTCGGAGAAGAGCTCGGAGTCGACGTGCAGCACCGTGCCGCCGAACATCTGGAGCAGCCGGCGGTAGGAGTCCTGCGCGAAGCGCTCGGACTCGCTGCGGGCCGCCAGGCCGCCGACCGAGGTGTCGTTCAGCCCGACGTTGAGGACCGTCTCCATCATCCCCGGCATGGAGAACTTCGCACCCGAGCGCACCGACACCAGGAGCGGGTCGTCGGCGTCGCCGAGCTTCTTGCCCATCGCCTCCTCGAGCGCCGCGAGGTGCTCGGTGACCTCCTCGGCCAGCCCCTCGGGCTCGCCTCCCTCGGCGAGGTAGGCGCGGCAGGTCTCGGTGGAGATCGTGAAGCCAGGTGGGACCGGCAGGCCGAGGTTGGTCATCTCGGCCAGGTTGGCGCCCTTGCCGCCCAGGAGGTCCTTCTTGTCCTTGCTTCCCTCTGCGAAGTCGTACACCCAGGTCATGAAGGCATCCTGCCTCAGCGACCGGACTCCGTATACGGCTGGTCGCCCGCGACCGCGGCCCGCACCCTCCGGGAGGTGAAGTCGGCGGCCAGCTCGTCGACCTCCTCCAGCGTGCAGAAGCGCACGTCGCGGATCTCGCGCTCCTGCATGACCACGCGCGCGAGCACCTCGGGGTCGTGGGTGCCCCCGTCGAAGACCAGGCACACCGCGTCGTCCCAGCCACCCCACGCGGGCAGCCAGTCGGTGAGCACCAGGTCGCCTGGCTCGATGTCGAGGCCGAGCTCCTCCTCGACCTCGCGCCGCACCGCCAGCCGCGGCGACTCGCCGACCTCGACCACGCCGCCGGGGAGGTCCCAGTCGCGCTTGTAGGTCAGCTGGCACAGCAACACGCGTCCCTCGGGGTCGCGCACGAGCATCTGCGAGATCGCCCGCTTGCGGGGGAGGAAGGAGTTGAGGAGGGACCGGAAGCCCTCGGGGTGGTCGACCGGCCGGTCGTCGCGCACCCGGGCGTACACGACCCGGTCGGTCACCTCGCCGTCGAGGGTCAGCCCGCGGCTGACACCTTCCTTGAGGAGGCCGGCCCACGTGGCTGAGCGTTGCGCTTCGCGGTCCTCGAGCCCGACCAATGCCTCCACGCGCACGTGCTCGACGAGCGCGGACGCCACCTCGCGCCTCAAGTCATCGGTGGTCGCTCGATCGTCCCAGTCGATCCTCGCCACGCCGTCGGTCACCGTGATCACGCGGATGGAGGAGGACACCCGCTCACCCTAGCGAGGGGCAGCCAGCCCAACGTCGCGACGTGGGCCCGCGCCAGGGCCCCCGCCTCGTCCGGGCGCAGGCGCCCCAGGCTCACCGCCACGCCGAGTCCGTCCACGAGCGCGTGGAGCACCTACGTCCGGGGGCACGTAGCCATAGTTGGCGATCGCGAACCGGTGGTGCAGCGGACCGCTGTCCTCGTCGTCGAGGTCGGCCGCGACGTGGGAAGGCAGGGACGCCGTCGTGGGCGCCGCGATGGCGAGGCGCACGCCGTGTGTCACAACCGGGACAGATCCGTGACGAGAGCTGGCTGGCGCTGTGTCACATCAACGGACGACGTCGAAGCGGGCCATCATCCCGTGGTCCTCGTGGTCGAGCATGTGGCAGTGGATCATGAAGGGGCCGGTGTAGTCGGAGAAGCGGGCAGCGACCTCGACCTCCTCGCCGGGCTCGAGCCGCCAGGTGTCCTCCAGGCCCCGCTCCCACGGGGGCGGGCGCTTGCCGTCGCGACGCAGGGTGCGCCACTGCTCGGCGTGGATGTGGACGTAGTGCGTGACGTCGCTGGTGTTGCGGAAGCGCCACCGCTCGACGGTGTCGAGGCGGGCGCGGTGGTCGACCCGGCGCGGGTCGAACGCGCGGCCGTTGATCGTCCAGGCGCTGCCGTGGTGCGAGGACTCCTCGAGCCCGAACGTCCACGTCTGCGACACCTTCGCCGGGACGGGCGAGACCAGCTTCGGCGACGGCAGGCGTGACGGCAGCCGCGAGGCGTCCCGGGCCGGCGCGCCCACCCGGAACTCCATGACGGCGGTCTCGCGCGCGTCGTCCCCTGAGGTCCCGCTCGCGGCCGGCACCGACGCCAGCACGAGGCGCTGGCCCGTGGCGCCGCTGAAGTCGACGATGACGTCCGCGCGCTGCGCCGGCCCCAGCAGCACGCCGGACCGGACGACGGCCTTGGGGAGCAGGCCGCTGCCGGTTCCGATCTGCAGGAACGGCCGGCCGTCGGACAGCGTGAAGTTGTAGCTCGAGAAGGGCGAGGAGTTCAGCAGCCGCAGGCGGTAGCGGGTCGCCGACACGTCGAGGTACGGCGCGTAGCGGCCGTTGACCAGGACCTTGTCGCCGATCGTCGCGTCGTCCGGCGGCGCGTTGGCACCCGTCCACGACATGTCGCCGTGGTGGCCCACCATCTTCGGGCCGTCGGCGAACGGGTCGGTCAGCTGGTTGCCGCTGGTGAACGAGCGCTCCGAGACCATCAGCGGCACGTCGCGGTTGCCCGTCGGCAGGCTCAGGCCGCGCCGGGGCGGGTCGGTGACGATGAACATGCCCTGCAGGCCGCGCCAGTTGTTGCGGGCGGTGCGGTCCATCCGGTGGTCGTGGTACCAGAAGAACGAGCCGGGCTCGGGACGGCCGTCGACCACCAGCGGGTAGTCGTAGGTCCGCTCGCTGCCGCGCGCGATCAGGTTCGTCGTCGGCTGGCCGTCGTCCGCCGAGGCGTGGTGGTCGCCGTGCAGGTGCGTCGACATGGACCCGGCGCCGCGGGGGAGCTGGTTGACGACGGTCACCTCGGTGCCGCGCCCGCCCCTCCGCCTGATGGTGGGCCCGGGATAGCTGCCGTCGTAGGTCCACATCGACGTGCGCGGCCCGTGGGGGAGGGTCCGCACCTCCGCGCGGCGCATGACCAGCCTGATGTGGGCGCCATGGCGGGTGCGGGGGACCACGAGCGGCTGCTCGAAACGCGTGTCGACGGGCTCGACACCGCCGGCGACCCCCTCGACGTTGATGACGCCGCGCATGTTGGGGTGGAACTTGCAGTAGAAGGCCCACGCGCCGGCCGACAGCGACTCGACCCCGGGGACGGTCGCGGACGTGCCCGCGGGGACGCGTACGTCGAACAGGGGCGTCCCGTCGGCGGCGCGGGCAACCGACGTGACGGTGTGGTCCATGGAGTCGAGGTTGACCACGGTGACGGTGCCGCCGCCACCGACGATCACGTCGGGCGTGGCGAAGCCGGTCCGGGCGCCGCCCTCCTCGATGACGATCGTGGCGTTGCGCACCGGCTCGGCCGAGGCCCTGCGCCCATCCGGCCCCGGCCCGGCGTCGATGGCCACGAGAGCGAGGGCGCACGCCACGGCGACGACCAGCCAGGCCGTCTGCCTGCGACGCAGGATCCCCGTCATCGTCCCGAGTGTGCAGGAGCGACGGAGGGTCGGCACCCCTCGTCCGCGGTGGTCTGGACCTCGCCCGGAAGTCCCGAAAATCGGGGATGACGGGCCCGCTGGTCCGTGCCACTACTGGAAGGTGGTGCCGACGGCACCGCTCACACTTTCCAGAAGGGTAGGACCACCATGCACGTGCCCACCGGACTGCGGAGGGTGGTAGCCGTCGTGTGCGCCACAGCGCTCGCGAGCTCGCCCGTCCTCCTTGCACCCACGACCGCCGGTGCCTCCGGCGCTGCCACCACCAGCGCGCGAGCGGCCACGCCGCACCTCACCGCGCTGCTGACCAAGAAGACGATCATCGTGAGAGGGGCCGACGACCTGAGGGCCGGACGTGCGCACCTCGAGGTCCGTGGCCGCGGGATCGTCGAGTTCGTGACCTTCAAGAAGGGCTACGACATCGCCGACTTCACCGCGGACGTCAACAAGTTCGGCGCCAAGAACGACATCAAGGCGCTCAAGCGTGCGCTCAAGAACTCCACCATCGTCGGTGGCCTGTCCGGCGGCGGCACCGGCACCATCGTGTTCCCCAAGCCGGCGGCCTACACGCCGTTCTCGCTCGGTGAGCGCGGCGTGGTGACCGGCAAGACGCTCGTCGTCCACGGCCCCAAGCGCTCCTCCAAGACGCCGAGCACCGACGGCTCCATCATCGCGAAGAACGGGCCGTCGTGGGGAGGGGCTTCCCAGCTGCCCATGAAGGGTCGGTTCCAGTTCAAGAACAAGGCGGACCAGCCGCACTTCGTGGCGCTGCAGCAGGTCGCCGAGGGCACCACGACCGACCAGGTGCTGGAGGCCCTGCAGAACGAGGAGGGGCCCGAGCCCTCGTGGATCCTGCCGGCCGGCATGGAGACCGGGACGCTGAGCCCCGGCCGCAGCATGACGGTGGACTACGACCTGCCCGCAGGCCAGTACGTCGTCATGTGCTTCTTCCCCGACCCCAAGATGGGCGGCATGCCGCACGCCCTGATGGGGATGCTGAGGATGATCCACCTGACCTGATCAGGTGGCGCCGTCCTCCTTGCGGAACCACACCGTCGCCAGGGGCGGCACCACGATGTCAGCGTGCGCAGGCTGGCCGTGGTGCTCGCCCTCGGTGGCGGTGATGGTGCCGAGGTTGCCGACGCCCGAGCCGTGGTAGGACTCCGCGTCCGTGTTGAGGATCTCCGTCCACCGTCCCGCCGACGGCAGGCCGAGGCGGTAGCCCTCGTGCGGGGTGCCCGCGAAGTTGGCCACGCACACGAGGTCGGCCGCGCCGGGGGAGCGGCGTACGAACGAGAACGTGTTGGCGCCCGCGTCGTTGGCGTCGACCCACTGGAAGCCCGACGGCTCGTTGTCGCGGCCCCACAGCGCGCCGCTCTCGGCGTACGCGCGGTTCATGTCGCGCACCATCGCGTGGACACCGGCGTGCTCGGGGTGCTCGAGGAGCCACCAGTCCAGCTCGCGGCTCTCAGCCCACTCGGACTCCTGGCCGAACTCGCAGCCCATGAAGAGCAGCTGCTTGCCGGGGTGGGCCCACATGTAGGCGAGGTAGGCGCGCAGGTTGGCCAGCTGTTGCCAGCGGTCACCGGGCATCTTGCGCAGCAGCGAGCCCTTGCCGTGCACGACCTCGTCGTGGCTGATCGGCAGGACGTAGTTCTCCGCGAAGGCGTAGACGAGCGAGAAGGTCATCTGGCCGTGGTGGTGGCTGCGGTAGAGCGGGTCCTTGGAGACGTAGTTGAGCGAGTCGTGCATCCAGCCCATGTTCCACTTGAACCCGAAGCCGAGGCCACCGTCGCTCGTGGGCCCGGTGACGCCCGGCCAGGCGGTCGACTCCTCGGCGATCGTCACGATGCCGGGCACTCGCTTGTAGACGGTGGCGTTCATCTCCTGGAGGAACTGCACCGCCTCGAGGTTCTCCCGGCCACCGTCCTTGTTGGGCGACCACTCGCCGTGCTCGCGGGCGTAGTCGAGGTAGAGCATCGAGGCGACGCCGTCCACGCGCAGGCCGTCGGCGTGGTACTCCTCGAGCCAGTAGACCGCGTTGGCATAGAGGAAGTTGCGTACCTCGTTGCGGCCGAAGTTGAAGATGTGGGAGCCCCACTCCTTGTGCCAGCCGCGCTGGGGGTTGGGGTCCTCGTAGAGCGGGGTGCCGTCGAAGCGGGCCAGGGCCCACTCGTCGGTGGCGAAGTGCCCGGGGACCCAGTCGAGGATCACGCCGACGCCGGCCTGGTGGAGCCGGTCGATGAGGCGCTTGAGCCCGTCGGGGTCGCCGAAGCGCGAGTCGGGGGCGAAGTAGGAGGTGACGTGGTAGCCCCACGAGCCGCCGAACGGGTGCTGCATCACGGGCATGAGCTCGACGTGGGTGAAGCCGAGGTCGGAGACGTAGGGGACCAGTGCGTCGGCGATCTCGTCCCACGAGTAGAGCTCGCCCGAGTAGTGCCTGCGCCACGAGGCGAGGTGCACCTCGTAGGTCGACATCGCCTCGTCGACGGGCTGGCTCGTGCGGCGCTTCTCCAGCCACGCCTCGTCGTTCCACTGGTGCTGCGACTGCCACACCTTCGAGGCGGAGCTCGGCGGCTTCTCGGCGTACTGGGCCAGGGGGTCGGCGCGGTCGACCCACTGGCCGTCGGCGCCGCGGATGCGGAACTTGTACTGCGACCCGACGCCGGCGTCCTCGACGTGGACGTGCCAGACGCCGGACCCGTCGAGGCGCGTCATCGGGTGCGCCGAGCCGTCCCAACCGGCCCACTCGCCGGCGACCTGGACCTCCATGGCGTTCGGGGCCCAGACGCGGAACGACGTGCCGTCCTCGCCGGCCTGCGCGCCGAGCACCCGCCAGAGCTCCTCGTGCCGGCCCTCCCCGATCAGGTGCAGGTCGAGCTCGCCAGGAGCGTGGGTGTCCCGCGGCGCCGCCGCGGGTGTTGCCTCGGGGGTGCTCGTGGGCTTGGTCGTGGGCTTGCTCGTGGGGTCGGTCATGATGTCTCCTCCAGCGCGGCGAGAGGGATGGCGAGCCATCCCGGACGGTTGCGTGCTTCGTAGACCGCCTCGTAGACGACCTTGTCCGCGAGGTAGGCATCGAGCAGTACCCCGTTTGCGCCGTCGATCTCCTCGCCGCGCTTCTCGGTGTAGGCGGCGAGGAACGCGGCGCGGTTGCGCGCGGCCCACTCGGACGCCCGGTAGTCCCGCTGCTCGGCCTCGCCGCCGGCGTCGGCGCCACCGGTCATGGCGACCACGCGCGGGGCGTAGTCGAAGGAGCGGAGCATGCCCGCCACGTCGCGCCACACCGAGTCGGGCCTGAGCCGCTCGGCGAGCGGCTTGGCCGGCTCACCCTCGAAGTCGACGATCTTCCAGCCCTTGACGGTGCGCAGGGTCTGGCCCAGGTGCAGGTCGCCGTGGACCTGCTGCACCTCCACGGCGTCGAGCTCGCGCAACCGGGCGAAGGTCCCGCGCAGCCTGCTCTCGTGGGCTGCCAGGTCGGGTACGACGTCGAGCGCGGCGACGAGCCGGCCCTCCATCGCCCCGGCCAGCTCGCCCAGGGCGTCGGCCTCGCGCCGCTCGACCGGGAAGTGCTCGGCCAGGTCGCCGTGCACCTCGGCCAGCGCGATCCCGAGCCGCGCGGCCTCGCCGGCGAAGTCGCCGCCGACCTCGTCGGCGTGCAGGTCGGCCTCGGCGAACAGGTTGCGCACGCTGGCCAGCGCCAGGTCCCAGCCGTCGCTCGCGGTGCGGAGGAACTGCTGGAGCATCGCGAGCTGGATGGTCGTGTTGGTGTCGTCGTCGACGAGGTCGAGCCACCCGTAGAGCGCGGCGACGTGCGTCGAACCGGCCTCGGTGAGGACCTGGTGGATCGCGATGTCGGGGTTGACCCCCGGGGTCACCTTGCGGAAGACCTTCATCAGCGCGTCCTCGCCGAACGCGACCGACGAGTTGGACTGCTCGCCGGAGAAGAGCGTCGAGTGGGCCTCGATGTCGAGGTCGTGGCCCGGCAGCCGGTGGAACATGAGGTCGCCGCGCACGTCTGACGGCGGCCTCGGCTCGACGCCGTGCCGGGCGAACGCCGCCAGCCACAGCGCCATCGCCTGGCGGTCGTGCAGGGCGTCATAGACGTGCGCGCGCCCGAGCTGGTCGTCGTCCCACTCGCCGATGAGCGCGTGCGAGATCCGCTCCTGCGGCTCGGCGTAGAACGCCAGCGGCAGCTGGTAGAGGTCGGTGGACCCGTCGTCGTACGTCACCTCGGCTAGCTGGATCGCGACCCGCAGGCCCTCGGGGGCGTCGGGGAGCTCACCGACGCGGCGCACGGCCGTCAGCGTCCAGTCGCGCCCCTTGCCGCCGAACCACCGGGCCTCGCTGATCCAGCTGGTCAGGTCGTCGTTCACGATCCCTCCACCCCCGCGCTCGTCGGTTCGGTCAGCCTCAGCCAGAGGAAGCCGTAGCCACCCAGGGTGAGCAGGTAGGGCAGCTCGCCGACGGCCGGGAACGGCACGCCGCCCAGCAGCTCGACGGGGACCATGCCCTCCCACTGCCGCAGATCGAGCTCGACCGGCTGCGGGAAGCGGGACAGGTTGTTGACGCAGAGGATCACGTCGCGGTCGTCGTCCCCGCGGTGCTCACGGATGTAGGACAGGACGCTCGGGTTCGAGCCGCCGAGGTCGACGAAGTCGCCGAGCCCGAAGGCCGGGTGGCGGCGCCGCGCGTGGACCAGGCGACGCGTCCAGTGCAGCAGCGAGGAGGTGTTCTCCAGCTGCGCCTCGACGTTGACCGACTGGTAGCCGTAGACCGGGTCCTGGATCGCCGGCAGGTGGAGCTTGCCGGGCGTGGCGGCGGAGAACCCCGCGTTGCGGTCGGGCGTCCACTGCATCGGCGTACGCACGCCGTCGCGGTCACCGAGCCAGATGTTGTCGCCCATCCCGATCTCGTCGCCGTAGTAGAGGACGGGCGAGCCGGGCAGCGACAGCAGGAGCGCGGTGAAGAGCTCCATCCGGTTGACGTCGTTGTCGAGGAGCGGGGCGAGCCGGCGGCGGATGCCGATGTTGGCCTTCATCCGCGGATCGTGGGCGTACTCCGACCACATGTAGTCGCGGTCCTCGTCGGTCACCATCTCGAGGGTGAGCTCGTCGTGGTTGCGCAGGAAGATGCCCCACTGGCAGCCGTCGGGGATCGACGGGGTCTGCTCGAGGATCTCCGAGATCGGGAAGCGCGACTCGCGGCGCACCGCCATGAAGATGCGTGGCATGACGGGGAAGTGGAAGGCCATGTGGCACTCGGTGCCGATCCACCGGCCGTCCTCGGTCTCCTCGGGACCGAAGTACTCCACGACGTCGGCCGGCCACTGGTTGGCCTCGCAGAGCAGCACGCGCCCGGGGTAGTTCTCGTCGACGAAGCGACGGCACTTCTTCAGGAAGTCGTGCGTCTCGGGGAGGTTCTCGCCGTTGGTGCCGGGGCGCTCGTAGAGGTACGGCACCGCGTCGAGCCGGAACCCGTCGAGGCCCATGTCGAGCCAGAAGGCCATCGCCTCCAGCATCGCGTCGTGGACCTTGGGGTTGTCGAAGTTGAGGTCCGGCTGGTGGTGGAAGAACCGGTGCCAGAAGTACTGCTGCCGCACCGGGTCCCACGTCCAGTTGGACGGCTCGGTGTCGACGAAGATGACGCGGGCGTCCTGGTAGAGCTCGTCGGTGTCGGACCAGACGTAGAAGTCGCCGTAAGGCCCCTCGGGGTCGCTGCGGCTGGCCTGGAACCACGGGTGGGCGTCGCTCGTGTGGTTCATGACGAAGTCGATGATCACGCGGATGCCGCGCTGGTGGCAGGCGTCGAGGAACTCGTGGAAGTCCTCGACCGTGCCGCACTCGGGGAGGATGTTGTTGTAGTCGGCGACGTCGTAGCCGCCGTCGCGCAGGGGCGAGGTGAAGAACGGCGGGACCCACAGGCAGTCCACGCCCAGCCACTCGAGGTAGTCGAGCTTCTCGATCAGGCCCTTGAAGTCGCCGGTGCCGTCGCCGTTGGAGTCGCGGAACGACCGCACCAGCACCTCGTAGAAGACCGCCGTGCGGAACCAGTCGGGCTCCGCGTTGAGCACGGCGGTCGCGCGGGTCGCGTCCGTCGGCATCTGGGACGAGGTGGGGTGGTCGGTCAACGGGTCCTCCTGACGGCGATCACGTGGGCAGGTTCGTAGCCGGGGTCGAGCCGGACGTAGTTGTGCGCGGTCCAGCTCCAGTCCTCTCCGGTGATCTCGTCGTGGGCGACGAAGGAGTCGTGCCACTCCAGGCCGAGGGCCGGCATCTCGAGGTGGATCATCGTCTCGCGCGTGCCGTGCGGGTCGAGGTTGATGACGCTGATGACCACGTCGTCGCCGTGCTTCTTCGAGAAGACCAGCACGTGGTCGTCGTCGCTGGAGTGGATCGTCACGTTGCGCAGCAGCTGGAGGGCCGGGTGCTGGCGACGGATCTCGTTGAGCCGCGTCAGGTAGGGAGCGAGCGTGGTGCCCTCGGCGTCGCGCTTCTCCCAGTCGCGGATGCGGATCTGGAACTTCTCCGAGTCGAGGTACTCCTCCGACCCGGGCTTGACCGCGACGTGCTCGAACAGCTCGTAGCCGGCGTAGACGCCCCAGCTGGGCGACCCGGTGGCGGCGAGGGTCGCGCGCACCTTGAACGCCGCCGGTCCGCCGTACTGCAGGTAGGCGTGGAGGATGTCGGGGGTGTTGACGAAGAAGTTCGGTCGCATCAGGTGGTCGGACTCGCTCGAGACCTCGAGGAGGTAGTCCTCGATCTCGCGCTTGCCGGTGCGCCAGGTGAAGTAGGTGTAGCTCTGGTGGTAGCCGACCGCGCCGAGGCCGTGCATCATCGCCGGCCGGGTGAACGCCTCGGACAGGAAGAGCACGTCGGGGTCCGTACGACGTACCTCCGCCAGCAGCCACTCCCAGAAGGCCAGCGGCTTGGTGTGCGGGTTGTCGACGCGGAAGATCCGCACGCCGTGAGACATCCAGAGCTTCACGACCCGCAGCACCTCGCGGCAGATGCCGGCCGGGTCGTTGTCGAAGTTCATCGGGTAGATGTCCTGGTACTTCTTCGGCGGGTTCTCGGCGTACGCGATCGTCCCGTCCGCCCGCGTCGTGAAGAACTGCGGGTGCGTGGTCACCCACGGGTGGTCGGGCGCCGCCTGGAGCGCGAGGTCGAGGGCCACCTCGATGTCGAGCTCACGAGCACGCGCCACGAAGGCGTCGAAGTCCTCGAACGTCCCGAGCTCGGGGTGGATCGCGTCGTGGCCGCCGTCCTTGCTGCCGATCGCCCACGGCGATCCGGTGTCCTCGGGGCCCGGGGTCAGGGTGTTGTTGGGGCCCTTGCGGTTGACCTCGCCGATCGGGTGGATCGGCGGGAGGTAGAGGACGTCGAAGCCCATCTCCGCGACCCGGTCGAGGCGCTTGGTCGCCGTGCGGAAGTTGCCGCTGGTGATCTTGCCGGTCTTCGCGTCGCGCGTCGCGCCCTCCGAGCGTGGGAAGAACTCGTACCAGCTGCCGAAGAGCGCGCGGGTGCGGTCGGCGCGAAACCGGAACGGCCCCGTGACGGTGAGCAGCTCGCGCAGCGGGTGCGCGAGGAGGACGGCCTCGAGCCCGGGGTCCTGGAGGGCGGCGAGGCGCGCGCCGGCGGGACGCTCGGTGTCGGTCGCTGCCGCGATCGCGCCCGAGACGACGGCGGCGGACGGCTTGTCGAGCGCGTCCTTGCCCGTCCCTGCGGCCACGCGCTCCAGCAGGAGCCGCGCCTCGGTGAACATGAGCTCCACGTCGACCCCGGCGGGGACCTTGATGCCCGCGTCGTGCTCCCAGGTCGCGACCGGGTCGGACCACGAGTGGATCTCGAAGGTCCACTCGCCCTCGACGTCGGGCGTCACGTGGGCGACGTAGCGGTTGGGCGCCTCGCCGTCGGGTCGCATCCGCACGGGCTCGCGGGTACGTCCCTGCGGATCCGTGGCGACCACCTCCGCGGCGAGCTGGTCGTGGCCCTCGCGGAAGACCGAAGCGCGTACGGGCAGCGGCTCCCCGACGGTGGCCTTGGCCGACTGGCGACCCAGGTCGACCACGGGAGAGACATCCATCACGGGTATCCGTCCAACCATGGCCCCACACTTGCGAACCCGAACCTCGCACGCAAGCCGACCACGGCCGAGGCCACCCCTTGGGACGTCCCGACCGCGGTCGACCCGCGCGGGCCGCGGCCGGTCAGCGCACCATGGCCACCCTGATGGTGCGCAGCCTGCTGCGCGACGGGGCGAACGCCGTGGCGTCTGCCGGCACGAACCTCGCCCGCACGGTGGTGCGACCGGGGCGCAGTGCCTTCTTCGGCACCCCCACACGCGCGGTCCCGTCGTCGGTGGCGACGACCTTCCACGTCCGGCCGGCGAGCCGGACCACGAACCGGCCGGCCTCGCGGTCGCCGGTCGAACGCACGGTCAGGAACAGCACCGGAGCGGGCTTGTGTCGGGTCTGGAAGGCTCGCTTGACGACCATCCGGGTACGGGTCACGACAGCGGCTCCGCCGGTCGTCCCAGCTCCCGTCCCGGTGGAGTCGGGGGTCGTCGTCGTGGTGCCGGTCGTTGTGCCGGGCGTGGAGCCGGTCGTCGTGCCCGCCGGCTGCTCGGGCAGCCCGGCGTCCTCCGCGAAGACCTGGAGCTCCGAGGCGTGCACGATCGTGCCGCGGTCCGAGCCCGTCTTGCAGTCGGTCTCCAGCGGGTTGACCGCCTGTTCGGAGGCCGCGGTCTGGTCGCCGGCGTAGGCCTCCTGGCCGGTGCACTGGTTCTCCAGCGTGACCAGGCGTACGGCGGCAGCTGGGGTGTCGGGCACGTCGAACCCACGAAGGTTGAGCGTCGGTGCGACCGGCCGGGGCAGGCCGCTCGGGAAGGCGTCCGCCGGCGAGGTGTAGAACCGCGTCCACGTGGCGTCGGGCGAGGCACAGCTCGCGGTGCAGGCCTCGAGGGCGAACTGTCGCAGCGCGGTGAAGCGCGAGCCGGAGTCCGGGTCATCCTGCGCCAGCGGGATGTCCGTCGGCGAGGCCGGTGCCGGGGTGAGGTGGGCGCTCACCTGCACCCGCTTCACCGTGCTGACCTCACCAGCGAGGTCGACCGACACCGACGGGTGCGACTCGTCGACCTGGGCCTCGGTCACCCCGCCCCAGGTGGTCGCCTCGGTGCCGTCGATGAGCGCGTCCGGGTTGAGCGAGCCCTCGGTGGAGCCGATGACGGTGGCGCCCGCGGCCGAGGAGGCGAGGTTGACCACGTCGCCCACGGTCTCGGTGCGTGGCCCACCGTCAGGCAGGACCGTCATCGTCCAGCGCGTGAAACCGCGGTCGGGCGAGACGGCCACCATGTCGTAGGTGCCGGGTGTGAAGGCGGCGCTGGCACCCAGAGCCGTCCCGGGGTCGGTGTCGGCGACCGGGGTCACCCGCGCCTCGTAGTCACCGACGTAGATCTTCGCCTTGCCGGTGGTGGCGAACGTGACCGTCGAGGTCGGGCCGGTCGGGGTCGCGAAGCTCGGCGTCGGCTCGCTGTCGTCGGCGTCGGCCACGGCGGCGCCCGCCCCCATGCCGCGGCGGGCGAAGGCCGCCCACATGACGTCCGTGTCCGCGCCGCCGAACCGCATCTGGTCGGCGGCGGTCATGGCGTCGCGGGCGTCCAGCATCGAGGTCGCGCCCTGCTGGAGCAGGAACGCGTCGAACATCAGCTGCACCCAGCGCCGGTTGCCCGGGCAGGTCTCGACGGGGCGCGGCGTGGCGGTCGGCGTCGCCTGCGCGCACGCGAGCTGCAGCTGCGCGTCGTCGTACGGGAACCGGGCGTCGTACTTCTCCACGAGGGCCTGGCGGACCTCCCACATGGTCCCGTTCCAGATCTCGCCGTCGGCGTGGACCTCCGGACCGGTGGAGTCGAAGCCGTAGTCGGAGAAGTTGAGCGGGTTGCGGTCGATGGCGTAGTCGCGGATCGCGGTCTCGGTGTTGCCGGTGGCGTAGGCGCCGACGGCCCACACGTTCCCGCCGTTGCTGTAGCCGTGCGAGAACTGGTACTCGCCGGCGACCAGGTCGCCCCACGACTCGCCCATCGCGCCACCGTGCTCCGACGTCAGGCCCTCGTCGGGTCCGCCGACCATGCGGTTGCTGATGGCGTGGGTGTACTCGTGGCCGACGATGCCCATGTCGAGGCCACCGTCGGTGCAGGGTGCGTAGAACGCGCCGGCGATCGGCTCGAACAGGTACTGGTTGGTGATGCCCGGTGTGCCGTCCTGCAGCGTGACCTGGTTGGCGTTGTCGCGGCCGAGGAAGCTCGGGCTGCCGCCGGTGATGGCGCCGGCCTGGGCGTTGCCCACCTCCTGGTCGCCGGCGACCCCGCCCCGGCTGCCGTTGTCGAGCTGCAGGTTGTAGTTCTCCTCGGTGAAGCCGAGGTAGTAGGAGTAGTCGTGCATGCGGTTGTGGGCGGCGAAGAGGTTGCCCACCGACGCGTCGATGTCGTTGTCTCCGGGCACGAGCTGGCCGACGTCGCAGCGGCTGTTGTTCCAGCGGTCCTCGAAGTCCGCGGTGTAGTGGCGATCAGCGGAGACGGGCGCCTGGAGCAGCCCGCCGGGGGTGAGCGGGCTGGCCCACGCCTCGTGGGTGTTGGCGTTGTTGCCGACGGTCGTGAAGGTGGGCAGGGCGCTGACGGTGTCCCACGGCCCGAAGGCGGCGACGTTGCGCAGCGGGGTCGGCGGGGCGGTGCAGCCGGCCTCGGCGTTCCAGCACCCGACGATCGAGTTGTCCGGCGTCTCGGTGGGGGAGTCGAGGGTCGGGTTGGCGGTGAACCAGCGCCAGCGCGGGTTGGCGGCGAGGTCGCCGGCGCCGGGCGGGGCGGTGTCGCTGGCGCTGACCGCGAGGGCGTACTGGCCGGCGACCACGGACGCGGCGTCGAACGGGCAGACCTGTGCGGCGTAGGTGCCGGCGGGGATGGCGGCGGCGGAGTACGTCGCCACCTCGGGGTTGGTCGCCAGGTCGCCCGATACGAGGACCTCGTCACCGCGGAAGATCTTCACGACGAAGTCGTCGGTGGGCAGACCCGTGGCGACCGCGGTGATCGAGCGGGTCAGGTCGTCCTCGAGGTCGAAGGGGTGCTTGGGTCCGCACGCCGTCGGGGTGACGGCGCCCGTGAACACGTCGTTGTAGGCGAAGTTGTCGGACTTGTTGTGGCGCACGAGGACCTTGCCCGTGATGCCGTCGACCAGTGAGGTGAAGGCCAGGGTGGAGCCGCCGGCCACGTCCACGACGTTGGCCTCGAGGACCGGGCGGACGGTGCCGTCGGCCATCGGCAGGGCGCGGAGTCGCACCTGCTGCTCCTGGGCGAAGCCGGGAACGTTGAGCCGGGTCCATCCACCACTCACGGAGCGGACGACGTCGCCGACCGTGTCGGCCGGGATGCCGACAGACAGGTCCTCAGCCGCCCTCAGCCAGCCCTGGAGCGGGGTGAGGGCGGCGGCCGGCATCGCGGCCGTCGGGCGCGCGAGCGAGGACGAGACGTAGGCCACCTGGCCGTCCGCCACACCGACCGTCACCAGCCCGCCCAGCGCGGGGGCGGTCCCGTCGAAGTCCTGGCGGAGGAGCACGGCGCGGGCGGCCGAGCCCGCGAGCTGCTGGGAGCTGACGAGCGCCAGGTCGTCGACGCCGGCGGGCGACAGGCCGAACGCGGCCGCGTGGTCGCGCAGCCAGTCGCGCGCGGCCACCACGGGCGTGCCGTCCGCGGCGCCGAGGCTGCCGTCCGCCGGGAGGATCGACGCGGGGGTACCGAGGGAGCCCCAGCGCGTGGTCACGTCGCCGAGCGCCGCGACGGCCTGGCGCTGGAGCGGGGTCGGGACGGCCGAGCCGCGGGTGTCCACGTCCCGGGGGCCGGCGACGGGGTCGCCGAGGGTGCGGACGTCCGGCGGAGTGGGGCCCGGGGTGCTCGTCCCGGTCCCGGCGGTGGCCGAGGACGCGACCGGGGGGATGGTGCTGAGCGTGGAGATCGCGAGCAGCGTCGCGACGGCGAGGGAGGCGCGACCGAGGCGCGGTCGGGGGATGGTCATGCCGCAACAACGGCGTGGTGGGTCCTCGGGTTATGCGCCGCTGTGACGCGCAGGGGTGGGGGGCGCTCTTGGATCGTTCCAAGAAATGGCCTAGCGTGCTGGTCCGTGCGAGCGTTCAGACGATTCACCGTCCGTCCTGTCCTCCCCGAGCCCCTGGGGGCGCTGGCTGCCCTGGCCGGCAACCTGCGCTGGTCCTGGCACCCACCCACCCAGGACGTGTTCTCCTCGATCGACGCCGAGCTCTGGCGCCAGGTCAAGGGCGACCCGGTGCGCTTCCTCGGTGCCGTGGGCCGCGAACGGCTCGACGAGCTGGTCGAGGACGGCGACTTCCGCGCGCGCCTCGGCGCCGCGCACGCCGACCTGCAGCGCTACCTCACCGAGGACCGGTGGTACGCCCGCAAGGCCGGCGACGACGCCCCGCGCGCCATCGCGTACTTCTCGTCCGAGTTCGGCATCACCTCGGTGCTGCCGCAGTACTCCGGCGGCCTCGGCATCCTGGCCGGCGACCACCTCAAGGCGTCCTCCGACCTCGGCATCCCGCTGGTGGGCGTGGGCCTGTTCTACCGCCACGGCTACTTCAAGCAGGCGCTCGACCGGGACGGCTGGCAGCAGGAGAGCTACCCCGTCCTCGACCCCGACGAGCTGCCGCTGACCGTGCTCCGCGAGACCGACGGCAGCCGAGCGACGGTCTCCATCGCCCTGCCCGACGGCCCCGACCTGGTGGCCCGGATCCTCGTCGCCCACGTCGGTCGGGTGCCGCTGCTGCTCCTCGACACCGACGTCGAGGAGAACAGCGCCCACTACCGCGACGTGACCGAYCGGCTCTACGGCGGCAACTCCGAGCACCGGCTGCGCCAGGAGCTGCTCCTCGGCGTGGGCGGCGTACGTGCCCTGCGGGTGTGGTCGCGCATCACCGGCGCCCCGGCGCCGGAGGTCTTCCACGCCAACGAGGGCCACGCCGGCTTCCTCGGCATCGAGCGCATCCGTGAGCTCACCGTCGACGAGGCCGGGCCGCACGTGGACTTCGACACCGCGCTCGAGGTCACCCGCGCCGGCACGGTGTTCACCACGCACACGCCGGTGCCCGCGGGCATCGACCGGTTCCCCCGCGAGCTCGTCTCCCAGTACTTCGGCGGCAACTCGCCGACGCCGGGCGTCCCGGTCGACCGGATCCTCGCGCTCGGTGCCGAGGACTACGACGGCGGCGAGGCCGGCGTGTTCAACATGGCGGTGATGGGCTTCCGCCTCGCCCAGCGCGCCAACGGCGTCTCCGAGCTGCACGGCCACGTGTCGCGCGGCATGTTCAACGGCCTGTGGCCGGCGTTCGACGAGGCGGAGGTGCCGATCACGTCGATCACCAACGGCGTCCACGGCCCGACCTGGATCGCGCGCGAGGTCATCGAGCTCGCCGCGAGCCGCGGCGGCGACATCGACGGCGACGACACCGACGCCCTGTGGCCGCTCGTCGACCAGTTCAGCGACCGCGAGATCTGGGACCTCAAGCGCACGCTGCGCACCCGCTTCGTCGACGACGCGCGCGACCGGATGCGCCGCTCGGCGACCAAGCGGGGCTACGCCGCTGCCGAGACGACGTGGATCGACAACGCGCTCGACCCCAACGTGCTGACCATCGGCTTCGCGCGGCGCGTGCCGACGTACAAGCGCCTCACGCTGATGCTGCGCGACCCCGCCCGCCTCAAGAAGCTGCTGCTCGACCCGGAGCGGCCCATCCAGCTGGTCATCGCCGGCAAGGCCCACCCGGCTGACGAGACCGGCAAGCGGCTCATCCAGGAGATGGTGCGCTTCGCCGACGACCCGGAGGTCCGGCACCGCATCGCGTTCCTGCCCAACTACGACATCGCGATGGCGCAGCCGCTCTACCCCGGCTGCGACGTCTGGCTCAACAACCCGTTGCGCCCCTACGAGGCGTGCGGCACCTCCGGCATGAAGGCGGCGCTCAACGGCGGCCTGAACCTCTCGATCCTCGACGGCTGGTGGGACGAGTGGTACGACGGCAACAACGGCTGGGCCATCCCGTCGGCCGACGGCATCGACGACCCCGACCGGCGTGAMGACCTCGAGGCCAACGCGCTCTACGACCTGCTCGAGGGCGAGGTCGTGCCGCGCTTCTACGAGACCAACGACGAGGGCGTGCCCCCGCGCTGGCTGGAGATGGTCCGCCACACGCTGAAGTCGCTCGGCCCCAAGGTGCTCGCCACCCGCCAGGTCCGCGACTACGTCCGGGAGCTGTACGCCCCGGCCGCGCACACGGCGCGCACGCTCAACTCCGACTACGTCGGCGCCCGCACCCTGTCGGGTTGGAAGCACGACGTCCGCGCCGCGTGGCCGGGCGTCCGCGTCGAGCACGTCGACTCCGAGGGCGTGGGCGACCAGGCCGTCGTGGGCGCGACGCTCGCCGTCCGCGCCTGGGTGGCGCTCGGCTCGCTGTCGGCCGACGACGTCGAGGTGCAGGTCGTCCACGGGCGGATCGGCTCCGACGACGTCCTCACCGCGACCTCGGCGACGCCGATGCTGGTGGGGGAGTCCTACGACGGCAACCGCCACCGCTTCGACGCCGCCGTGCCGCTCGCGGTCTCCGGCCCGTTCGGCTACACGGTCCGCGTCGTCCCGCGCAACGAGTCGCTCGCCTCCGTCGCCGAGCTCGGTCTGGTGGCCGAGCCGGCCTGACCGTCAGGCGGCCGAGCTCGTCGCGAGCGGGTTCGGTCGCCGGCACCGACAGGAGTCGCTGCACGGCAGGTAGGTGTGCGCGGCGTGGCCGCACCCCGGGCACGGCAGGTCGTGGCTGAGGTGGGTCCTGCTGGTCTGGACGGTGTCCCACATGGTGAGTCTCCTTTCGGTGCTGGTCGGGTCGTGTCTCCCTCCAGCGTGCGCCTCCCCGTGCCCACTTCGCATCCGGGTTATTACGTACGTCGGCGGCGGGCCACCGGTAAAGGCGTTGCCGGGTGCGGCGGTCGCGAGGACGATCGCTCCATGCCCTCGACCGCTCCGCCCGGCATCCTCGAGCCCTTCCTCGCGGCTGCGGACGCCGCCGCCTCGTCGCGACCCGACGTGGACGCGGAGACCGCCCGCGAGCTGATGGCGGAGGCGGCGGGCATGCTGCACGACAGCCTCGCCCTGGACCACCTCGACGAGCACGACCTGCCGCAGGTCGTTGCTGCCCTCGCCGCCGACCTCACGGCCGTCGACCCGGGCGCAGCCGTGCGTGCCCGCGCGGCCGCGGTGGCCGAGGACGACCCGGCCCTCCACGACCCCGACGGCGTGCGCGGGACGTATCTCGTGGCCGTGCAGGTGCTCGGGCTCTGACCGGAGAAAGCAGACCGAGACCAGGACGAAGAGGGCGGCTGAGCGTGGTCGGGACGTCGAGCGGCAGGCCGGGGCTCAGTCGTCGCGCGTCGCGGCGTGCTGGTCGACGTTGCGCACGTCGTCCGGCTCGGGCGGGTGACCGGTGTCGACCCCGGCGACCAGGTCCTCGGCGTGTACGCCGGCGGGGAGGGTCGTGAAGCGCGTGTCGCGCGAGCTGTCAGGTGCTCCCATACGACGACTCTAGCGCCGGATCGGACACGTCAGCCGAAGGTCAGCCAGAGCCCGACGGCGGTCGGGACGACGGCGAGCAGCAGCCAGGGGGAGACGATGCGCTTGCCGTGGATCGCGCGGCCGACGGCGACGGCGAAGGCACCGAAGATGCCGGCGATGACGTTGAGGCCGATCTTGGACGACGTGGGGGAGTCGTCCAGCATCACGGCTGCGACGACGAGGCCGACGACGAGGTGCAGGATCGTGGTGACGGCCAGGGTCGACATCACCCATCGCTGCACGCGGGCGAGGTCACGGGCGTCCTTCTCGGGGTCCTGGACGATCCGGCGCGGGGCGTCGAGGTCGAGCAGGTGACCGCGACCCTTCTCCGTACGTCGAGCGGGAACGCTGCCGGCCATGCGAGCCTCTCTCACGAATCGTTTGCTGTGACAACGATTGCTAGGCTAACGGAATGTCCGCGCCCCGCCGAATCGACGACCACGACGATCCCCTCGCCCTCGAGCGACAGGTCTGCTTCGCCCTCGCGGTGGCGTCCCGCACGGTCATCTCGGTCTACCGGCCGGTGCTCGAGCCGATGGGGCTCACCCACCCGCAGTACCTCGTGATGCTGGCGCTGTGGGGCGGGGAGCCGTTGTCCGTGACCGACCTCAGCCGGCGGCTCGAGCTCGACCCGGCCACGCTCTCGCGGCTGCTCCGGCGGCTCGAGGCGGCCGGCCTGGTGCGGCGGGACCGCAACCCCGTGGACGAGCGCAGCCTCGCGGTGGCCCTGACCGACCGGGGCCGCGACCTGCGGACGCAGGCCCTCGAGGTGCCCGGCACGATCCTCCAGCGGCTGGGCCTGGAGCTCGACGAGCTGCTGGACCTCCGCGACCGCCTCACCGAGGTCATCGGTGCGGCGAAGGCGGCGACGGAGTCGACCACGGAGGCACGAACGGAGGCACGAACGGAGGCACGAACGGAGGCACGGCCCGCCTGAGCGGGTGCAGACTGCGCACGTGCGATCAAGTGCGCGGCCCGGCCGCGGACGAGGGTGGTGGCCATGACGACAGCGGCCGACACCTTCGCCGAGTTCCTCGCCACCCTGGCCGAGACCCTCGACCTGGGCGGCGACGAACGTGCCCGTCGGCTCCACCTCTCCCGCTTCCACCTCGCCCGCGTCGTGTCGGCGGCGGGCGGTGAGCCGCCGGAGCGGATGCGCCGGAGGCTGCTGCTGGAGCGCGCGGCGTACCGCCTGCTGACGTGCGACGAGCAGGTGGTCGACCTCGCGTTCGAGGCCGGCTACGGCTCGCACGAGGCGTTCACCCGGGCGTTCGCGCGGGAGTACGGCACCGCGCCGAGCCGCTGGCGTCAGCACCCCACCCGCACCCAGATCGAGGGTCCGAGCGGCGTGCACTTCCACCCGCCCGGCAGCCTGCGGCTGCCGACCTCCCGAAAGGTGACCCCGATGGACCTCATGACGCGCATGATCGAGCACCACGTCTGGCTGACCGGCGAGATGATCGACCGGGCGACCCGGCTCACCGACGAGCAGCTCGACGCCCCGATCGAGGTGCCGATCGGCACCATCGACGACGACATGACCATCCGCTCCGTGCTCGGCCGGCTCGTCGGGCAGCTGGCCCAGTGGAACGCCGCCGTCGACCAGCGGTCCTACGACTGGGACCAGGAGCGCGGCAAGTCGCTCAGCACGCTGCGGCGCGAGCTCGCCGAGGAGGGCCCTGCCTTCCTCGAGCAGGTGCGTACGACGATCGAGGAGGGCCGCCTCGACGACACCTTCGTCGACGTCACCTGCGAGTCGCCGCGGGTCTTCACCTACGGCGGGATGGTGGCGCACGTGCTCACCTTCGCCGCCGTACGACGCCTCGTCGTGCTGGGTGCCTTCGAGACCCTCGGCATCACCGACCTCGACGCCGGTGACCCGATGGAGTGGGTGGGCGCCCCGGCCTGAGCCCGGGCGCGATCAGGTCTGACGCAGCACCAGCACCGAGCGCGCCTGCAGCTCCATCGTCCCTCCCGCGACCACCGGGGTGCCGACGGCGAGGTCGGCGTTGGTCGACAGGACGACCTCGCCGTGGTGGACCCACTGGTTGGCCGGCAGCACCAGCTCGACGTCGTCGACGCCGGAGTTGAGCCAGATCATGAACGACCGGTCGCGCACCTGCTCGCCGTGCGGGCCGGGGGAGCGCAGGGGAGCGCCGTTGAGGAACATCCCGATGGTGCGGATGCTGTCGTCGTTCCAGTCGTCGACGGTCATCTCGTGGCCGCCCGGGTGCACCCAGACGAGGTCCTTGATGCCGCCCTTGATCGTCGGCCGCCCGGCGAACCAGTGCCGCTGCCGCAGCACCGGGTGCTCGCGACGCAGCCGCAGCGCGGTCTTGGTGATCTCGTAGAGGTCGAGCCACGCGTCGTCGGGGCGCCAGTCGATCCACGAGGTCTCGTTGTCCTGGCCGTAGGCGTTGTTGTTGCCGCCCTGCGTGCGCCCGCGCTCGTCGCCCGCCGTGAGCATCGGGACGCCGCTGGAGAAGCACAGCGTCGCCATCAGGTTGGCCGCCTGGCGACGACGCAGCGCGATGATCTCCGGGTCGTCGGTCTCGCCCTCGATACCGCAGTTCCACGACCGGTTGTTGTCGGTGCCGTCGCGGTTGTCCTCGCCGTTGGCGTCGTTGTGCTTGACGTTGTAGGACACGAGGTCGCGCAGCGTGAAGCCGTCGTGGGCGGTGACGAAGTTGATCGAGGCGTAGGGCGAGCGGCCGTCGTCGGCGTAGAGGTCGCTCGACCCGGACAGCCGGGTCGCGACGGTCCGTACGCCGCCCGAGTGGCCGCGCCAGAAGTCGCGGACCGTGTCGCGGAACTGGTCGTTCCACTCGACCCACGGCGGTGGGAACTCCCCGACCCGGTAGCCGTCCATCGACGCGTCCCACGGCTCGGCGACCAGCTTCACGTGCCGGAGCACGGGATCCTGCCCGATCGCGGTGAGCAGGTGCGAGCCCATGTCGACGACCTGCTCGGTGCGGGTCAGCGCGCTCATCAGGTCGAAGCGGAAGCCGTCGACGTGCATCTCGGTGACCCAGTAGCGCAGCGAGTCGAGGATCATCCGCAGGCTCTGCGTGTGGGTGGCGTCGACGGTGTTGCCGCAACCGGTGACGTCCCAGTAGCGCACCGGCTCGGGATCCTGGCCGGGCTTCGCCGTCGGCGGCACCACGCGCTGGTAGTAGCCCCGGTCGTCGAGGCCGCGGAAGCTGAGCGTCGGCCCGCGGGGGCCCGACTCGGCGGTGTGGTTGTAGACCACGTCGAGGATGACCTCGAGCCCGGCGAGGTGGAAGTCCTTGACCATCTGCTTGAACTCGGTGACCTGCTGGCCGCGGTCGCCGGCGGCGGAGTACGCGTTGTGCGGGGCGAAGTAGCACAGCGAGTTGTAGCCCCAGTAGTTGACCAGGCCCCGCTCGGCCAGGGCAGGCTCGGAGAAGAACTGGTGCACGGGCAGCAGCTCCACCGCCGTCACGCCGAGGTCCTTGAGGTAGTCGGTCACGGCCGGCGCTGCCAGTCCGGCGTACGTCCCCCGGAGCTCCTCGGGCACCCGGTCGTGCAGCGCGGTCATGCCCTTGACGTGCATCTCGTAGATCACGGTGTCGCGCCACCGGCGGTGCGGCGAGGTGTCCGGGCCCCACTGGAAGTCGTCGTGGACGACGACGCTGCGGGGGACGTAGGGCGCCGAGTCGAGGTCGCTGCGGGTCTTGGGGTCGTCCTTCACGTAGCCGAAGATGGCCTTGTCGACGACGAGGTCGCCGGACACGGCCCGGCCGTAGGGGTCGAGCAGGAGCTTGGCGGGGTTGAACCGCAGTCCGGCCCCGGGGTCCCACGGCCCGTCGGCGCGATAGCCGTAGCGCGCGCCACGCGCCACGCCCGGCAGCGCTCCGTGCCACACACCCAGCGAGAGCTCGGTCAGCCGGTGGCGCGTCTCGACGCCGTCCTCGTCGAACAGGCACACCCACATCGCACGTGCCTCGGGGGCGTACACCGCGAAGTTGGTCGACTCCCGGGACCACGTCGCGCCCAAGGGGTGGTTGCGACCCGGCCAGACCGCCATGGTCTCGCCGTCGTGGTTCCAGACAGTGCTCGTCTCGGGGGGCGGTGTCACGCGAGCCATTGTGGTGGCACAGTCCCGGCACGGCACAATGCGCCTCGCACCGCGCCCCACCACGACGCCACCCACGACGCCGTCCCACCGCGACAAGGAGCCACCATGGAGTTCGTCTCGATCGACGTGACCGACGGGGTCGCGGTCCTGCGGCTGGACCGGCCGAAGATGAACGCGATCAGCGTCCAGGTCCAGGCCGACCTGCGGGAGGCCGCCGCCGAGCTGACCGACCGCGACGACGTGCGTTCCGTGGTGATCTGGGGCGGCGAGCGCGTCTTCGCCGCAGGCAACGACGTGAAGGAGATGGCCGACCTGAGCTACTCCGACATGGTCAAGGTCTCTGCCTCGGTGAGCTCGGCCACGACCGCGATCGCGCGGATCCCCAAGCCGGTCGTCGCCGCGGTCAACGGCTACGCCCTGGGCGGCGGCTGCGAGCTCGCCCTCGCCGCCGACCTGCGCTTCGCCGCCGAGGACGCCGTCCTCGGCCAGCCCGAGGTGCTGCTCGGCATCATCCCCGGGGCCGGCGGCACGCAGCGCCTGGCCCGGCTGGTCGGCACGTCGCGGGCCAAGGACATCATCTTCACCGGCCGCTTCGTCAAGGCCGACGAGGCGCTGCGGATCGGGATGGTCGACCGGGTGGTCCCGGCGGACAAGGTGCTCGAGGAGTCGGTGGCGTACGCCGCCCAGTTCAGCGGCGCCGCCGCGCTGGCCGTCCGGGCCGCCAAGGAGTGCATCGACCGGGGCAGCGAGGTCGACCTCGACACCGGCCTGGAGATCGAGCGCCAGCAGTTCGCCGGAGTCTTTGCGACCGAGGACCGTACCCGCGGCATCACCTCGTTCGTTGAGAACGGACCGGGCAAGGCAACCTTCGTGGGCCGCTGAGCGGCCCCGGACCGAGAGGAAGACCACCACGTGGCAACGAAGATCCGGGCGACGCTCGCCCAGCTGGTGTGGCTGGCGTGCGCGCTCGCGGCGCTGGTGCTCGCAGCGGGGGCGCTGCTGATCGCGCTGGACGCCAACAGGTCCAACGAGCTCGTCGACGCGGTCCTCACGGCCGCTTYGTGGGCGGACCTCGACGTGTTCTCCCGCCGGGACGGGATCAAGCAGTTCCGCGGCGAGGGCGCCGAGGTCAAGAACGCACTCTTCAACTGGGGTCTCGCCGCCATCGCCTGGCTGGTGGTCGGTCGCGTGCTCTACCGCGTCATCAAGCCCTGACGCCGGGCCGGGCGCCCGCTGACCGTGACAGCGTCACTGTGAGCGACCGCACCCGGGACGCCATTCCGGTCGGCCCTGACCGACCAGTAACCTCATAGCCACATCCGAGTGCACAGGAGGGGCCGCGAGGCCACACCACCATGAACATTGTTGTCTGTGTGAAGTACGTGCCGGACGCGACGGCCGACCGCAAGTTCGAGGACGACTTCACCGTCGACCGCGTTGGCGTCGACGGCCTGCTGTCCGAGCTCGATGAGTACGCCGTGGAGCAGGCGCTCCAGTTCCGTGAGAAGCGTGAGGGTGAGGAGATCACCGTCACCGCGCTGACCGTGGGTCCGGAGAAGGCGGTCGACGCGGTGCGCAAGTCGCTGCAGATGGGTGCCGACTCCGGTGTCCACGTCGTCGACGACGCCATCGCCGGCTCCGACTACCTCGGCACCTCCCTGGTGCTCGCCAAGGCGATCGAGAAGATCAAGGCCGACGCCGGCGCCGACCTGGTGATCTGCGGGATGGCGTCCACCGACGCGTCGGGCTCGGTCGTGCCGGCGATGCTGGCCGAGCGGCTCGGCATGCCGCAGGTGACGCTGGCTTCGGTCGTGGAGTCGCAGGGCGACCAGGTCCGCATCAAGCGTGACAACGAGGGCTCGACCGAGGTCATCGGCGCGACCCTGCCGATCGTGCTGTCGGTGACCGACCAGTCGGGCGAGGCCCGCTACCCGTCGTTCAAGGGCATCATGGCGGCGAAGAAGAAGCCGCTCGAGACGTGGTCGCTGAGCGACCTGGGCCTCGACGCCGACCAGGTCGGCCTGTCGGTGGCCTACTCGCAGGTCGAGGACACCACCGCCCGCCCGCCGCGCACCGCCGGCGAGATCGTCACCGACGAGGACGGCTCGGGCGCCGGTGCGCTGGTCGAGTTCCTCGCGTCCAAGAAGTTCATCTGAGGAGCTTGTCGACATGTCTGAGGTTCTTGTTGTAGTCGACCACGCCGACGGCGAGGTCAAGAAGCCCACCTACGAGCTGCTCACGATCGCCCGCCGTCTCGGCGAGCCGTCCGCGGTGTTCTTCGGCTCGCCCGAGCAGGGCGATGCCGTGGCCGAGAAGGTCAAGAAGTACGGCGCCGCGAAGGTCTACGTCGTCGACGACGCCCAGATCAAGGGCTACCTCGTCGCGCCGAAGGCCGAGGCGCTGCAGCAGCTGGCCGAGAAGAGCTCTGGGGGAGATGGGCTGGCCGCGATCCTGCTGCCCTCGACGTTCGAGAACAAGGAGGTCGCCGGTCGCCTGGCGATCAAGCTGGGCTCGGGCCTGATCACCGACGCGGTCGACGTCTCAGCTGGAGATGGCGGGGCGGCGGTGACCACGCAGAGCGTGTTCGCCGGCAACTACACCGTCCAGGCGAAGGTCACCCAGGGCACGCCGATCATCACGGTCAAGCCCAACTCGGCTGCTCCCGAGGAGGCCGACGGCGCCGGTGCGGTGGAGGCGTTCGCCGCGACGATCTCCGACGTCGCGAAGACCGCGCAGGTCGTGGCCACCCAGCCGCGCCAGTCGACCGGTCGCCCCGAGCTCACCGAGGCCGCGATCGTGGTCTCCGGTGGTCGTGGCACCGGCGGCAACTTCGAGCCCGTCGAGGGCTTCGCCGACTCGCTCGGCGCGGCCGTGGGTGCCTCGCGTGCCGCGGTCGACTCGGGCTGGATGCCGCACGCGTTCCAGGTCGGCCAGACCGGCAAGACGGTCTCGCCGCAGCTCTACGTCGCCAACGGCATCTCCGGTGCGATCCAGCACCGCGCCGGAATGCAGACCTCGAAGACGATCGTCGCGGTCAACAAGGACCCCGAGGCCCCGATCTTCGAGCTCGTCGACTTCGGCGTGGTCGGTGACCTGCACTCCGTGCTCCCCGCCGCCACCGAGCAGATCACCGCTCGCAAGGGCTGACCCGCACGTCGTACGACGAACGCCCCCGGCCCACCGGCCGGGGGCGTTCGTGCGTCCGTCGTCAGGTCACCAGCGGCGGAGCCGCACCGTCCACCCGCTGCGGCGACGCACCACCTCGACGGTCTGGCCGTGGTCCATACGCGTGCTGCCCATCTCGAAGCGGGTGGGCCGGTCCCAGGACTGCTCGACCGACGTGCACCGGCCGGGGGTCGGCGCCCTGGACCGCGCGAGCCGATCGGTCCCGTCCGCCGAGAGGTGACTCAAGCGCACCGGCCACCTCCGTGAGTGCTGTCCCGCGACGAGCAGGACGGCCTCGTCCGGGCCGGCCGGCACGGCGACGTCGCACCGCCCGGTGGTGCCATGCGGCAGGGTGACGACGCCCCGGTCGGCAGAGATGACGTGGGTGCTGGCGGGGCCCGGCACGGCGACGTACCGGCCGTCCCGGGACTGCCCGAGCACGCGCGGACCCATCCGCAGCGCCTGCCAGGCGAGACCGTCGCGGGTGGTGAGCGCGACGTTGCTGCCCCCGCACCTCACGACCGCGACGAGGACCGCGAGGGGCTGGTCGGTCCCGTTGCTGCCCCAGCGACAACGGCTGCGCGACGTGAGCACCGTGGTCGGAGGACTCCACACCTGGGCGACCGGGTCGTACACCTGGGCGCGCACCTGCCGGCCCCGGCGGGAGCCGAGGGCGACGAGCGGGGCGCCGGGGGCCGTGAAGTACTGGGTGTACAGGCGCCCCTCGTGGACGACGAGGCCGGGGGCGGAGGAGGGAGCGACCCGGGTGACGGCCCACGGGGACGAGGCGTCGGGACGGGAGATGACGGCGACGGAGGCGGGGGAGTCGAACTCCCCGAAGACGGCGTTGTTCGCGTCGACGTTGGCGAAGTTGCGGTCCTGGCAGGCGTCGTCGATCTCGACGTCCTGGCGCGTCGGCGCGGCGTCACCCGTGCGGGTCAGGACGACCATCCCACACCGCCGGCGGGTCACGGTGGCGCCGTAGAGGTACGAGACCTGGGCGTCGTCGGTGATGGTGGCGGTGGCGGTGTACTCCCGGCCGGGCGTGTCCAGGTCGTGGGCCGCGAACCCGGCCGCGGTGCGGGTGACGTAGCCACCGGACTGCAGCCACACGGCGTTGGCGCCGCTGGGGGAGATGCCGGGCTCGTCGTACGCCTCGCCCTCCAGCGCGTACGACGACCAGGTGACCGCGTCGGGCGACCAGAGCGCCTGCGAACCGACCGGCGCCTGGTCCTCGGCGTAGCCGTAGAAGTCGCACTGCACCATCGCGGCGACCGCGCCGCCCGACGTGCGGGCGTCCACGTCGCCGCAGAACAGGTTCTTGCGGTGCAGCACCTCCAGGCGGGAACCCCAGGCGCCGGTGGTGGCGTCGCGACGCCGGGACCACACCGTCCGGTAGTCCGCCGCCGCCCACAGGCGCAGGAGGTCGCCGTCGGCCAGCGTGAGCTCCACGCCGCCCTCGATCGCCCTCGGCAGGTCCGCGACCCCGGGTGCGCCCGGCGCGGACGCCGGCGCCGGTGGCGGTGCGGCGCCCGAGGTCGAGCCGGTCAGGACTGCCGCTGTCGTCGCCAGTGCGACGATCACCCCCGTGATGCGAGACATGACGTCACCCTAGGCTCGCCCGCCCTACGCTGGACAGCATGAGCAGCGAGGAGGCAGTGCGCGACGTCGCCGGTCGCGCCCGGACGGCCAGCCACGAGCTGGCCACGGCCACGCGGGCGGCCAAGGACGCCGCGCTGCGGGCCATGGCCGACGCGCTGGTCGCCTCGTCGACGGAGATCCTGGCGGCCAACGCCGAGGACGTCGCCCGGGCTGAAGCCGCAGGCACGCCTGCCAACATCGTCGACCGCCTGCGGCTCGACGGGTCCCGCCTCGAGGCGATGGCGCAGGGCCTGCGCGACGTCGCCGGCCTGCCCGACCCCGTCGGGGAGGTGCTGCGCGGCAGCACGCTGGCCAACGGGCTCGAGCTGCGGCAGGTGCGGGTGCCGTTCGGCGTGGTCGGGATGATCTACGAGGCGCGCCCCAACGTCACCGCGGACGCCGCCGGGATCTGCCTGAAGTCCGGGAACGCCGTCCTGCTGCGCGGCTCCTCCAGCGCCCGGTCGAGCAACGCCGCGATCGTGGAGGCGATGCGCGGGGCGGTGGCGCGCAGCGGCCTGCCGGAGGACGTCGTACAGCTCGTGCCGGGGGACACCCACGACAGCGTCAAGGCGCTGATGCGGGCCCGTGGCCTCGTCGACGTGCTCATCCCGCGCGGGGGAGCGGGGCTGATCCGCAGCGTGGTCGAGGAGTCGACCGTGCCGGTCATCGAGACCGGCGTCGGCAACTGCCACGTCTACGTCGACGCCTCGGCCGACCTCGAGCAGGCGCTCGCGATCGTGCTCAACTCCAAGACCCACCGCACCAGCGTCTGCAACGCCGCCGAGTCGCTCCTCGTGCACGAGGACGTCGCCGACGAGTTCCTCCCCACCGTGGTCGAGGCGCTGCAGGCGTCCGGGGTGCTCATCCACGGCGACAGCGCGTTCGCTGAGTACGACGACGTGGTGCCCGTGACCGACGAGGACCACGCCGCCGAGTTCCTCGGCCTGGAGATCTCCGCCGCCGTCGTCGCCGACGTCGAGGGCGCGATCGCCCACATCCGCCGCTGGTCGTCCGGGCACACCGAGGCGATCCTGGCCCGCGACCAGGCGACCATCCGGCGCTTCGTCGCCGCCGTGGACTCCGCGGCGGTGATGGTCAACGCGTCGACCCGCTTCACCGACGGCGGCGAGTTCGGCTTCGGCGCCGAGATCGGCATCTCCACCCAGAAGCTCCACGCGCGCGGCCCGATGGGGCTGCCGGAGATGACGTCGAGCAAGTACGTCGTCGTCGGCGAGGGCCACGTCAGGTGACCGTGCAGCGGTGCCGGTAGGGTGAGCGCCATGCTGAGCACCGTCATCACGCTGGCCGCCGAGGCCGAGAGCGAGCCTGCCGTCCACCCCTACGTCGTGGGCGCCATCGCGCTGGGGCTGCTGCTCGTCCTCCTGCTGGCCGTGGTCTCCTTCGGTGGCGGGCGCGAGCACAGCTGATCCGGTGACCGGTCCTGTGGGGCAGCGTCGCGTCGGGGTGATGGGTGGCACCTTCGACCCCATCCACCACGGCCACCTCGTGGCCGCGTCCGAGGTGCAGGCCTGGTTCGACCTCGACGAGGTCATCTTCGTGCCCACCGGCGATCCGTGGCAGAAGAGCGACCGCCACGTCACGACGGCCGAGCACCGCTACCTGATGACCGTGGTCGCCACCGCCGCCAACCCGCGCTTCAACGTCTCCCGGGTCGACATCGACCGCGAGGGAAAGACCTACACGATCGACACGCTGCGCGACCTCAAGGCCGAGATGCCCGACGCCGAGCTGTTCTTCATCACCGGCGCCGACGCGCTCGCCGACATCTTCACCTGGCGTGACGCCGACGAGCTGTTCGAGCTCGCCAACTTCGTCGGCGTCACCCGGCCGGGCTACGAGATGGACCCGGCGGCGCTCGCCAAGATCCCCTCCGACCGCGTGACGATGGTCGAGATCCCGGCCCTCGCGATCTCCTCCACCGACTGTCGCGAGCGCAAGCGTCGTGGGGAGCCCGTCTGGTACCTCGTGCCCGACGGTGTCGTGCAGTACATCGCGAAGCACGACCTCTACACGGCCGCCGGCGCCACCGCCGGCCACCCGACCAGCACCACCCACCGCACCAGCTCCAGCACAAGCAAGGACTCCGCATGACTGCCACCGACCACGCCCTCGAGCTCGTCGCCGTCGCGGCCCAGGCCGCGCACGACAAGAAGGCCGACCAGGTGCTGGCCTTCGACGTCAGCGACCAGCTCGCCATCACCGACGCCTTCGTGCTGGCCAGCTCCAACAACGAGCGTGCCGTCGGCGCGATCGTCGACGAGGTGGAGGAGAAGCTCCGCGAGGTGGGCGCCAAGCCGATCCGCCGCGAGGGCCACAAGGAGGGGCGCTGGGTGCTCCTCGACTACGGCGAGATCGTGATCCACGTGCAGCACGAGGAGGAGCGGTCCTTCTACGCCCTCGAGCGTCTCTGGAGCGACTGCCCGCTCATCCCGCTGACCCTCACGTGAGGCGCCTCGTCCTGCTCCGGCACGGCCGCACGGAGTGGAACGACACCGGGCGCGCGCAGGGCCACGCCGACGTACCCCTCGACGAGACCGGTGAGGCGCAGGCCAAGGCGGTCGCCCCCGTCCTCGCCGCGCTGTCACCGGTGGCGGTGTGGTCCTCGGACCTCGCCCGCGCCGCCGGCACGGCCGCCGCGCTCGCAGCGGAGACCGGTCTCGAGCCGGTCCTCGACCCACGCCTGCGCGAGTTCGACATCGGGCCGCACCGCATGGGGCTCACCGACGAGCAGTACGCCGCCGCCCATCCCGGGGAGCACGCAGCCCTCGTGGCCGGTGACGTCGCGGCCATCCCGGGGCGCGAGACACCCGACGACGTGGTGGCGCGCTTCCTGCCCGCCCTGACGTCGTACGCCGACGGGCTGGGGGAGGGCGACACCGGCGTCGTCGTGTCGCACGGCGCCGCCCTGCGCGTGGTGGTCCCCGCCTTCCTCGAGTGGCGGGGAGAGGTCAGCGAGTCCCTCGGGGTGCTGAGCAACTGCGGCTGGGTCGTGCTCGAGCACGCGGCGTCCGCGTGGACCGGAGGGGTGGAACGGTGGCGGCTCGCGGCCTGGAACCGCGTCGTGTGACCGAGCGCGCCCGCGAGGTCGACGTGGCGCTCAGCCGCCAGCTCGCGAGGGTGATGGACGACGCCGTCACCGTGCCCGGCACGCGCATCGGGCTCGGCCTCGACGCGGTGATCGGCCTCGTGCCCGGCATCGGCGACGCGGTCGGCAGCGCCCTGTCCAGCGTCATCGTCCGCGACGCGATCCGGGCGCGGGTGCCGATGACGGTGCTGGCGTGGATGGGGCTCAACCTGGTCGTCGACGCGCTGCTGGGGCTGGTCCCGGGGGTCGGCGACGTCCTCGACGTCGCCCACCGGGCCAACCGCAAGAACCTCCGCCTGCTCCTCCGCGAGGTCGAGCGCCAGCCTCTCCGCGAGCCGCCGAGCAGGGCGTACGTCGTCGGCGCGGTGGCGCTGATGGTCGTCCCGGTGCTCGCCGGGCTGGTCGTCGCGGCGCTCGGCATGTGGCTCCTCTGGCGATGGTTGACCTGATCCCGGACCCCGATTTCACCTGCCGGTCGGGTGTCGGCTAATGTTCTCCGCGTTGTCCTTCCGGCTCCACGGAAGGACGATGTTGGGGCTGTGGCGCAGCTGGTAGCGCATCTGCATGGCATGCAGAGGGTCAGGGGTTCGAGTCCCCTCAGCTCCACCAACTCAGAAGGCCGGATCCGTCAGGGTCCGGCCTTTTCCATTCCGCCGGAATCGGGGAGCGGTGGCCCTGCCCTGGGCGAGCCGAGGTTCCCCATCGGCTCCGGTCCGCCGATCTCTCGTTCGCGCGGGCGGAGATTCGCCCGCCTTCCGGCGCTGTGGACGTGGATGTTCCGGCGGATCCGCGGGTTCGGTGCGAATCGGCGTTCGGGCGAACCCGGTGGCACCATGTGCTCATGACCGCGACGCACCTCACCACCAGCACCGCCACGGCCGCCCACATCGAGGCCACCGAGCGCTACGCCGCACACAACTACCACCCGCTGCCCGTGGTGCTCGCCGAGGGCGACGGCGCCTGGGTCATCGACGTCGACGGCAACCGCTACCTCGACTGCCTCGCGGGCTACTCGGCGCTCAACTTCGGTCACTCCAACGAGCGTCTCGTCGCGGTCGCGCGCGAGCAGCTGGGCAAGCTGACGCTGACCAGCCGCGCGTTCTTCAACGACAAGCTCAGCGGCTTCGCCGAGGCCCTGTGCCGGCTGACCGGCAAGGACATGATCCTGCCGATGAACTCCGGCGCCGAGGCCGTCGAGACCGCCATCAAGGTCAGCCGCAAGTGGGGCTACGAGGTCAAGGGCGTCCCGGCCGGCCAGGCCACCATCATCACGATGGAGGGCAACTTCCACGGCCGCACCACGACCATCGTGAGCTTCTCCGACGACGAGGTCGCCACCTCGGGCTACGCGCCGTTCACCACCGGCTTCCGCGGCGTGAAGTACGGCGACATCGAGGCGATCGCGTCGGCCATCGACGAGACCACTGTTGCCGTCCTGTTCGAGCCGATCCAGGGCGAGGGCGGCGTGGTCATGCCTCCCGAGGGCTTCCTGCGCGACCTCCGCGAGCTCTGCACCGAGCGCAACGTGCTGATGGTCGCCGACGAGATCCAGTCCGGGCTCGCCCGCTCCGGCAAGACGTTCGCCTGCGACCACGAGGACGTCGTCCCCGACATCTACATCATGGGCAAGGCGCTCGGCGGCGGCATCTACCCGGTCTCCGCGATCGCGGCCGACCGCGAGGTCATGGACGTCATCACGCCCGGCTCGCACGGCTCGACCTTCGGCGGCAACCCGCTCGCCGCCGCCATCGGCACCGAGGTCGTCACGATGCTGGAGGAGGGCACCTTCCAGGCCCGCTCGGCCGAGATCGGCGCCCAGCTCGAGGCCGGCTTCGGCCAGCTCATCGGCAAGGGCCTCTCCGACGTCCGCGTCCGCGGCGCGTGGGCCGGCATCGACATCGACCCGACCCTCATGTCGGGCCGTCAGATGTCGGAGGCGCTGATGGCGCGCGGCATCCTCGCCAAGGACACCCACGGCTCCACCGTCCGCTTCGCCCCGCCGCTGGTTGCCAGCGACGAGGACATCGCCGGCCTGGTCGCCGCCGTGACGGAGATCCTCACCGGCGCCTGAGCCGCGAAACCCGCTGGACGGGGCTCCTAGCCTGTCAGGCATGGGAGCACGCTTCGACCACCTCGTCGTTGCCGTCGAGGACCTCGACGAGGCGGCGGCGCGGTGGCGTGCCGCCGGCATCCCCGCCGAGCGCGGGGGAGCGCACCCCGTCGGCACCGAGAACGTGCTCGTGCGCGGACCTGCACCCGCCTACGTCGAGCTGATCGCGGCCGGGTCGGAGGAGTCCAACCCGTGGCTCGACCGCATCCGGTCGGCGCGCGGTCCGATCTCGTGGGCCGTGGCGGTCGAAGACCTCGACGAGGCGCGTACCGCGTTGGAGGCGGCCGGGTTCGAGCCCGACCCGCCTGTGCCCGGGTCGCGCCGCACCCCCGACGGCGAGCTGCTCGAGTGGCGGGTCTGCGACGTTGGCCCGGGGCCGTACGACGGCTCGCTGCCGTTCCTGATCGAATGGACGACGCCGATGGCGCCCGGCCCCGCTGACGGCCCGGTCCTCGAGTGGATCTCGCTCGTGCCGCCCGACCCCGACCGGGTCGCGGCCCTGCTGCTGGCGCTCGGCTTCACCGGCGACCGCCACTTCCCGCGCCGCGCCTTCCGCGAGCGTGACGGGGTGTCGATCACGCTGCTGCCGCTTGGGGAGCCCGAGCACGCCGACGAGGCGACGTGGACGTTCTTCGAGACCGATGACGAGCTGCAACCGGCCTCGATCGTCCTGTCGACGCCCCACGACACGTCGGCCATGCTCGTCCTCGACCAGGTGGAGGTCACGACCCGCCCGGACCGGCGCCGGTTCCCCGCGACGGTTCTGCTCCCTGCGGTGGACGCGGCGTTCTCGCGGCTGCGCGGCGACCTCGGCGACTGGCCGGATCCGCGCCCGGACGGGCGTCCGGCCGCGACGGAGGAGTACTCCCGCGTGACCGATCCCGAGCGCTACCGGCTGCTCGGCGCACGCGCCGACGCCTGGATCGAGGTGCTGACCACGCGGGGGACGGCGTCGGCCGAGGTGGTGGACCCCGACGAGGTCGACTGGGTGGGGAACATCCACGGCCGGTTCAACCGCGTGACCGTGCTGCGGGGGCGGGCCGGGACGCATCCCGTCAGCGTGGGCTGGGCGCCGTCCCAGAGCGCCGACGAGGCGTTCCTCCAGGTGGGCGTGGGGCACCCGGCCGAGGTGCTGGAGAGCCAGCCCGACTGCGGCTGCGACGCCTGCGACACCGGATCGGCCGACCTGCTCGAGACCGTCGACAGCGCATTCATCCTGGCCCTCGACGGCGGCGTCTACGTCGTGCGCGAGGGCGAGCGCGTCGTGCGGCGGACGCTCGACGGCTGCTCGAGCAGCGGCGTGTCCGACGCCGAGCGCTGGCTGGACGAGGCCGCAGCGGGACGGCGTACGAAGGGGGTCGTCGCGGGCGAGCCCTGGCTCAGCTGAGCCGGGCGACGACCCGGTCGAGGCTGGCCGCGCGCGCTGCCTGCAGGGGAGTGGCGCCCTCGAGCGGGGAGTGGAGCATCGGGGACGCACCGCGGTCGAGCAGGAGGAGCGCCACGTCCTCACGACCCTCCTCGATGGCGGCGACCAGGGCGGTGGACTGCAGCTCCGGGTGCACGAAGTCGACGTCGACCCCTGCATCGAGGTGGTGCCGGACCAGCTCGACGTCCCCCGCGCAGGCCGCGGCGAAGAACGCCTTGTAGTCCCCGTGGGACATCAGGCGATGGTGAGTCCGCCGTCGACCGGGATCATCTGCCCGGTGACGTAGCCGGCGGCGTCGGAGGCCAGCCAGACGGCGGTCGCCGCCAGCTCGCGGGGGTCGCCCTTGCGGCCGGCCGGCACCCGCGTCATCACCTGGTCGAGGTAGCCGTCGGGGTAGGTGGCGGTCATCTCCGAGGAGAAGAAGCCCGGTGCGAGCGCGTTCACGCGGATCCCCTTGCGACCCATCCACTGCTGGGCGAGGTCTCGGGTGAGACCGCCCAGGCCTGCCTTGGAGGCGGAGTACGCCGCCTGCGGCAGGCCGCCGGTGGTGAGGCCGAGGATCGAGGAGATGTTGATGATGCTCGATCCGGGCTGCATCACCCGGCCGCACGCCTGGGCCATCCAGTAGCAGCCGTTGAGGTTGACGTCGATGACCGAGCGGAACTGCTCGGGCGTCTCGCGCGTGGCGGGGACGGCGGTGCCGATGCCGGCGTTGTTGACCAGCACGTCGACGCGGCCGAACTTGGCGACCGCCTCGTCCACGAGCTGCTGGCACTGCTCGGGGTCGGCCACGTCGGTCGCGACGGTGTGGACGCGGCGGCCGGTGGAGCGCACGGAGTCGGCGACCCGCTCGAGCTTGTCCACGCGACGCGCACCCAGCACCACGTCGGCGCCGGCCTCGGCGAAGCAGTGGGCGAACGCGACGCCCAGCCCGCTCGAGGCGCCGGTGACGATGACGACCTTGTCGTCGAGGCGGAAGAGATCCATGACGCTCATGCTCGCTGACCCTAGGACGTGCCGGTCGTCACCTCGGCCACGGGGGTCGCCGCCGGTGCGCGCGGCAGGTCGCGCACGGACCGCGAGCAGAGCACGAGCCCGCAGATGGCGACGTACGCGATGCCAGAGGCGACGAGGACCCGCTCGTTGCCGAAGGCCACGCCGAGCGGACCCCAGGCCAGCTGGCCGATCGGCATCGCGACGAACGAGCCGAGCATGTCGTAGGAGTACGCGCGGCTGAGCATGTCATCGTCGATGTTCTCCTGCATGGCGAGCGCCCAGCCCATCGAGAACACCTCGATGCCCATGCCGCCGACGAACGCGGCGATGACGAGGGCGACGACAACCGGGTCGACCCCCAGCATGATCATCGGCGCGGCGTTGAGGGTGATCGCGAGCATGCCCCACATGAGTGGTCGTTCGAGCCGGTAGCGCAGGAGCACGAACGCCATGACGAGGAGCCCGGCGGCCTCGGCCGAGAGCACGAAGCCCCAGGCCTGGCGCCCGATCGTGTCCTCAGCGACGACCGGCCCGAGGGTGAAGAGCGCTCCGTTGTGGATCATGTTGAGGCCTCCGAACCCCAGGACGACGACCCACAGCCAGGTGACGCTGCGGAAGAACGTCCAGCCCTCACGGAGGTCCTGCAGCGTCGACGTCGCCTCGGCCCGCGGTGCGCGCGGGGGGATCTTCACCGGGATCAGCAGGAGCGCGGCCAGGGCCCAGGTGACGGCGTCGACGGCGAGTGCCCAGCCGGGACCCACTGTGACGACGAGGAACGCGCCGAGCGACGGGCCCAGCACCGTGAGGCCGTTGCGGGTCAGGGACAGAAGCGCGTTGGCCTGCTGCAGCGACTCGCGGGGCACCAGCTGCGGGACCATGCCCGCCATCGCGGGCATCGACATCGCCGACACTGCTCCGTGCAAGGCGGTCAGCGCGATGATCATCCAGAGCTCGGCACGCCCGGTCAGAACGAGACAGGCGATCGCGCCCTGGGAGAGCGCGGACGCGACGTTGGAGACCTGCAGGACCACGGCCCGGGGGAAGCGGTCGGAGAGCACCCCGCCCCAGAGCAGCAGCACGATCATCGGGATCGTGTGCGCTGCCAGGACCATGCCGATGGCGATCGCCCGGCCGTCGATGTCGAGCACGGCGAAGGTGAGCGCGATGTTGGCCATCATCGCGCCGAGGGTGTTGACCAGGCGCGAGGAGAAGTACCACGCGAAGTTGCGCTCGCCGAGGGGCGCGAGCGAGCCCTCGCGCCTCATCGGCGCTCCTCGGTGGCGGGCACCCAGCGGGCGGCGTCGCCCTCGAGCCCACCGGTCATCGTGAAGGCGTTGGTGGTGGCGCTGACGTGCACGGTCTCCGCGGTGCCGGCGGGCCGGGCCTCGGCGTGGAGGAGGTGGGAGGCCTCGTGCATCAGGTCCAGGGCACGGCGCCACACCTCGACCGGCACCCATGCCTCGAGGTCGCTCGACGATCCCGACCCGGGGCCCGCGTCGAGCAGCCGTCGCTCCACCTCGAGCGCGGTGGCCCGGGCGTAGGCGATCCGGTCGCCGACGGGGCTGGAGCGGTCGGCGACCTCGCGCGTGGCGTCGTACCGGTAGCGCTTGGCCACACCGCCGCGGATCTTCTCCTCGCTCTCCACCACGAGCTCGCCGGCGTCGTGGAGCAGGCGCAGGTGGTACGACGCGTTGGCGTGGGTGATCTCCAGGGTGCGGGCCACCTCGGCCGCGCTCATCGCCTCGGCGGTCAGCAGCGACAGGATGCGCAGCCGCACCGGGTGCGCCGTCGCCCGCAGCCGCGCCACCGCGTCGTGGTCCGTCTCGTCCATGCCACCCTCCAAGAGTTCTTGGGGAGTAGCGTGCCCGACGCCGGTGACGACTGTCAAACACTTCTTGGACGGTGGGGTGCGCGAGACCACCCGCGATCGACCCTGACCTCACCCTGACTCGACCCCGGAACGGGATGATTCCGGCCCGTCGGCGTGCTTGGCTTGTCATCGACAAGGAACGGGCACCCGGCCCGCCGAGGAGTGAGTGAGATGTCCGACCAGTACCCCAGCCCGTACGACCAGTCCGGTCCGGGCGGCCAGCAGCAGGGCGGCTACGGCCATCAGCCGCAGCCCACCTACCGCGCCACGCCCGCCACCATGTCGGCCCAGGAGGAGCGCACCTGGGGCGCGATCAGCCACGCCGGTGCCGTGGTCGCAATGATCTGCTCGGCCGGCTTCCTCGGGTTCCTGGCCTCCATCGCGGTCTACGTCGTCCACAAGGACCGCGGCCCGTTCGTCCGCTCGCACGCCGCGAACTCGATCAACGTCCAGATCTCGATGTTCATCTGGCTCGTCGTCGCCACGGTCCTCTACGTGGTCCTGGGCATCGTCACGCTGGGCATCGGCTTCGTCGTCTTCCTGCCGGTCTTCCTCGTGCCGCTGGTCGTCGCCGGCATCCTGCACGTGATCGGCGCGGTGAAGGCCTACAACGGCGAGTGGTGGAACCCGCCGATGACGCCTCAGTTCGTCAGGTGACGCTCACCTGAGCTCGCGCAGGACCTCGTCCTGCCGCGCGAACGCTGCCCGGGTCCGGACCGCCAGGTCCGGCCCGGGCGGCACTGCTCCCACCCGGTCCGCCATCCCGGCAGGCAGGTCGGTGCGCAGGTGGCGCAGGTCAGCGGCCATGGGAGCGAGTATGATGTCCCCATGCAGAAGCAGCTCCTCCTTCGACAGCCGCGCTGATCGCGTCCCACACCCACCGGACCGACCACGCGGCCACCCCTCCATGCGAGGGGTTTTTTCATGCCCCGACCCCAGCACCACCCGCACCTGCAGAGGACACGCCATGAGCAGCCCGGAAACGGCAGACACCGCAGCCCACGACGCTGAGCGCGCGACGTACGACATCGCCGCCACGGAGACGAAGTGGCAGCGTGTCTGGGGGGAGCTCGACCCGTTCCGGGCCGACGACGACAGCCCGCGGGAGAAGCGCTACGCGTTGACGATGTTCCCCTACCCGAGCGGTGACCTGCACATGGGCCACGCCGAGGTGTTCGCGCTGCACGACGTGGTGGCGCGCTACTGGTGGCAGCGCGGCTACGAGGTGCTGAACCCGATGGGCTTCGACTCCTTCGGCCTGCCGGCGGAGAACGCCGCAATCCGCCACGACGAGCACCCGGACACCTACACCCGGGCCAACATCGCCAAGTCGATCGAGTCGTGCCGCCGGTACGCCGCGTCCTTCGACTGGTCGCGCACGTTCAACACCAGCGACCCGGAGTACTACCGCTGGACGCAGTGGCTGTTCCTGGAGCTGTTCAAGCGGGGCCTGGCCTACCGCAAGAACAGCCCGGTCAACTGGTGCCCCAACGACCAGACCGTGCTGGCCAACGAGCAGGTCGTCGGCGGCGTCTGCGACCGCTGTGGCGCCGAGGTGACCAAGAAGAACCTGACCCAGTGGTACTTCAAGATCACCGACTACGCCCAGGAGCTGCTGGACGGCCTGGACGAGCTGGCGGACACCTGGCCCGACCGCGTGGTCACGGCGCAGCGCAACTGGATCGGCCGCTCGGAGGGCGCGCACGTCACGTTCGCGCTGCACACCGCCGCAGGTGAGCGCGACATCGAGGTCTACACCACCCGTCCCGACACGCTGTACGGCGCGACGTTCATGGTGGTGGCGGCCGACGCGGCGCTGGCGGCGGAGATCGTGCACCCCGACCGCGCGCAGGCGCTGGAGGACTACCTGGTCGAGGTCCGCAAGGCCTCCGACATCGACCGGCTGGCGACCGACCGGCCCAAGACGGGCGTCGACCTGGGCATCACGGCCACCAACCCGGTCTCGGGCGAGGAGATCCCGGTCTGGGCGAGCGACTACGTGCTGGCCGACTACGGCACCGGCGCGATCATGGCCGTGCCCGCCCACGACCAGCGCGACCTGGACTTCGCGCGGGCGATGGGGCTGCCGGTGCGCCGCGTCATCGACGTGCCCGGTGAGGACAACCCCGAGGAGAGCGGCGTCGCGACGTCCGGCGACGGGGCGTACGTCAACTCCGGCGACCTGGACGGGCTGGGCGACAAGGCATCCGGCATCCGCACGATCGTCGAGCGGCTGGAGGCCGACGGGCGCGGCTCCGGGGCGGTCAACTTCCGCCTGCGCGACTGGCTGATCAGCCGGCAGCGCTACTGGGGACCGCCGATCCCGATCATCCACTGCCCGGTGGACGGCGAGGTCCCGGTCCCGGAGGACCAGCTGCCGGTGACCCTGCCGATGCTGAAGGGCGCCGACCTGAAGCCCAAGGGCACCTCGCCGCTGGGCGGCGCGACCGAGTGGGTCAACGTGGCCTGCCCGACGTGCGGCGGCCCGGCGATGCGGGACACCGACACCATGGACACCTTCGTGGACTCGTCCTGGTACATGTTCCGCTACTGCTCGCCCCACGAGACCGACCGGGCGTTCGACAGCGCCAAGGTCAACGCGTGGATGCCGGCGAACCTGTACGTCGGTGGTGTCGAGCACGCGGTGCTGCACCTGCTGTACGGCCGCTTCTTCACCAAGGTCCTGAACGACATGGGCCTGGTCGACTTCCGCGAGCCGTGGTCGGCGCAGCTGAACCAGGGCTTCGTGATCAACCAGGGCAAGAAGATGAGCAAGTCGCTGGGCAACGGCGTCGACCTGGGGGACCAGCTCGGTGCCTTCGGCGTGGACGCGGTGCGCCTGACGCTGGTCTTCGCGGGCCCGCCCGAGGACGACATCGACTGGGCCAACATGTCGCCGGACGGTTCGCTGCGGTTCCTGCAGCGGGCCTGGCGGCTGTCGGGCGACGTCACCTCGGAGCCCGGGGTGGACGTGTCGGGCGGCGACCTGGCGCTGCGGCGTACGACGGCGCGGACGGTGCACGACGCCGCCGAGCTGGTCGAGGGCTACCGCTTCAACGTGATGGTCGCCCGGGTGATGGAGCTGGTCAACGCGACCCGCAAGGCCATCGACTCCGGCTGCGGCCCCGCCGACCCCGCGGTGCGCGAGGCGACGGAGGCGGTGGCGATCCTGCTGTCCCTGGTCGCGCCCTACACGGCCGAGGAGATGTGGGAGCGGATGGGCAACAACCCCGACCACGCGGTCACGGTCGTCCACGCCGGGTGGCCGGCCGTCGACGAGGCGCTGCTGGTCGAGGACACGGTCGTCGCGGTCGTGCAGGTCAAGGGCAAGGTCAAGGCGCGCCTGGAGGTGGCCCCGGACATCTCCGAGGCCGACCTGGAGGCCGCGGCCATGGCCGACGACGGCGTGCAGCGGGCGATCGACGGCGCGACCGTGCGCAAGGTGATCGTGCGCGCCCCCAAGCTGGTCAACATCGTCGTCTGACGTCCTGCCCCGACACGACTGACCAGTAGGGTCGCGCTATGCCTCGCGTGGTGGTGGTCACCGACTCGACCGCAAGCCTGCCCGCCGAGCTGGCGCAGGCACGTGACATCCGGGTCGTGCCGCTCCAGGTGGTGATCGGCGCCCGGGTGCTCGACGAGGGACCCGACGGCGCCACCCCCGACGTGGTCGCCGAGGCGCTGCGCGACTTCGTGCCGGTCAGCACCTCGCGTCCCGCGCCGGCCCTGTTCACCGACCTCTACCGCTCGCTCGAGGCCGACGGGGTCGAGGAGATCGTGTCGGTGCACCTGTCCGGCGAGATGAGCGGCACCTTCGAGTCCGCACAGATGGCCGCGCTCGAGGTCGAGCTGCCGGTGCACGTCGTGGACTCGGGGCAGGTCGGCATCGCGACCGGCTACGCCGCCCTCACCGCGGCCGACGTGCTGGACGCCGGCGGGACGGGGGAGGAGGCGGCGCTGGCGGCGCTCGCCCGGGGCCAGGCGGCCACCTCGCTGTTCTACGTCGACACGCTGGAGTACCTCCGCCGCGGCGGGCGCATCGGCGCCGCCGCCGCGATCCTCGGCAGCGCGCTGTCGGTGAAGCCCCTCCTCGAGATCGCCGAGGGCCGCGTCGCGCCGCGCGAGCGCGTGCGCACGGCATCACGGGCGCTGGCCCGGCTCGCCGAGCTCGCCGTCGAGGCGGCCGGGGACGAGGCGGTCGACGTGTGCGTGTCCCACCTGGCCAACGCCGGTCGCGCCGAGGAGCTCGCCGCCGCGCTGGCCGAGCGGCTCGCCGACGGGCTGGACGGGCGCGAGGTGATGTGCGGCGAGCTCGGGGCCGTGCTCGGCGCCCACGTCGGGCCCGGCATGGTCGCGGTCTGCGTGTCCCCGCGTCCCTGACACCCGCCTGTCCACAGATTGCCGATCGCCCCTGTCGAGGGGGCTCGCGCGTTCCTAGCGTGGACGGCATGCGCCGATCCCAGTCGTCCTCCGAGCACGCCGAGGCGGTGTCGCGGCGGCTGGCGACGCTGAGCGCGGAGCTCGCCGCGGTGCGCGGTGAGCCGGACGACGTGGCCGACCCGGCCCACGGGCACACGCGCGTCCGCGAGCGCCCGGACCCGTTCCCCGCTCCTGTCTCGGCACCTGGTCCCGCGCCGGTCGTGCCGTCGGTCCCCGGCCGCCACGCGTCGCGCCGGCTGCGGGTCGGCGGGCTGCAGCTCGGCCCGGTGCACCTCGCCGTCGTCGCCGTGGTCGCGGCGCTCGCCGTCGGGCTCGCGGCGTGGTGGGCGGTGCGCGACCAGGCCCGCGCCGTGCCGGTCGCACCGGCTGCGTCCGGTCCCGCCGGGTCGGCGACGCCGCTCGCGCCGGTCGTGCCGGCCGACGGCGCGGGCGGCGCGTCCGCCCCCACCGACCCGGGCGAGGAGCTGGTGGTCGACGTCGCGGGCAAGGTACGTCGCCCCGGGATCGCAGTGCTGCCCGCAGGGGCTCGCGTCGTGGACGCCCTGGAGGCGGCGGGAGGTGCGCGGCGAGGCGTCGACCTCACCGCGCTCAACCTCGCCCGACCCGTCGTCGACGGCGAGCAGATCCTCGTGGGCGTCGCCCCGGCCGCGGGCGTGGCCGGCACGCTCGACTCCCCGGTCCCCGGCGGTGAGGCGCTCGTCAACCTCAACACCGCCGACCAGGCGGCCCTCGACACCCTGCCCGGCGTCGGGCCGGTGACGGCCGACGCGATCCTCGCGTGGCGCGACAGCAACGGCGGCTTCACGTCCGTCGACGAGCTGCTGGAGGTCGACGGCATCGGGGAGGCCACCCTCGCCGACCTCGCGCCGCTCGTCACCCTCTGACCGACCGTGCCCGACCTGCGTGCGGTCGCCCTCGGCGTGGGCGCGTGGGCGGGCGCGCTCCTGGTGCTCGTCGCGCCGGGGTGGCCGGCCCTCGCAGCGGTCGCGCTGGTGGTGGCCGTCGTCGGGACCGGTGTGGTGCGCCGGTGGTGGTCCCTCGGGTGGCTCGGTCCGCTCGCGGCCTTCGTGGCGGTCGCCGGGGTCGCCGGCCTGCAGCACGTCCTGCTGACGACGTCGCCCCTCGCCGCGCTGGCCGACGAGGGTGCCGTCGTGCGGGTCGAGCTCGAGCTGACGTCGGACGTGCGGGTGGTGGCGGGGCAGTACGGCGACCTCCAGGTCGTCCGGGCCGTGGTCGCCCGCCTCGAGGGGCGGGGGAGTGCGTGGACGCTCGACGCGCCCGTCGTGGTGATGGCCGGTGCCGACTGGCCGCGGCTGCCGTTGGGCACCCGGCTGGAGACAGCGGCCCGGCTCGTCCCCGGCGACGGCGACGCCGCCGCGCTGGTGCGCCCGACCGGCGAGCCGCGCGTCGTGGCCGAGCCCGACGTGTGGTGGGACGCCGCGGCAGGCGTACGACGCTCCGTGCGCGCCGCGGTCGCGGGACGGGACGCCGACGCGCGTGAGCTGGTCCCGGCGCTGGTGGTCGGGGACGACGGTGGGCTCGATCCCGACCTCGCCGACGACTTCCGGACCACCGGGCTGACCCACCTGCTGGCGGTGAGCGGGACCAACCTGACGCTGGTGGTGGGGTTCCTGCTCGTGCTCGGCCGGTGGGCCGGGGTGCGCGGTCCCTGGCTCTACGCGCTGGGTGTGCTCGGCATCTGCGGCTTCGTGCTGACCGCGCGGGCGGAGCCAAGCGTCGTACGTGCGGCCGCGATGGGTGCCGTGGCGCTGGTCGGGATGGGGCGCAACGGACGGTCCCGCGGAGTCCGGGGCCTGGGGGTGGCGGTGCTCGGCCTGCTGCTGGTCTGGCCGCGGCTCGCCGTGACGGCGGGGTTCGCGCTGTCCGCGCTCGCGACCGCCGGGATCCTCCTGCTGGCGCCGGTCTGGCGCGACGCGTTGATGAGGTGGACCCCGCGGTGGGTCGCCGAGGCGGTGTCGGTGCCGCTGGCCGCGCAGGTTGCCTGCACGCCCGTGGTGGCGGCGATCTCTGGCCAGGTCAGCCTCGTCGCGGTGGGTGCCAACCTGCTCGCCGCACCGGCCGTCGCGCCGGCGACCGTGCTCGGGCTCTCAGGCGGGCTGCTGGGCCTGCTGTGGAGCCCGCTCGGAGTTGCGGTTGCGGCCCCGGCGGCGTGGTCGGCAGGATGGATCATCGCCGTCGCCCGCTGGGGCGCGGACGTCCCGACGGCAGCGGTCGACTGGGGCACCGGACCGGTGCCGCTCGTGCTGCTCACGGGACTGTGCCTGCTCGCGGTGCCCCTCGCCCCGCGGCTGCTCGGCCGTCCGGCCACGACGCTGGCCTGCACCTGCCTCCTCGTCGTGGTGATGCTGGTCCGGCCCCCGACCCCCGGCTGGCCGCCGCGCGGCTGGGTGCTGGCGATGTGCGACGTCGGCCAGGGCGACGCACTCGTCCTGCGCGCCGGTCCCGGGTCGGCGGTGGTCGTCGACGCCGGACCCGAGCCCGCACCGACCGACGCCTGCCTCGACCGCCTCGAGGTCACCGCCGTGCCGCTCCTCGTGCTCACGCACTTCCACGCCGACCACGTCGGCGGGGTGGTGGGTGTGCTGGAGGGTCGCGAGGTGGGGGAGGTCGAGGGCACGGCGCTGCTCGACCCGCCGGAGGGAGCCGGCGCCGCGGCGCGCGCGGTAGGCCGCGACCCGGCCCCGGCGGCGTACGGCCTCACACGTCGGGTCGGCGAGGTGACGCTGCAGACGGTGTGGCCCCGTCCCGGTGCCCGCCCGGGCGACCCCGCGGAGAGCGCGCCCAACAACGCCAGCGTCGTCCTCGTCGCCGAGGTGGGCGGGGTGCGGGTCCTGCTGACCGGGGACGTCGAGCCGTCGGCGCAGGCCACGCTGGCCCGCGACCTGGCGGGCCTGCACGTGGACGTGCTCAAGGTGCCGCACCACGGCAGCCGCCACCAGGACCTCGACTGGCTCACCTCGCTCGGCGCGCGTCTGGCGCTGGTGTCGGTGGGGGAGGACAACGACTACGGGCACCCCGCCCCCGACCTCGTGGCCGCCCTCGATGCTGCCGGCGCGAGCGTGTGGCGCACCGACGTCTCCGGCGACGTGGTCGTGGTGGTCCGGGACGGCGAGCTCGGTGTCGTCGCTCGTGGATAGGGTGGGCCGCACCATGGCTCGCACCCCCTCCGCCGCACAGGTCCTCGGCCACGTCGTCCTCGTGACGGGCAAGGAGGAGTACCTCTCCGCCCGGACTGTTGCGTCGGTGCGCGAGGCCGTCCGGGCCCATGACGCGGAGGCGGAGCTCGCCGAGTCGACGGCCTCCGACCTGACCCTGGCCTCGCTCGGCGAGATGTCGGCGCCGTCGCTCTTCTCCTCCATCCGGTGCGTCGTCGTGCGCGGGTTGGAGGACCTGCCCGACGAGTCCGTCGACGGCCTGCTCGACTACTGCGCGGCCCCCGCCGACGACGTCGCGCTCGTGCTGGTGCACTCGGGCGGGCAGAAGGGGAGCGGCGTGCTCACCAAGCTGCGCAAGCTCTCGCCGGTGACCGAGGTGAAGTCGGAGGAGGTCAAGCCGAGCGAGATGACCGGCTTCCTGACCTCCGAGGTCGCCTCGCACGGCGCGCGGATCGACTCCGACGCCGCCGCCTTCCTCGTGCAGGCCGTCGGCACCGACCTGCGGTCACTCGCCGCGGCGGCCGACCAGCTGACCAACGACTTCCACGGCGAGCAGCTCACGATCGACAAGGTCCAGCGCTATTTCGGTGGCCGCGCCGAGGCGAAGTCGTTCACCGTCGCCGACGCCGCGTTCGCCGGGCGTCGCGCCGCGGCCCTCGAGGAGCTGCGCTGGGCGCTCGACTCCGGGACCTCGCCGGTGCTGGTCACCTCGGCGATGGCCGCGTCTGCGCGTAGCCTCGCGCGCTACCTCGGGTCCCCGCGGGGCGCCCGTGACGCCGACCTCGCCCGCGACCTCGGCGTACCCCCGTGGAAGGTGCGCACCGTGCGCGACCAGTCACGCTCGTGGACCTCCGAGGGCATCGCCGCGGCGGTCCGGGCGGTGGCCCACGCGGATGCCGACATCAAGGGCCAGGCGCACGACGCGTCCTACACCCTCGAGCGGCTCGTGCTCACCGTCGCCGGTCTGCGCGACGGGCGCTGAGCCGGGCCCGAAATGCAGAACACCCGCCACGAGGGCGGGTGTCGCAGGTGAAGGCTCGCGTCAGAGCGAGGCGGCCTTCTTGGCGATCGAGGACTTGCGGTTCGCGGCCTGGTTGCCGTGGATGACGCCCTTCGAGGCGGCCTTGTCGAGCGCCCGCATCGCGTCGCGGCTGGCGGCGACGGCGGCGTCCTTGTCGCCGGCCTCGGACAGCTCGCGGAACTTGCGCACAGCGGTCTTCAGGCGCGACTTCACGGCCTGGTTGCGCTGGCGCGCGTTCTCGTTCTGCTTGTTGCGCTTGATCTGGGACTTGATGTTCGCCACGTGTGAATCCTCGGAGCTAGAACTGGTCTGGAATGGAAGTCTGGTGCTTGTCGGCTGCCTGGCAATCCCTCCACGATCAGCACGGGGAGGGTCGGGTGCCGGACATGCAGTGAGAAACAGTACCGCCACGCGTCGCGGGGGCCCAAATCGCCTGCCGCGATGCCGGGGGGCCGTCCGACGTACGTCGACCAGCGCTCAGCGCCCGGTGCGTCGGGCCACCGCCTCCAGCATCCTCCTCGACTCCCGGACGCGGAAATCGTTGAGCGTGGGCAGGTTGACGTCGACCGCGACCACCGAGCGCACCGCGAGGTGCGCCCCGAACCCGGCGAGGAAGGCCGTGACCGCGTCGTCGCCGACGTCGGCGAGCGATGGGGAGGACGCCACAGAGGTGTCGAACCACGGGTCCTCGACGCACTCCAGCCGGGCGAGCAACGGGTCGACCCAGGTCGGTCCGCGTGCGGCCACGCCCCAGTCGACGACCACCACCTCACCCCCCGGGCGGCGCAGCAGGTTGTCGACGCGGATGTCCCAGTGCACGACCTGCGACACGGGTCGGCCGGCGTGCTCGCGCAGGACGGCCGCCCAGTCGTGCGGATCGCTGCGCAGCCACTCCGGCACCGGTGTCTCGGCGGAGGCATCCGCCAGGGTGGCGAGGCTGTCGGCCCACTTCCCGAAGACCTGGGCGACGTCGACGAGGTCCACCGTCGACGCGACGTCCCGCTCCTGCAGCACGACACCCAGGCGGTCGACCGCACGGAGGACCGCGCCGACCTCCGCGGCATCGCCGAAGTCGGGGTGACGCCCGTCGACGTCCTCGATGAGCAGCGCGACCCATGCCCCGTCGTCGTACGACGCCAGCAGTCGGGCCCAGAGCTCGTGCTGGCCGAGGTGGTCGAGCACGGCGATCTCGCGGCGGAACAGTCCGGGGGTGTCCGGGTTCAGCTCGGCCCCCACGGCCTTGACGAAGGCGCGGGTGCCGTCGGCGCAGGTCAGGCGCGTGGCGCATCCCGGCGACATCCCGCCGACCTGCTCGGCCGTCCGGACGACGGGGGAGCCGAGCCGGTCCTCGACCCAGGAGCGGACCGCGGCGGGGACGGCGTCGTAGGTGAGGCGTACGCCGACCGCGCGCGGGCCGGTCATGACCAGCGCCGCCGCTCCGCCAGCCAGTCCCAGCACACCTCGCCCTGCCAGCGCTGGTGGTCGCGGATGTGCGGCGACGTCGGCGGCACGGGCAGCTCGCACTGGGTGAAGAAGTAGCCGACGTAGAGGGCGAGGTTGATGTCGAGCGCCTCCGGGTCGACGTCGCGCAGCAGCCGGCGCTCGGCGATGACGGCGTCGACGTCGATGCCCTCGCCGCGTGGCCCGATGAGGGCGGCGAAGGAGTCGAACCACGCGGCACCGACCACCGGCCAGTTCCAGTCGCAGATCAGCGCACGACCGTCCGCATCGATGATCGCGTTGTCGGAGCGGATGTCGGTGTGGACGAGGGTGTCGCCACCCACCACCTCGGCGTAGCGCCGTGCCAGCGCCTCGGCCTCGGCCAGCCGGTCCGCGCCGAGGTCCGTACGCCGCTCGCGCAGGGCCGGCCAGCCCTCGAGGAGCGGGGCGAAGTCGTCGGCCGCCGTGTCGAGGTCCAGCCCCGGCGGGGGCGGGGTCACCACGTCGGCCACGACCTCGAGGGAGTCGAGGAGCGCGTCGAGGTCCTCGATACGCCACGGCCGGTGCGGCGTGCGGGCGGCGACGTACTCGATGCCGAGCACCACCCAGTCGTCGTCGAGGTGCCACARCAGCCTCGGGGCCGGCACGCCCGCCGGCAGCGCGGCGAGCTTGCGCGCCTCCTCGCGGTAGGAGTCGGCGAACGTCCGCTGGGCCTTGGTCGAGGCCGCCTTCACGAAGTGGCGCGAGCCGTCCTCGCAGACCAGCACGGAGGCGAAGCCGGGGGTGAACCCGCTCGTCTGGGAGATCGCCGAGACGACGGGGGAGCCGCACCTGCGCTCGATCCACGCCCGCAGGTGGGGCGGCAGGAAGGCCCACTCGAGCCGGCGCGCGGTGCGGTCGTGCGGAGCGGGGTAGGGGGCGATCGAGGTGGAACGGGCCATGGGCGCATCCTCCACCACGCCGCCGGCGGTCACGACCGGATATCGGGTGGAGGCGGGAGCGACCGACCCGGGAGACTGGCGCCATGCCTGAGCTCGTCCTGCCGACCACCACCGTCCGCGAGTCGTTCCTGGAGGCGATGGACGAGTTCGTCTCCGAGGGCGTCGAGCACAGCCAGACGGCCGCGTGGATCGACCACAACGCGCCCGGGTGGAAGGAGCCCGGCGCCTTCAGGGCCTTCGTGGAGGCGGTCAGGGCGGACGCGCTCCCCGAGACGCCGCGGCTGGAGTGGCACGTGCCGTGCACGACGCTGTGGTGGGTCGAGGGCGAGGACTACCTCGGCCGCATCGCCATCCGCCACGAGCTCAACGACTTCCTCCTCGACGTGGGCGGGCACATCGGGTACGACGTGCGCCCGACCCGGCGGCGCGAGGGCCACGCGACCGCGATGCTGCAGCACGCCCTGGCGTGGGCGCTGGGGCTCGGGATCGACCCTGCCCTGGTCACCTGCGACGACGACAACGTCGGCTCGATCCGCGTGATCGAGGCCGCCGGCGGGGTCCTGGAGGACGTCCGCGGGGTGAAGCGGCGCTACTGGGTGCCGACCGCGTCCTGAGGGTCCTGCTCGGGGTCCTGGACGGGCACCGGCGTACTCCGACTCCTTGTCGCTGCGCCGACGCCGACCACCGCGACCACGAGGCCGACGAGCTGGGTGGGCGACAGCGTCTCGTCGAGCACCAGCCACGCGAGCACGGCCGTGACCGGGGGGCTGAGGAAGAACAGGCTGGCCGCCGCGCCCGAACCGCCGCGCAGTACGAGCAGGGCCAGCAGGACCAGGCCGACGATCGAGTTGACGACCGCCAGGAACAGCACGGACACGACGGCCCGCGAGGTGTCCGTCACCGGCCAGGCGCCCTCGGTGGTCCAGCCCAGCACGAGCAGCGGGGGAGCGGACACGGCGAACTGCGCCGCAGCCGACCACAGCAGGTCGGGCTGCGCCCCGATCCAGCGCTGGCCGAGGGTGCCGAGGCTGAGGGTGAGCATGCTCAGACAGCCGACCAGCACGGCGACCGGCCCGCCGGCATGGCCCAGGTCGGCGCCGAGGACGAGCAGCACCCCCACGACCCCGGCGGCGAAACCCGCGACCTGGAGTGCCGAGACCCGCTCCCCGAGGAGCACTGCCGCCAGCAGGGCGGTCAGGACCGGGCTGAGCGCGTGGAGGAGCGAGGCCAGGGTGGCGCCGAGGCCCAGGTCGAACGCGACGTACATCAGGCCGAACTGGACGGCGTTCATCACGAAGCCGACGGCCGCGACCCGGCCCAGCGTGCCGCGGTCCATCCGGGTCGGCCGCCTCAGCGCGAGGGCCAGGCCGGCGGCGAGGAGGGCGGCGAGGACGAAGCGCCAGCCGAGCACCGTGAACGGCGCCGCCGCGTGGACCGCCGCCGGGCCGGAGATGTAGCCGGACGACCAGATCAGCACGAACGCCGCTGCCGGCACGAGCGGGAGGCTCGATCCGTTCCGCGAGGTCACCGCTGCACGCTAGCGTCCGGACATGGAGGCACCGGAACCGGTCAGGCGGTCGGTGCCGCGCGCCCTCCGACGTGCCTGGCTGGCCGGCCTGGTGCTCCTCGCCATGGGGGTCGTCCTGCCCGGCACCCTGCTCTCGCTCCCGGGCCTGGTCGTGCTGGCGGCGGCGGCCGGCGTGACGGCCGCCCGCGACGACACCCCGCGCGGCTGGCACGCCCTCGCGATGGCCGTGCCCGCCCTGCCGCTCGTGGTGGGTGCCGTGCTGATCGAGTGGATGGCGTGGCAGGGCGCCGACCTGCAGATCGCCGCGCTGCTCGTCGTGTACGCCGGACCGGTGCTGGTCGGCTTCTGGACGGTCTTCGCGATCGCGGCCGTGGTGGAGCTCGTCCGGGGTCGTCGGCGCCGGTTCGGTGCGGCAGGTCCCGCGTGGAAGAATGACCCGACCCCGCCGTCGTTCTCCTGAAAGCAGTCCGTGAGCCTCACCAACGCACCGAAGCCAGGCTCGACCGACCCCTCTATCATCCGCAACTTCTGCATCATCGCGCACATCGACCACGGCAAGTCGACGCTCGCCGACCGGATGCTCCAGCTCACCGGGGTCGTCGACGAGCGGGCGTCGCGTGCGCAGTACCTCGACCGGATGGACATCGAGCGCGAGCGCGGCATCACGATCAAGTCGCAGGCCGTGCGGATGCCGTGGACCGTCCCGGCCGGCAACGCCGAGGACGCGGAGCCCGGCACCTACATCCTCAACATGATCGACACCCCCGGCCACGTCGACTTCACCTACGAGGTGTCCCGCTCGCTCGAGGCGTGCGAGGCGGCGGTCCTGCTGGTCGACGCTGCCCAGGGCATCGAGGCGCAGACCCTCGCGAACCTCTACCTCGCGATGGGCGCCGACCTCCACATCATCCCGGTGCTCAACAAGATCGACCTCCCGAGCGCCAACGTCGAGAAGTACGCCGCCGAGCTCGCCGGCCTGGTCGGCTGCGAGCCGGAGGAGGTTCTCCTCACCAGCGCCAAGACCGGCGTGGGCGTCGAGGCGCTCCTCAACGAGATCGTGAAGCAGACCCCGCCGCCGGTGGGCGACGCGGACGCCCCGGCCCGCGCGCTGATCTTCGACTCGGTCTACGACACCTACCGCGGCGTGGTGACCTACGTCCGCGTGGTCGACGGCAAGCTCAGCCACCGCGACCGGATCAAGATGATGTCGACCAACGCCGTGCACGAGATGCTCGAGGTCGGCGTGATCAGCCCCGAGCCCGTCAAGGCCGGGGAGATCGGCGTCGGCGAGGTCGGCTACCTGATCACCGGCGTGAAGGACGTGCGCCAGTCGCGCGTGGGTGACACGGTCACCTCGCAGCACCACGGCGCCACGGAGTCGCTCGGGGGCTACAAGCACCCGAACCCGATGGTCTACGCCGGGCTCTACCCGATCGACGGCGACGACTACCCGACGCTGCGCGACGCGCTCGAGAAGCTGCAGCTCAACGACGCGGCGCTGACCTACGAGCCGGAGACCTCCGGCGCGCTCGGCTTCGGCTTCCGCTGCGGCTTCCTCGGCCTGCTCCACATGGAGATCACCCGCGACCGGCTCGAGCGCGAGTTCACCCTCGACCTCATCTCGACCGCGCCCAACGTGGTCTACGAGGTCCTCCTCGACGACGGCACCGAGGTCGAGGTGACCAACCCGAGCGAGTACCCCGACGGCAAGGTGTCCGAGGTCCGCGAGCCCGTCGTGAAGGCGACGATCCTCGCGCCGTCCGACTACATCGGCACGATCATGGAGCTGTGCCAGCTCAAGCGCGGCAACCTGCAGGGGATGGACTACCTGTCGGAGGACCGCGTCGAGATGCGCTACACGCTGCCGATGGGCGAGATCGTCTTCGACTTCTTCGACCAGCTGAAGTCGCGCACCAAGGGCTACGCCTCGCTCGACTACGAGCGTTCCGGCGAGCAGGCCGCCGACCTGGTCAAGGTCGACATCCTGCTCCAGGGTGAGCCGGTCGATGCGTTCAGCGCGATCGTGCACCGCGACGCGGCCTACTCCTACGGCGTGATGATGGCCGGCAAGCTCAAGGACCTGATCCCGCGCCAGCAGTTCGAGGTGCCGATCCAGGCCGCCATCGGCGCGCGCGTCATCGCCCGCGAGACCATCCGCGCCATCCGCAAGGACGTGCTGGCCAAGTGCTACGGCGGCGACATCAGCCGCAAGCGCAAGCTGCTCGAGAAGCAGAAGGCCGGCAAGAAGCGGATGAAGAACATCGGCTCCGTCGAGGTGCCGCCGGAGGCCTTCGTCGCCGCGCTCGCCACCACGCAGCCCACGGAGAAGACCGGCAAGAAGTGAGCCGGGTCGTCCGCAGCGACGAGGTCACGCCGCAGGCCTGGGCCAACGGCGGTGGTACGACGCGCGAGCTGGCGGTCGCCGACGACGGCGCGTGGCGGATCAGCCTGGCCGACATCGACCGCGACGGGCCGTTCTCGACGTTCCCCGGCCGGCAGCGCCTGCTGACCCTCGTCGAGGGACCGGTGCTCGACCTGGAGGTGGACGGCGACGCGCACGTCGTCGAGCCGCAGCGCCCGTTCCTTTTCTCCGGAGACGCGGCCGCCGTGGGGTCGGTGCCGGAGGGTCCCGTGCGGGCGCTCAACGTGGTCGTCGACCCGACCCTCGTCCACCCCTTCGTCACCGTCCTGGAGCTGGGGCGGTCCTCGACCCTCCCGGTGGCCGCGGACCAGGCGGCGTACGTCGTCTCGGGCGGCCGCGACGGGCTCGCGACGGGCACGCTCGTGGTCGGACCCGGTGAGGTCGCGGGTCGCTGCACGGTCGCAGTGGTCACCCTGGAGCGCTCCTGACCCGACCACCGGGCGGAACGGTCGCCCAGGTCGGTCCGTCCCACGCGCATGGTGGTCACCCGGATGCGGGCTGTGGGCGTGCTGGTCGCGGCATCGCTCCTCACCGGCTGCGGCGGGGGCTCGGAGTGCGAGAACGGGCCCGACGTCTGGCGGGAGCTGGGGCCGTCGCTCGTGCTGGGCTCCGCGGTCGGAGGCGACGGGAAGCCGGTGGACTCGGTGGAGCTGTCCCGCCTCCGCTTCGACAACCGACCCGTGGACCGGAAGGCACTCGTGTCAGCGGTGGAGTCCGAGGGTCTCGTCCTCGTCGGCGGCCGCCTGACCTGCCGCCTGCCCTGCGCGCTGGCGGGGACGAGGGGGACCTGGCAGCTCCGTGTCACCGACCTGGCCGCGAGCTCGGTGCGGGTCGTGGCGCAGGGGCGTCCGCGGGTCAGCCCGGGCGGGTGCCGCCCGACGGAGGGCGAGGTGCCGACGATCGAGGTGCAGCTCACGCCGGTCGCTGCAGCGTCGCGGTCATGACGCTCGGGCGCCTCAGCCGACCGACGGTCGCCACCCGGGGTCGCGCCCGAGCCGGGCGAGCAACCGGTCGGTCACCGAGGCGTCGTCGCCGACCTCGACGGCGTCGGCGCACACGCCCTCCGAGTGCAGGGCCACGCCCCAGCCGTCCGCGGTGGCGTGCAGGTCGGCGGCCTCGGCGTCGCTGACCGACCACTCCTGACCGGTGGCCCGGGCGACGTCGGACCCGTGCACCACGAGGTCCCAGCCGTAGAAGTCGGCGACGGTCGCGGCGATCGTCGTACGGCCGAAGTAGCCGTCGTACTCCCGCGCGGCCACGCCGTCGGACTCCAGCACCGACGTGACCTGCGCGCGCTGGGCCCGCCACGCGGCCGCCGGGTCGGCGAGGTCCGGCTGCGGGCCCACGTCGAGGCCCTGCGTGCCGAGGAAGTCACGCTGGGTCCGGAGCACGTGGCCGACGACGTCGCGGGCGCTCCAGCCGTCGCACGGGGAGGGTGCGTCCCAGTCGTCGCCCGAGACGTCGACCGCGTCCACCACCTGGGTGAAGCGGTCGGCGCGCTGCTGGAAGAGGGAGAGGTGGTGGTCGGTGCCGGGGGTCGTCGTCTGCGTCATGCAACCACTCTCGTCGCTGCGGTGTCGGAGGCGATTGTGATAATCCGACACATGACCAGCCGGACCGGGGCAGACGGCCCGCACCCGGTGGACCCGATCGACCGGGCCCACCTGACGGGCGTGAGCCGACCCTCCCCGCCGATCCACCGCTACGGCCCCAGCGAGCACCTGGTCGACCTGGTCGAGCGCTACTGGATCCCCGTGTGGTCGCTGGCCGAGCCGTCGACCCAGTCCACGCTCCAGCACCCGGTCTGCCTGGTGGTCGTCAGCAACACCTACGCCCGGTTCTACGGCGTCAGCCGGGGCCGCTCGAGCGTCACGCTGGAGGGCGACGGCTGGGCGGTCGGCACGATGCTCAGCCCGGCCGCGGGCCGCCTGGTCCTCGGACGGTCGGTCGCCGAGGTCACCGACACGTGGGTCGAGCTGGACGACCTCGTCCCCGACCCGACCGTCGTCGAGGGCGTGCGCGCTGCGATGGAGCACGACCCGCACGACCCCGCCGCCCACCTCGCGGCGGTCGCCCACGTCGAGTCGTGGCTGGCGACCCACCTGCCGGTCGACGAGTCCGGGCTCCTCGTCAACCGTCTGGTCGGGTGGCTGGGCGATCACCCGGAGGTCACCCGGGTCGACGACCTGGCGCGCGAGGCGGGGCTGTCCGAGCGCAGCCTCCAGCGGCTGGTGGAGCAGCGCATCGGGCTGAGCCCGAAGTGGCTCCTGCAGCGACGCCGCCTGCACGACGCGGTCGAGGCGCTGAAGGCCGGCCGCGGCAGCCTCGCCGAGGTGGCCGCGGACCTGGGCTATGCCGACCAGGCCCACTTCACCCACGACTTCCGCACGGTCACCGGGATGACGCCGGGGGAGTACCTCAAGGACCAGCCCAGGGACCGACCCGTCAGGTCGCCTCGCGGCTGAGCGTCACCTCGGTGACGGTGATGCCGAGCGCGGACTCGAGGGCGGCGACGGGTTCGTCGAGCTCGGCCTTGCGCGGCCGCCTCGTCCGCGCGAACCACGTGACCTCGAGCGGTCGTCGCCTCGCGGTGCCGGCGGCCCGCCAGAAGCCGGTGATCCGCCCGTCCACGAGCAGCGGCGGGAGCAGCATCCCGTTGGACTCGTTCCACAGCCGCCGGTGGTGCTCGGACGTCGCGAACCGGTCGCGGGCCTTGGAGTCGTAGCCGCACAGCAGGGCGTCGAACTCGGGCAGCAGGCGCACGCCCGGCAGGTCCCGCGGGGGCGGGGCGTCCGGTAGGTCGACGTACGCCCTGCCGTCCGGTCCGTCGTGCTCGACGACGTCCAGGCCCGCCAGCCCCTCCTCGACGGCCTTGAGCGGGATCCCGGCCCACCATGCGACGTCCTGCCGCGACGAGGGCCCGTGGGCGCGCAGGTGGAGGCGTACGACGTCGGCCAGCGTGACCGGTCCGGTGCGGTCGAACGTCCCGTAGACCGGCTTGCCCTGACCCTCCCAGCGGTCGCCCGAGGCCGGCCGGCGGACCGTGGCGCCGTGGGCGAAGCCGAGGTAGCGGCCCGGGCCGGCGGCCGCTGCGTCGAGGGAGGTGGGGGCGTGGCGGGCGAGCCACTCGTCGACGTGGGCGCGGAGCTCGTCGGGGGTGCGCCACTCGCGGGCGTAGGCCTCGATGGAGACCCACAGGTCGGCGATCTGCGCGTCGCTGATGCCCAGCACCCGGGCCCACCGCTGGTGCTGCCCGACGCGCGTGGCCTCGGCGAGCACGGTGTAGGCCTCGGGGGTCGCGGTGTGGACGGTGCCGCGGATCGTGCTGCCGCGCACGATCTCGCCGGCGTCGTAGGCCGCCGTGATCTCGGCGTGGGTCACGCCGGGGAAGCGTGCACCCAGACCGATGAACGCCGACCGCGCGGTCTGGGTCTGCAGGTCGCCGATCGCGCGCACCCGCTCCGCCACCGTGCCCGGGTCGTCGGGGAACTGCCGGGCCAGCAACGCGGCGGCCAGGTCGTCCCAGCTCATGGCCGTCACCCTAGGGCCGCCGGCGGGCCGGTGCTACCGGGCCGGAGCCGGGAAGTCGCCCGCCCGGAGCAGCGCTCCGGGAAGGCGCTTGGCCAGCCGCTCCTCCAGCCAGGCGGTCGTGGCCGTGGTGGTCGCGAGGTCCAGGCCGGTGCTGACGCCCATCCGGTCGAAGAGGTAGACGAGGTCCTCGGTGGCGACGTTGCCGGTGGCGTTGGGGGCGAACGGGCAGCCGCCGGTGCCGCCGATGCTGGCGTCGAGGGTGCGGACGCCAGCGGCGTGGGCCGCCACGGCGTTGGCCACACCGGTGTGCCGGGTGTCGTGGAGGTGCAGGCGGAGCGGCACGTCGGTGCCGGCGACCTCGGCGGCCAGGGCCAGCCGGGACGAGACCTGGCTCGGCACCGCCACGCCGATGGTGTCGGCGAGCGCCAGCTCGTCGGGTCCGGCGTCGGCGACGCGGCCGAGGACGTCTCGCAGCCGCTCGTCGGGGACCTCGCCCTCGAACGGGCAGCCGAACGCCGCGCCGACGGTGACCGTCGTGAGCACGCCGGCCGCGCGGGCCCGCTCGACGAGCGAGGCCGCCTGCCGGCAGGCCTCCTCGGTGGTGACGCCCTGGTTGCGCAGGCAGAATGTGTCGGTCGCGACGACCACGACGTCGACCTCGTGCACCCCGGCCGCCAGGGCGCGGTCGAGGCCGCGGTCGTTCATCACGAGGCCGGCATAGCTGACCCCGTCGGGCCGTGGGAGCGCGGCCATCACCTCGTCGGCGTCGGCCATCTGTGGCACGCGGGCGGGGTTGACGAAGCTGGTCACCTCGATGCGCCGGGCGCCGGCCCGCACCGCACGCTCCACGAGCTCGACCTTGTCGGCGGTCGACAGCAGGGCGCTCTCGTTCTGCAGCCCGTCGCGGGGGGCCATCTCGACGATGCTCACCGCGTCGTTCGGCGTCACCGGTCGCCACCTCGGGAGGCGGTGGCGAGGTAGGCCAAGGCGGTCGCCTCGTCCACCACCTCGGCGTACTTGGCCCCCAGGTCGCGGAGGTTGGACTCGTGCGGCTCGGGTGCCCGGTCACCGACCGCGTCCGCGACGACCAGCGGGACGAACCCGTGCTGGATCGCGTCGACCGCGGTGGCCCGGATGCACCCGCTGGTGCTGACCCCGACGACGACGACCGTGTCGACGCCGCTCGCGTGCAGGGTGGAGGCGAGCGAGGTGCCGAAGAAGGCGCTGGCGTACTGCTTGACGACCACCAGCTCGTCGTCCGTCGGCGCGACCGGGGGCATCAGCTCGCCCATGGGTCCGTCGCCGACCAGCGCCTGCAGTGCCGGGACCTTGCGGAAGAACACCCCGCCGTCGGCGCCGCCGGCGCTGTAGCGCACGCGGCTGTGCACCACGGGCACGCCGTGCTGCCGGGCGGCCGCCAACACCCGCGCCGCGGAGTGCAGGCAGTCGTCGGCGGGCAGGCACAGCGCGCTGGCGGGATCGAAGTAGGCCCGCATCATGTCGACGGCCAGGACCGCGGGTGAGTGGCCCGGTCGCAGCGAGCCACCGAAGGGTTCGTCAGCCACGCCGGGTCACCGGGGGACCGGGGGTCGCGGGGCGGGCAGGCCGGTCTCCTCGAGGGCGCGCTCCAGGATCGTCTCCAGCGGCGGGCCCATGTCGAAGGTCGGCAGCGGGTGGGGCCGGTCGGCGTCCAGCGTGCTCCGCAGCGTCTCCGTCGCGGACACGTCGACCGCGCCGGACTCGTCGCACACCACGCCGTAGCGGCGCGCGCCGTCGGCGGTCACCAGGCCGCGTCGGACCTCGAGCCCGACCAGGTCGGGCTCGCGTGCGAGCGGGTCGCCCCACCCGCCCCCGCCCCAGGTGACGAAGTGCAGCAGGTCGCCCCGCTCCACGGGCACGTCATGGACCTTGCTGCCCAGGACCTCCGTGGTGCCGTCGGCACGCTCGAGCCACTTGCGGCCGCGCGCGCCGGGCTCGCCGCCGTTGACGCCCCAGGGGTAGGTGAGCCACCGGTCGTCGTGGATGGCGATGGTGCCGGCCTCGAGGAAGCGGTAGGCCACGTCGACCCCGTTGCCGCCGCGGTGCAGCCCCGCACCTCCCGTGTCGGCCACGGTCTCCCAGCGCTCGATGCGCAGTGGGTAGTAGGACTCGAGGTACTCGCACGGGATGTTGACGAACGAGGGCCACAGGGAGTGGCCGTCCGGCCCGTCGCCGATCGGGCGGCCGGGGATGCCGCCGAAGCCGATGGAGTAGAGCTGGAACCACTCGTTCTTGCGGTCGCCCTCGCAGTAGGTGCCGGAGTACATGAAGTGCGGGGACGAGGAGAAGCCGGCGGCGTTCAGCAGGTCCGGGTTGGTCTGGCCCAGCAGGCCGCCGAAGAGGTCGAACACGCGACCGATGCCGTGGTTGCGCGCGTTCAGCGCCGCCGGGTACTGCGGCTTCCAGAACGAGTCGTCCGGGATCTCCACGTCGACGAGGGGGTAGAAGCCGTCGTTCCAGAGGATCTGCGGGTCGGCCACGGTGATCATGTAGATCCCGAAGAACATCCGGACGAGGTTCTCGTTGATGTAGTAGTTGATCGGTCCCTGGGCCTGTGGGCTGCTGCCGGTGAAGTCGAGCAGCACCTTGTCGCCGGTGCGGGTGAGGCTCAGCTTCAGCTCGTACGGCCCGTAGCCGAGGCCGTCGTCGCAGATGTAGTCGGTGAAGGACAGCGTCCGGCCCTCCTCGAACACCATGGCCAGGAGCGTCTTCATGGCCCGGTAGTTGCGGTCGAGGAGCGCCTCCAGCGCCGAGTTGTAGGTGTCGACGCCGAAGCGGGCGCACAGCTCCTGCACCCGGCGGGCGGCGGTCCGGCAGGCGGCCACGATCCCGTTGAGGTCGGCGCGGTTCCAGTCGGGCTTGCGGACCTGGTTGAGGATGATCCGCAGCGCGTCGTCGTCGAGGACGCCCTTCTTGTAGAGCCGGAAGGGCGGGATGACGACGCCCTCCTCGAAGATCGTGCGCGCGTCGGTCGGCATCGACGCGGGCGTCTTGCCGCCGACGTCCGACATGTGCCCGAACATCGACGACCAGCCGACGAGGCGGCCGTCGAAGAAGATCGGCATCACCACCAGCCAGTCGTTGGCGTGGCTGATCGCGGCGCCGCACGAGTAGGGGTCCGACGTCAGCAGGACGTCGCCCTCCTCGATCGTGCCGTCGAAGTTGTCGAGGAAGTCGGGGATGGACAGGCCGAACTGGCCGACCATCATCTTCCCGTCGCGGTTGGCGATCAGTGGGAACTCGTCGTGCTGCTCCCGGATGCCGGGGGAGAGGGCCGTGCGGAACAGCACCTCGTCCATCTCGTAGCGGGCGTTGCGCAGCGCGTTCTCGACGAGGTCGAGGGTCACCAGGTCGACCTCGACCTGCTGCATCGGGGCGGTGTTGGTCTCGATCAGGCGTGCCATGGCTCAGCCCTCCTGGCTCTGGTCGACGGGTCGGATGAGGAGGCTGCCGCTCGGATGGACCGTCGCCGCGTGGTCGCGCAGCACGAGGGTCGTGGAGTCCATCTCGGTGATCACGGCTGGCCCGGTGACGACGTTGCCCGCCTTGAGGAGCGACCGGTCGTAGACGTCCGCGTCGACCAAGCCGCCGTCGGACCAGATCCGGTGCTGCTGCACGCGCGCCGGTGAGGCGTCGCTGCCGCCGTCGTCCAGCTCGACGGAGCCCACGTCGGGACGCGGCGCGTCGGCCGTGGCGCGGAGCGTGACCAGCTCGTGCTCGGCGTCGAGCACGAAGGAGAACAACCGGTCGTGCTCGGTGTCGAACGCCTTGCCGAGCGCCTCCAGCCCGCCCCCGCCGCCGTCGAAGGCGTCGATGTCGACGGACACGGGGATCTCGAAGCCCTGGCCGTGGTAGCGCAGGTCGGCCGAGTAGCTCACGCGGAGGTCGTCCTCGGGGACACCTTCGGCCGTCAGCGTGCCGCGAGCCGACGCCGCCAGGTCGTCCAGGATGGCCCGCAGGCCGTCGTCGGTGAGCTCGGCGAAGCGACGTACGAGGGTGCGGACCGCCTCGTCACGCAGGCTGGTGGTCGCGTCGCCGTAGGCGCAGAGCACGCCGGGGGAGGGCGGGATGATGACCGGCCAGGACCCGGTGAGCCGTCCGAGCGCGTTGGCGTGCAGCGGGCCGGCTCCACCGAACGCGACGAGGGCGAAGTCGCGGGGGTCGAAGCCCTGCTGCACCGAGACCAGGCGCAGCGCCCCGAACATGTTCTCGTTGACGATGTCGATGATCCCTGCTGCCGCGGCCTCGACCGAGCCCAGGCCCGTCGCGTCCGCGATGGTCTGGACGGCGGTGCGGGCCGCCTCGGGGTCGAGCGTGACCTCGCCGCCGGCGAGCGCGGTGGGGAGGTGCCCCAGCACCACGTTGGCGTCGGTGACCGTCGGCTCGGTCCCGCCGGCTGCGTACGCCGCCGGGCCGGGCGCCGCGCCCGCGGACTGCGGGCCCACCCGCAACGCCTGGGTGAGCGGCGGGACGTGCGCGATGGAGCCGCCACCGGCGCCGACGGTGCGGACGTCGACCGACGTGGCGCGGACCTTGAGGTCGCCGACGGTGGTCTCGCGGCCGATGCGCGGAGCGAGGTCCTCGACCAGCGCCACGTCCGTCGACGTGCCGCCCATGTCGAAGGTGAGGAAGTTGCGGTGCCCGGTCTGGGCGGCGACCCACGCGGCTCCCGTCACGCCGCCCGCGGGGCCGGAGAGCAGCAGGTTGACCGGGTTGTCGGCGGCGACGCCCGCGGAGACGAGGCCCCCGTCGCTGCGGAGGATCGAGAGCGAGCCGCTGACGCCCGAGTCCCGCAGCTGACCCTCGAGGTTGGCGACGTAGCGCTTCACCTGCGGCTGCACCACGGCGTTGGCGACCGTCGTGATCGTCCGCTCGTACTCCCGCAGCTCGGGCAGGACCGCCGACGACATCGAGACCGCGAGACCGGGGAGCTCCTCGGCGGCGAGCTCGCGGACGCGCTCCTCGTGGGCGGAGTTGGCGTAGGAGTTGATCAGGCTGATGCTCAGCGCCTCGATGCCGCGGCCGGCCAGGGCCCGCAGCTGGGTGCGGACGTCGTCCTCGTCGAGCTCGGTGACGACCGATCCGTCGCTGGCGATGCGTCCCCGCACCTCGACGGTGTCCTCCAGCGCGGCGAGCGGCTCGGGCTTGGGCCAGATGATCCAGCCCGCCAGGCCGCCGGGGACGAAGGACCGGGCGATCTGCAGCACCTGGCGGAACCCGTGGGTGGTCACGAGGCCGACCCGGGCGCCCTTGCCCTCGAGGATGGCGTTGGTCGCGACCGTCGTGCCGTGGAAGACGTCACCGACCGAGGTGCGCTCGATGCCGGCGGCGGCGCACGCCTGGTCGATGCCGCGCAGCACGCCGATGGACTGGTCCTCGGGGGTGGAGGAGGTCTTGGCGCGGAAGGTCGCGCCGGAGTCCTCGTCGATCAGCAGGATGTCGGTGAACGTTCCACCCACGTCGACTCCGAGCCGGTAGGTCATGCTGCTCTCCTTGATGTCGGTGGTGCGCCTCAGATGACGCCGTCGGCGCGCAGGGACGACAGGTCGTCGTCCCCCAGGCCGAGCAGGCCGCGGTAGACGGCGTCGTTGTGCTCGCCCAGGGCCGGACCGACGTGTCGGACCGATCCGGGGCTCTCCGAGAGCTTGGGGGCGACGTTGTGCATCGCGAACTCACCCAGGTCGGGGTGGGCCAGGCGGACGATGGCCTCGCGGGCCGCGAAGTGCTCGTCGGCCAGCATGTCCTTGGCGCGGAAGATGCGCCCGGCCGGTACGCCGCCGGCGTGCAGGCGCTCGAGAAGGTCGTCGGCGCGCACCGTCGTGCTCCACTCGGCGATCAGGCCGTCGAGCTCCTCCATGTGCTTGCCGCGGGCGCCGTGCGAGGCGTACTTCTCGTCGGTGGCCAGGTCGGGGCGGCCCATGACGTCGGCCAGCCGGCGGAACACGGTGTCCTGGTTGGCGGCGATGAGGACCATCTCCCCGTCGGCGGTGGGGTAGACGTTGCTCGGCGAGACGTTGGGCAGCGTCGTACCGGTCCGCTCGCGCTGGTAGCCGGCCACCTGCCACTCGGGCACGAGCGACTCCATCAGGGAGAGCACGGCTTCGTAGATGGCGGAGTCGACGACCTGGCCGCGACCGGTGCGCCCGCGCTGGTGCAGCGCGACGAGGGTGCCCAGGCAGGCGAAGGTCGCTGCCAGCGAGTCGCCGAGAGAGACCCCGGCGCGGGCCGGTGGCCGGTCCGGGTCGCCGGTGACGTAGCGGATCCCGCCCATCGCCTCGCCGATCGAGCCGTAGCCCGCGCGGGCGGCGTACGGTCCGGTCTGCCCGAACCCGGTGACCCGGGTGACCACGAGACCGGGGTTGGTCTCCCACAGCGTCTCGGGGGCCAGGCCCCAGCGCTCCAGCGTGCCGGGACGGAAGTTCTCGATCAGCACGTCGGCTTCGGCGACCATGCGCCGGACGAGGTCCTGGCCGCGCGCAGTGCGCAGGTCGGCGGTGACCGACAGCTTGTTGCGGGCGACCACCGGCCACCACAGCGACTGTCCGTAGGGCTTCTCCCGGCCCCACTGGCGCATCGGGTCGCCGTTGACCGGGTCCTCGACCTTGATGACCTCCGCCCCGAAGTCGCCGAGGAGCTGGCCGCAGAACGGGCCGGCCAGGAGCTGGCCCAGCTCGACGACGCGCAGGTCGTCGAGGGGGAGAGCCGACGGTGAGGCCACAGGAGCCCTTTCGTATGCAAAGCAGGCGCAAGGTGTGAGGCAGGTCATACCGACCGCCGCCGACGCTAGCGACGGGTCGTCGTCGACGTCAATGGCGTCTCACGAATTGCATACAATCTGGGCCGAGGTGCGCTGCTAGGGTTCGCGACCATGACCCAGGATGCGGGCGCGGACACCGGCAAGGCCGCCGAGGTCACCTACGCGACGATCCGGCGGCAGATCCTCAGCGGCGAGCGCGCCGGTGGGGAGTGGCTGCGCGAGGGCGACCTCGCCGCCGTCATCGGCGTGAGCCGTACGCCGGTGCGCGAGGCCCTGCGACGCCTCGCCGCGGAAGGACTGGTCCGGCACGAGCCCAACCGTGGCGTGCAGGTCGAGGACTGGGGGGTCGGCGACCTGGACGAGATCTTCAGCCTCCGCTCACAGCTCGAGCCGTGGGGGTGCGGCCTCGCCGCGACCACCGGCCGGGCCGACCTCGACAGGCTCGGCCGGCTGGCCGACCGGATGGACGAGGAGGCTCGACGCGACCCGCCCGACCTCGACGCGATCACCGGGCTCAACAACGAGTTCCACCGCACCGTGCTCGAGGCGTCCGGCAACGGGCGCCTGGTCGCGATGGTGTCGTCGGTGGTGGAGGTGCCGCTGGTGTGGCGCACGTTCTCGCACTACTCGCCCGAGGCGATGCGACGGAGCCTGGCGCACCACCACGAGATCGTGCAGGCCCTCGCCGCGGGCGACGCCGAGTGGGCTGAGTCGGTGATGCGGTCCCACGTGCGGGCCGCCTGGGTGAGCCTCCGGCAGGAGCACCCGGAGGGCCCCCAGGGAGCAGCTCAGCCGCGCATCGGGCCGCCGGCTCGGCCGTAGGACTCGGCGACGATCTCCGCCACCACCGACAGGGCGATCTCACCCGGGCCCTTGCCGCCCAGGTCGTGCCCCGCCGGCACGTGCAGCCTGGACACGTCGACCCCCTCCGCGCCGAGCTCGTCGAGGAGCCCGGCCGCGCGGCCGCGACTGGCCATCATGGCGACGTACGACGCCTCGGACGCCAGCGCGGCACGCAGCACGGCGGGTGCGTCGGGAGCGTCGTGGTCGCACAGCACCACGGCGTCACCGGGCCCCGGGTCGAGCCCGGGCCCGCCGTCGTCCGCCGGCTCGACCACGGCCGTGCGCCCGGCCGTCGACGCGATGGCGGCGATCGACCGCGAGATCGGGTTGTCGCTGAGGACCAGGATCCGGCCGTGCCGGACGGCGTCGTCCGACCACGGCTGCTGCCGATTGCTCATGCCGGTCAGCCTAGGCTCGCGGGCATGCCGCTCACCATCCCTGCGGGGCTGCTCGCGCAGCGGGCGCTCGGGGACGACTGGGGGCGCTGGCTCGACCGGCTGCCGCGGCTCGCGGGCGACCTGCTCGACGACTGGCGGCTGAGTCCGACCGGCACGGCGCTGCACGGCTTCTGCTCGCTGGTGCTCCCGGTCGTGGGCGCCGACGGCGCGGCCGGTGCGCTGAAGGTCGGCTTCGACGGCGACGACGAGTCGCTCCACGAAGGCCTCGCCCTGCAGCACTGGGGCGGCCGGGGCGCCGTACGGCTCCAGCGGGCCGACCCGCGACGACGCGCGCTGCTGCTGGACTGGCTGCCCGGGCCGGACCTCGGCGACTCCTGGGACGTCGAGGCCTGCGAGGTGGTCGGCGAGCTCTACGGCCGGCTCCACATCCCGGCGATGCCGCAGCTGGCCGGCGTCTCGTCGTACGTCGAGCGGTGGCTCCGCGAGCTCGGCGACCTGGGCCGCGACCTCCCCGTCCCGCGCCGCTACGTCGAGCAGGCCCTGTCGCTCGGCCCCGACCTGCTCGCCGACGAGGTGGCGAGCGTCGTCGTGCACGGCGACCTCCACTACGCCAACGTGATGGCCGACGACCCGGGGGAGTGGCTGGCCATCGACCCCAAGCCGATGGCCGGCGACCCGCACTACGAGCCGGCGCCGATGCTCTGGAACCGGATGGACGAGCTCAGCGGTCCGGGAGCGGTCGGATCGGTGCGCGACGGCCTGCGCCGGCGCTTCCACGCGCTGGTCGACACCGCCGGCCTCGACGAGGCGCGCGCCCGCGACTGGGTGGTCGTGCGGATGGTGCTCAACGCGGGGTGGGCGGTGCAGGACGCGCAGCGAGCCGCTCGTCGCCTGACGGCGGAGGAGCAGGACTGGATCACGCGCTGCATCGCCGTCACCAAGGCCGTCCAGCACTGACCAAAGTCGGAAAGTCGCCCGTTTGACGGGACACTCGCCGCGTTTGCTACCGCTGGGTAAACCCCGTGATCTAGGTTACAGGCCAAGTCAGCAGCAAGCCCCGCTGTGTGGTGCCGTCGCGCCACGCTCCACGAATGAGTAGGTAACAGATGCCGACCACCATCGACACGGCCTTCCTCGACACCATGCCACCCAACGTCGCCGTCCAGTTCTTCGACCGCGTCACCGCGACCCCCGACGCCGAGGCCTTCCGTTTTCCCCGTGGCGAGGCGTGGGAGTCCGTCACCTGGAAGCAGGCCGGCGACAAGGTCGAGGCGCTCGCCGCAGGCCTGATCGCGCTGGGCGTCGAGCCCGAGCAGCGCGTGGGCATCGCGTCCGGCACGCGCTACGAGTGGATCCTCGCGGACCTCGCGGTCATGTGCGCCGCCGGCGCCACCACCACGGTCTACCCGAGCACCAACGCCGAGGACACCGTCTACATCCTGGGTGACTCCGAGAGCCGCGTCGTCTTCGCCGAGGACGACGAGCAGGTCGCCAAGCTCACCGCGCACCGCTCCGAGCTGCCCCACGTCACGAAGGTCATCACCTTCGAGGGCGCGTCCGACGGCGACTGGGTGATCTCCCTGGAGGACCTCGCCGCGCTGGGTGCGGAGCGGCTCGCCGAGCAGCCCGACGTGGTGCGTACGACGTCGCAGGCGATCCGTCCCGACCAGCTGGCCACCCTCATCTACACCTCCGGCACCACCGGCCGCCCCAAGGGCGTGCGGCTGCGCCACTCCTCGTGGGTCTACGAGGGCGAGGCGATCCGCGCGCAGGGCATCCTCGGCCCCGACGACCTCGAGTTCCGCTGGCTGCCGATGGCCCACTCCTTCGGCAAGGTGCTGATGTCCACCCAGATGGCCTGCGGCTTCGCCGCGGCGATCGACGGCCGCGTCGAGAAGATCGTCGACAACCTGGGCGTGGTGAAGCCGACGTTCATGGGTGCCGCCCCGCGCATCTTCGAGAAGGCCCACGGCCGCATCGTCACCATGCAGGCCGCCGAGGGCGGGGCCAAGGAGAAGATCTTCAAGAAGGCCTTCGACGTCGGCCTCGAGGTCGAGCGCCGCAAGCGCGAGGGGCAGTCGGTGCCGCTGACCCTCAAGGTCCAGCACGGGCTCTTCGACAAGCTGGTCTTCTCCAAGATCCGCGACCGCTTCGGTGGAAACGTCCGCTTCTTCATCTCCGGTGCCGCGGCGCTCAACCGCGACATCGCGGAGTGGTTCGGCGTCGCCGGCATCAAGATCCTCGAGGGCTACGGCCTCACCGAGACCTCGGCGGGCTCGTTCGTCAACCACCCCGACCGCAACAAGTTTGGCACCGTGGGCCCGGTCTTCCCCGGCAGCGAGGTCAAGCTCGGCGACAACGACGAGATCATGATCAAGGGTCCGGGCGTGATGGACGGCTACCACAACCTGCCCGAGGAGACGGCCAAGACGCTGACCTCCGACGGCTGGCTGCACACCGGCGACAAGGGCGCCGTCGACGAGGACGGCCACCTGGTCATCACGGGCCGCATCAAGGAGCTCTTCAAGACCTCCGGCGGCAAGTACATCGCCCCGCCGGCGATCGAGTCGAAGTTCAAGGCCGTGTGCCCCTATGCCAGCCAGTTCATGGTCTTCGGCGACGAGCGCAACTACTGCGTCGCGCTCGTCACCCTCGACCCCGACGCGATGGCGGGCTGGGCCGAGGAGAACGGCATGGGCGGCAAGTCCTACACCGAGATCGTGCAGTCCGACTCGGTGCAGAAGATGGTCGGCGGCTACGTCGACGAGCTCAACAGCCACCTCAACCGCTGGGAGACCATCAAGAAGTGGAAGCTCCTCGACCACGACCTGACGGTCGAGTCGGGCGAGCTGACCCCGTCGATGAAGGTCAAGCGCAACGTCGTGCAGGAGAACAACCAGGCGCTCATCGACCAGATGTACGCCTAGGGCTGACCATGGACGGGTGCCTGTGGGAGACCACTGGCACCCGTTCGCACGTCCGGCACGTGGTTGGATACCGGCGTGTCCCCCGCCCAGCCCGACGGTGACGTCGCCCCCGAGGACGGTCTGCTCCCCGACGAGGCGTGGGCCCAGTTCGGCAGCAAGCCCTTCGGCCTCTACGTCCACGTGCCGTTCTGCTCGGTGCGGTGCGGCTACTGCGACTTCAACACCTACACCGCCCAGGAGCTCGGCGACGAGGTCGGCGCCAGCCGGTCGTCGTACGCCGAGGCGGCGATCCGCGAGATCCGCTTCGCGCGCCAGGTGCTCGGCCACCGCGACGTCCCCATCGAGACGATCTTCTTCGGCGGTGGCACCCCCACGCTCCTGAAGGCTGCGGACCTCGGAGCCATCGTGGCCAGCGCCGCGGCGGAGTTCGGGCTCGTCGACGACGTCGAGATCACGACCGAGGCCAACCCCGACAGCGTCGCCGCCTGGGACCTCGAGGAGCTGCGCACCGCCGGCTTCAACCGGATCAGCTTCGGCATGCAGTCCGCGGTCGACCACGTGCTGCGCACGCTCGACCGCACCCACGACCCGATGCGCGTGCCCGCGGTCGTCGACTGGGCCCGGCAGGCCGGCTTCGACGACGTCAGCCTCGACCTGATCTACGGCACGCCGGGGGAGTCGCTGGCCGACTGGGCGACCTCGGTCGACGTCGCCCTGGGCTGCCGCCCCGACCACATCTCCGCCTACTCGCTCATCGTCGAGGACGGCACCGCGATGGGCCGCCAGGTCAAGCGCGGCGAGCTGCCGATGCCCGACGAGGACGACCTGGCCGACAAGTACCACCTCGTCGACGAGAAGCTCTCCGCCGCCGGGATGAGCTGGTACGAGGTGTCCAACTGGGCCACGTCGCCCGACCACTGGTGCCGCCACAACCTGCTCTACTGGACCGGCGGGCACTGGTGGGGCGTCGGCCCCGGCGCCCACTCCCACGTCGGCGGGGTGCGCTGGTGGAACGTCAAGCACCCGGCGGCGTACGCCCAGCGGCTCGCCAGCGGCGTCTCACCCGCCCTGGCACGCGAGGTCCTCGGCTACCACGACCAGCGGGTCGAGCGGATCCTGCTGGAGATCCGGCTCGTCGAGGGGCTCCCGGTGACCGCCCTCGAGGCCACCGGCCGCTCCCACGTCGCCCGCCTCGTCGCCGACGGGCTCGTCGAGCTCGCCACCGAGCGCCTCGTGCTCACCCAGCGCGGCCGGCTCCTCGCCGACGCGATCGTGCGCGACCTGGTGGACTGAACCAGCGCGCCCGTCAGGGCGCGGTGGTGAAGTCGATCAGCTCCTCGACCCGGCCGAGGAGGGCGGGCTCGAGGTCGGCGAAGGAGCTCACCCGGCCGAGGATGTGCTTCCAGGCGCGGGCGATGTCGGCCTGGTCGCGGTGCGGCCAGCCGAGCTGCTGGCAGGTGCCGGTCTTCCAGTCGATCCCGCGGGGGACGGAGGGCCACGCGGGGATGCCGAGCCGGTCGGGCTTGACCGCCTGCCAGATGTCGATGAACGGGTGGCCGACGACCAGGACGTGCTTGCCGATGGGGGAGCGGGCGATGCCCTGGGCGATGCGCGCCTCCTTCGACCCGGTGACCAGGTGGTCGACCAGGACGCCGACGCGGCGCTGCGGGCCGGGCTTGAAGTCGCGCAGGTGCTCGGCGAGGTCGTCGACGCCGCCGAGGTACTCGACGACCACGCCCTCGATCCGCAGGTCGTCGCCCCAGACCTTCTCGACGAGCTCGGCGTCGTGCCGGCCCTCGACGAAGATGCGGCTGGCGCGCGCGACGCGGGCTCGCGCGTTGGGCACCGCGACCGAGCCGGACGCCGTACGCGCGGGGGCTGCTGGGGCACCCGCCCGCACGGGACGGGTGAGGATCACCGGCCTGCCCTCGAGCAGGAAGCCGGGGCCGAGCGGGAACGTGCGCCGCTTGCCGCGCCGGTCCTCCAGCGTGAGCGTGTCGATGTCGCGGTCGACGGCGACGACCTCGCCGCACCAGTCGGTGGTGACCTCTTCGACGACCATCCCGATCTCGGTCGGCACCTCGGTGGCGCGACCGTTCTTCGGGACACGCCAGTCGCCGGAGAGGACGTCGGTTCCGTAGCGATCCTGGGGCACCGCTCCACGTTAGGCGCCCGTCGGCCCGCCGGCCGGGTGGCTCGCCGTGCGTCGCGGATCACACCCGGTGCGGCGGGGGCCGGGGGCTGTCGGGGGCTCAGCCCCCAGCGATGCCGCTGCCCTCGGCACCGTCGCCGCTGTTGGCGTCGGAGCCCTTGTCGGTGCCCTCGTCGGAGTCGCCGGACTGGGTGGGCGCCTGGCTGGCTCCGTCGTCGTTGCCCAGGTCCTCCTGGGTGGCGTCCATCTCGAGCTCCTCGCGGCTCTTGGTCGCCTCGTCGTCGGGGTCGAGGGGCTCGGCCAGCGGGTTGTCCTCGCCGGGCTGCAGGTCGTCGGGCAGCTGGTCGTCGGAGATGCCGCCCAGGGTGGCGCCGTCGGGCGAGGTGGTGCCGCCGGAGTGGTCGGAGTCGGCAGGACTGGTGCCGCTGCCCGCCTTGGGCGTGTCGGTCGACTCCGTGTTGTCGGTCTGGGACTCGCTGTTCTCGGTCATGCCACCAGTCCTACTGGGCCGACCACCGCGAGAACAGCCCCCGGAGGGTGTGGGCCGGTCGGGCGGCTAGATGAGGGGGAGCCGCTTCTGGCTGCGGGGCAGGTGCTCGTAGCCCAGCCGGACTGCGCTCCCGAGCCGCTCGCGCTCCCACGGCCACTCGCCGGCGGCGAGGGCCTCGGACTGCGGCACCCCGCGCGAGGCGAGGTCGCGGATGGTCTCGGCGATGACGCCGAGCTCGGTGCGCTGGTCCTGCACGAACTCCTTGTCGACGACCTTCCCGTGCCCCGGCACGACGACCGTGGAGTCGGTCATCAGGCCGAGGACCAGGTCGAGGGTCAGCGGCCACTCCAGCGGCCACGAGTCGTCGCCGATGAACGGCGGGTCGGACTCCTCGACCAGGTCGCCGCCCAGCAGCACGTCGGCGTCCGGCACGCGTACGACGAGGTCGCCTGCCGTGTGCCCACGCCCGGGGTGGATGAGCTCGACGGCCCGGTCGCCCAGGTCGAGCTGGACGGCGGAGGAGAAGGTGCGCGTGGGCAGGTGGAGGGTGGTCGCGAGGATCTCGTCGCGGCGCGGGTGGGCGGTGTCCTGCCCGTACTGCTCGAAGGTGTGCGCCGACGACACCTCCATGTGCTCGGCCGCCCAGTCGGTCGCGTGGATCGGCAGGTCGCCGAACTGCTCGACCATCGTCGCGTTGCCGAAGTGGTGGTCCCAGTGCTCGTGCGTGTTGACCAGCCCTGTCAGCGGACCCGCGCCGAGGCGGCGTACGTCGTCGGCGACGATCCGCGCCTCGGCGGCCGACCCGTGCGTGTCGACCATCAGCAGGCCGTCGGACCCGCCGATCAGCGTGATGTTGACGTGCATCCAGTCGTAGTGCGCGACCCACACGCGCGGGGCGACCTCGGTGAACCGAGGGGTGTCGTCGGGCATGACCGCGAGCCTACGGACTGCTAGTAGTCTTGGCACTCCGGGCGAACGAGTGCCAGAAACGCGACGTGCAGAGGAGTGGCTCGATGGTCGACGACCGCAAGCTCGACGTGCTCCGCGCGATCGTGGAGGACTACGTCGCGACGGAGGAGCCGGTCGGCTCCAAGGCGCTCGTCGAGCGGCACGGACTGGGCGTCTCACCGGCGACGGTCCGCAACGACATGGCCGCGCTCGAGGACGAGGGCTACATCCACCAGCCCCACACCAGTGCGGGGCGCGTCCCCACCGACAAGGGCTACCGGCTCTTCGTCGACAAGCTCGCCACGCTCAAGCCGATGAGCGCGGCGGAGCGCCGCGCGATCGCGACGCTGCTCGACGGGGCGGTCGACCTCGACGACGTCGTGCAGCGCTCGGTCCGGCTGCTCAGCCAGCTCACCCGCCAGGTCGCGATCGTGCAGTACCCGTCGCTCTCGCGCTCGACGGTCCGCCACATCGAGCTGGTGTCGCTCACCCCGACCCGGGTGATGCTGATCCTCATCCTCAGCACCGGTCGGGTCGAGCAGCGCCTCGTCGAGCTCGACGCACCCGTGGTCGACAGCGACCTCGCCGAGCTGCGGGTCGCGGTCAACCAGGCCAGCGTCGGCGTGCAGATCGCGGCGGCCGCCGTCGCGCTCTGCGACCTGCCCGACGGCGTACGCCCCGAGCAGGTCGACTCGGCCCGCGCGATCGTGGGCGTGCTCACCGAGGCGATGTCCGACCACCGCAGCGACGAGCGCGTCGCGGTCGGCGGCACCGCCAACCTCGCCCGCTACGGCGACTTCGACACCGCCGTCCGACCACTGCTCGAGGCGCTGGAGGAGCACGTCGTGCTGCTCAAGCTGCTGGGGGAGTCGGGGACCGATGCGCTGATGGTGCGCATCGGCCACGAAGGCCCCTACTCCGAGCTCGCGGCCACGAGCGTCGTGGCCACCGGCTACGGCCCGCAGGAGTTCCACCTCGGCTCCCTGGGCGTCGTCGGCCCCACCCGCATGGACTACCCCGGATCCATGGCAGCCGTGCGCGCGGTCGCGCGCTACGTCTCCCGGATCCTCGATGAAGGAAACCAGTGACACAGGACCCCTACGAGATCCTCGGCGTCTCGCGTGACGCGAGCGCCGACGACGTCAAGAAGGCCTACCGCAAGCTCGCGCGGCAGCTCCACCCCGACGTCAACCCCGACCCGGAGACGCAGGAGCGGTTCAAGGACGTCTCGCGCGCCTACGAAGTGCTGAGCGACCCCGGCAAGCGTGCGGCCTACGACCGCGGCGGCGACGCCTTCAGCCAGGGCTTCGGCGGTGCCGGCCAGGGCTTCAGCTTCACCGACATCATGGACGCGTTCTTCGGTGGCGGTGCCGCCGGTGGCGCGCAGACCCGTGGCCCGCGGTCGCGCGCCCGGCGCGGCCAGGACGCGCTGATCCGGCTCGACGTCGAGCTCGCGGAGGCCGGCTTCGGCGTCACCCGCGACCTCAAGGTCGACACGGCGCTGCGCTGCGAGGCGTGCGAGGGCCAGGGCACCGCGCCCGGCACCTCGCCGACCACCTGCGAGACCTGCCACGGCCAGGGCGAGGTCGCCGTGGTCCAGCGCTCGTTCCTCGGCGAGATCCGCACGCTCCGCCCGTGCGCGGCCTGCCGCGGCTACGGCTCGATCATCCCGGACCCCTGCCGTGAGTGCTCGGGCGACGGCCGCGTGCGCTCGCGCCGCACCCTGACGGTCAAGATCCCCGCCGGTGTCGACCACGGCACCCGCGTCCAGCTCACCGGCCAGGGCGAGGTCGGCCCCGGCGGCGGCCCGGCCGGCGACCTCTACGTCGAGATCCACGTCGAGCCGCACCCCACCTTCACCCGCCACGGCAACGACCTCCACACCACGATCTCGCTGCCGATGTCGGCGGCCGCCCTCGGCACCCAGCTCACGCTGCCGCTGCTCGAGGCCGACCTGCCCGCCTCGTCCGACGCGTCCTCGGAGACCGTGACGACCTACGACCTCGACATCCGCCCCGGCACCCAGTCGGGCAGCGAGCAGGTGGTCCGCGGGTTCGGCGTGCCGAGCCTGCGCGGCGGTCGCGGCGACCTCGTCGTCAGCATCGCCGTGGAGACCCCCACCCGTCTCGACCCCCGCCAGGAGGAGCTGCTGCGCGAGCTCGCGGCGATCCGTGGCGAGGAGCAGCCCGACGGCAAGAACGAGGCGCCGCACAAGTCGATGTTCGGTCGGCTCCGCGACGCCTTCCAGGGCTGAGCCCGGGTGTCGCTCCCGGTCCACCTCGTCGAGTCCCTGGACGGGGCGGCGCCCGGCACGCTCGTCGAGGTGACCGGCGACGAGGCGCACCACGCGGTCGCCGTACGCCGCCTCCGTGAGGGTGAGCAGGTCGTCCTCACCGACGGCCGGGGCACCTCGGCCACGGGATCGGTCGCGTCGACGGGCAAGCGGGTCTTCTCCGTCACGGTCGAGTCGGTCGCGCAGGAGGCCCGCCCGGAGCCGGCCATCACCGTCGTGCAGGCGCTGCCCAAGGGGGAGCGCGGCGAGCTCGCGGTCGAGGTCCTCACCGAGGTCGGCGTCGACCGCATCGTGCCGTGGGCGGCGTCGCGCTCGGTGGCTGTCTGGAAGGGCGAGCGAGCGACGAAGTCGCACGCGAAGTGGCAGGCCACCGCCCGCGAGGCGGCCAAGCAGTCGCGCCGCTCGTGGCTGCCCACCGTCACCCCGCTGGCCTCCACGGCCGACCTCGCAGCCCTCGTCGCGGAGTCCGACCTCGCGCTGGTGCTGCACGAGGACGCCACCCTGCCCCTGGGTGCGCTGGTGGTCCCCGAGGCAGGCCGGATCGTGCTCGTGGTGGGACCGGAGGGCGGCATCAGCCCCGACGAGCTGGCGGTGCTGGCCGACGCCGGCGCGCACGTCGTACGCCTCGGTGCCGAGGTGCTGCGCACCTCCACCGCCGGTGTCGTCGCCGTCTCCGCGGTGCTCGCCCGCACGTCGCGCTGGGCCTGACGCGCCGGGGCTAGTCGACGATCGTGATCCGCCGGGTGTCGGAGTCGGTCGTGCCGTCGGAGTTCTCGACCGTCGCGATCACGTCGTACTCACCGGGCTGGAGGTCGTCGCTGCTCAGGCCCAAGCTGAAGGAGCCGGCGGGATCGCTCGTCTGGTTGAGAGTGAAGCTCGCGGGTCCCAGAACCACAGCGGTGCCCCTCCTGCGCTGCACTCGCACCGTGACGAGGTCGTCGGCGCTGGTGGCACGGCCGCTGACCCAGACGGTTCCGTCCGCGCGCACCTTCTGGCCCTCGGAGGGCTCGGAGAGCGACACCGGCGCCAGCACGTCGAGGTCGGGGGATCCCGTCAGCGGCGCCGTCGTCGGCACGCCGAGGACCGTGTCGGTCACCTGTTGCTCGATCTGCACGTCGACGGGCACCTTGCCGCGGCCGGAGACGGCCTGGGCGGTCCGGACGAGCTGCTCGAGCGCGAGGCGGGCGTCCTCCTCGCTCATGTCCGCGGGTCGCTCCACCGGAGCGCCCTCGAGGCTGACCGTGATCCCGTCCGGTCTGTCCGACCACTGGCGGAGGACCACGCCCTCGGGCCAGAGGGAGCGGTAGTCGGGGTCGAGCGCGTCGCCCCGGAGGGCAGCATCGATGCCGAGGACGACTCCCGAGTCCGCATCGAGGTCAGGCCGGAGCTCGCGGAAGAGCCGCGGACCTGCTGCGGTGTCGCCCACGAAGTACACGTGCACCGGACGGCTCGTCCCTTGCCCGTCGGTCACGGTGTTGCCTGAGGTCGGCGGCGGGCCGGCGGGGTCGGGGCCTGTCGTCCGGGGTGCACCGCCAGTGCTCAGGGCGAACGCCGTCACCACCGACGCAGCCACCAGCCCAGCGCCGCCGGCAGCCCACCACCCGCGACGCGTACGACGACCATCGGGCGCGGTGGCGGCGCGGATCGCGTCCAGCCGGTCGCCCGGCTCGATGTCGTCAGCGACCTCGTGGAGGAGGTCCCGGATCTGCAGGTCGTTCATGAGGGGTCCTCCCACCAGTCGCCGAGCAGGTCGCGCAGGGCCGCGCTGCCGCGGAATGCGTGTGACTTGACGGCACCGCGCGAGACGCCGATCGCGTCCGCGATCTGCGCCTCCGACCAGTCCAGGTAGTAGCGCAGGACGAGCACCTCGCGCTGCCGCTCGGTGAGCCGGAGCAGCGCCTCGCGGACGGCGTCGCGGCGGGCGCCGCCGACGGACGGCCCGTCGACGGTGCCCTCGCCCGGAGCGGTGGCTCGCACGTGGCGCTCGACGACGGCCCGGTGCCGCAGGGCCGATCGGGAGCGGTTCACCACGGCCTGCCGCAGGTAGGCGAGCGCCTTCTCGGGGTCGCGGAGCCGCGACCACTTGCCGTGCATCGCGACGAAGGCGTCCTGGACGACGTCCTCCGCGGCCTGCTGGTCGTGGACGAGCAGGGCGGAGAGCCGGACGAGCTGGCGCCAGTGGGCGGCGTACAGCTGCTCGACCGCGACGTCTGCGTCCACGCCGACGAGGCTCAGGTGGTCAGGCACCGGAGTCCTCCCTCGGCGGGGTCTGGTCTGGAGGGTCACGGCAAGGTGACGCCCCAGCGGGCGGTCCGGTTGACGCCTCAGCCGACGGTGATCGTCTTCGTGTCGACGGCCGGGCCGGGGCCCTCGGTGCCTCCGGTGGGGTCGTCGGTCTCGCACTGGACCACGACCTCGCCGGCGACGTCGCCGAGCGGCAGGTCCACCTCGAACGGGAACAGCCGGTTGCCCATCCAGCCCGCTGACTGGTAGCCCTCGAGCGCGATCTCCTCGCCGCCCTGCAGGAGTCGGCACGGCCCGCTGGCCTCGAAGGAGTTGGCCACCCCCGTCACGGTCAGGGTGTCGCCGCTGACGGTGTCGCCCTCGGCGGGCGAGGTGATGTTGACGAGGTTGAGGGTGCGCAGCGCCCCGGCGGCCTCGAACGGCGTCCCGGTCGGGAGCCCGAAGAGCGGTGCGCCGCCCTCGCGTTGCACCTGCACCGGCACGCGCTCCTGCTGCACGCCCTGGAGCGTGTAGACGAGCTGCTGGACGGCGAGCCTGGCGTCGCGCCGCGACATCCCGTCGGGGCGCTCGGTGAACCCGTCGGAGGGGATCTCGACCAGGAGGACCCCGTCGGTCGCCTGGACCGAGCTGATCTCCACGCCGGGCCAGAGGGTCCGGTAGTCCGGGTCGCCGGGCTGGCCGCCGCCGGCGACGAGCCGGGCGGCCTCGGTCAGCGGGTCGCCCTCGACGCGCTGGAACTCGCGGAACAGGACGGTGCGTCCGCCGGGGCCGTCGCCGGCGAAGTAGACCGGGACAGCGGTGCCGGATGCCGCCGGCTCCGAGGGGGACCCCGACTCGGCGGGTGACTCGGTCGGGGACGCCGAGTCGGACTCCTGCCCGGCATCGGACCCGGTCTCCGAGGGCTGCGGCTCCTCGGTCGCCGTGCCCGTGTCGTCGGAGACCGGCGTCGGGTCGTCGCTGCACCCGGCGAGGGCCAGGCTGCTCGCCACGACGACGGCCGCGGCGCCCGCCCAGCGTCGTACGGCGCGGGCGCGAGCCGGTCGTGGAGTGGAGGGGAAGGTCATGATCGCCACGGTAGTGCGAGGCGCGGGTGCCGCTTCCAGTCCCACGCCGCGCCGCCAGAGCCTAGGGTGGCGCCATGAGCGAGACGGCCCCCGACTGCATCTTCTGCAAGATCGTCGCCGGCGAGGTCCCGGCCGACGTGCTCGGCCGCAACGCCCACGCCGTCTCGATCAAGGACCTCAACCCGCAGGCGCCGTTCCACGCCCTGGTGATCACGGTGGACCACCACGACAACGCCGCCGCCTCCGCGGCCGCCGACCCGGCCAGCATCGGCCACCTGGTCGCCCTCGCCGACGAGGTCGCACGGGAGTCCGGCAACGCCGACTACCGGCTCATCGCCAACACCGGCACGGGCGCCGGTCAGACGGTGTTCCACACCCACCTCCACGTGCTCGGCGGCTCGCCGCGGATGTCCGAGACGCTGGTCTGAGCTGCCATGCACCTCCTGCCGTCCCGCACCCGCCCCGTGCTCGCGGCCCTGCTCGCCGCCGGGCTCCTCGCCCTGTCCGCCTGCAGCGGCAGCGACGGCTCCGGTGAGGCGGACCAGACCGCCACCCAGCCCGCGGACTCCCCGACGAGCGCCTCCACGGCCGACGCCGAGGAGGCCGCACAGAAGGGGCAGGCCGGGCACAGCGGCCACTACGCCGAGCGGGCGAAGTCCCGACGCCTGCGCGCGGGGGAGACGCGTACGACGATCGCGATGCCCGGCGAGTACACGCCGTCCGCGCCCTACGGCACCGGAACCGACGACTACCGGTGCTTCCTGCTCGACCCCGAGCTCGACAAGGACGCCTGGCTCACCGGCACGCAGGTGCTGCCCGGCAACCCCGACGTCGTGCACCACGTGATCCTGTTCCAGGTCCCGCCGCGACAGGTCGCCGCCGCCGAGGCCAAGGACGCGGCCGAGGACGACGAGGGCTGGACCTGCTTCGGCGGCACGGGGCTCGACCGCTTCCAGAACGTCGACCGGTCCTCGTGGATCGGCGCGTGGGCCCCGGGGAGCAAGGAGTCGGTCACCAAGCCCGGCTACGGCGTACGCCTGCGCAAGGGCAGCCGGATCGTGATGCAGGTCCACTACAACCTGCTCGCCGGGCAGCAGCCCGACACCTCGGCCGCCCAGCTGCGCCTCGCACCCGGCACGCGCGACTACGAGGCGCTCAGCACCATGCTGCTGCCCGCGCCCGTGGAGCTGCCGTGCCGGCCGAAGCACTCCGACGGAGAGCTGTGTGACCGCGACGCGGCGCTCGCCGACGTCAAGGAACGCTTCGGCGCGGAGGGCAACACCGCCGACCTCCTCCACCTCCTGTGCGGCGGTGAGCCACGCGCCGGCGAGGTGCAGTCGTGCGTGCGCACGCTGTCCGAGCCGATCACCATCCACGGCGTGGCCGGGCACATGCACCTGCTGGGCCGCTCCCTGAAGATCGAGGTCAACCCGGGCACCCCGCAGGCGAAGACCATCCTCGACATCCCCGTCTGGGACTTCGACGACCAGGGCAGCCGCCCGATCACCCCGATCCGGCTCGAGCCGTTCGAGCAGGTCAAGGTGACCTGTCGCCACGTCCAGTGGCTGCGCGACAGGCTGCCCTCCTTCGAGGGCCAGCCCGACCGCTACGTGGTGTGGGGCGAGGGCACGACCGACGAGATGTGCCTCGGGATGCTGCAGGTCACCCGCCCCTGACGGCCTGACGTGACCGGCCTCCCCTCGTCAGGTGGGCCGCGCGTGGCCGGCTCGGTAGCATGGTGGGGCTCTACCACCGACCCGGAAGGCCGCCCGCACGGGCATCCATGACTGCGACGAACCAGCCAGGCTCCTCCCAGGAGCGACCGACCCACACCGTGGTCGTCCCCAACAGCATCGACATGGTGTCGGTCCTGGGCCCGGGAGACGAGCACCTCCGGCTGATCGAGCGGGCCTTCGACGCCAGCGTCCACGTCCGTGGCAACCGGATCACGCTCGCCGGCGAGTCGGCCGAGGTCGCCACCGCCGAGCGCCTCCTCGACGAGATCGTGACGCTGGTCCGCACCGGCCAGGGCGTCACCGGCGAGACGGTCGAGCGGATCATCCAGATGCTGCGCACCGAGACGCAGGAGCGCCCGGCCGACGTGCTGAGCCTCAACATCCTGTCCAACCGCGGTCGCACGATCCGCCCCAAGACGGTCAACCAGAAGCGCTACGTCGAGTCGATCGACCAGAGCACGATCACCTTCGGCATCGGCCCGGCCGGCACCGGCAAGACCTACCTGGCGATGGCCAAGGCCGTGCAGGCGCTGCAGGCCAAGGAGGTCAACCGGATCATCCTCAGCCGCCCGGCCGTCGAGGCGGGCGAGCGGCTCGGGTTCCTGCCCGGCACGCTCAGCGAGAAGATCGACCCCTACCTGCGCCCGCTCTACGACGCGCTGCACGACATGGTCGACCCAGAGACGATCCCCAAGCTGCTCGCCGCCGGCACCATCGAGGTCGCCCCGCTGGCGTTCCTGCGCGGCCGGTCGCTCAACGACTCGTTCATCATCCTCGACGAGGCGCAGAACACCACGCCCGAGCAGATGAAGATGTTCCTCACCCGCCTCGGCTTCGGCTCGCGCATCGTCGTCACCGGCGACACCAGCCAGGTCGACCTGCCCTCCGGCACGAAGTCGGGCCTGCGGGTCGTCGAGGGCATCCTCGACGGCGTCGACGACATCACCTTCTGCCGCCTCACCGGCACCGACGTGGTCCGCCACCGCCTCGTCGGTCGCATCGTGGAGGCCTACGAGGTCTTCGACTCCGACAACGAGCGCCCCGGTCCGAAGAAGACCGAGCGGAGTCCCCGATGAGCATCGAGGTCCTCAACGAGTCGGGTCTCGACGTCGACGTACGCCGCCTCTCCCGGCTGGCGCGCTTCGTGATGGACGAGATGCGTGTGCACCCGCAGGCCGAGCTCTGCATCAAGGCCGTCGACGAGGACACGATCGCCGAGCTCAACGGCCAGTGGATGGAGAAGGAGGGTCCCACCGACGTGCTGGCCTTCCCGATGGACGAGCTGCGCCCCGGCAAGGTCAACGAGGAGCCCGAGGAGGGCGTGCTCGGCGACCTGGTGCTGGCTCCCTCGGTGGCCGAGCGGCAGGGCGAGGAGGCCGGGCACGGACGCGAGGCCGAGATCGACCTGCTGACCGTCCACGGCATCCTCCACCTCCTCGGCTACGACCACGCCGAGCCCGAGGAGCACGCGGTGATGTTCGGGTTGCAGGGCGAGCTGCTGGAGAAGTGGCGCGCGTCGGCCGAGCCCGTCTGACATGACTGCTGACATCTGGCAGCTCGGCTCGGCCGCACTGCTGGTCGTGCTCGCCGGGCTCTTCTCGGCCGCCGACGCCGCCCTCGGCGGCTTCTCGCGCGCCCGTGCGGAGGAGCTCAAGGCCGAGGGACGGCCCGGCGCGGTGCGCCTGGTCAAGCTCCTCGACGACCCCGCGCGCTACCTCAACACCGCGCTGCTGATGCGCCTGCTGTGCGAGATCAGCGCGATCGTGCTGGTCGCGACGTGGGCGCGCGACGCCTACCAGGGCTCGCCCGTCCCGACGTTCCTCACCACGATCGGCGTGATGCTGGTCGTTTCCTTCGTCGTCATCGGCGTCGCCCCGCGCACCATCGGCCGCCAGCACGACGTGCGCGTGGCGCTGGCGTCGGCGGGCCCGCTCTCCCTCGTGACCACGATCCTCGGCCCGATCCCGGCGCTGCTGATCCTCCTGGGCAACGCGATCACGCCCGGCAAGGGCTTCAGCGAGGGCCCGTTCTCGACCGAGACCGAGCTGCGCGAGCTGGTCGACATGGCCGAGGCCGGCGCGATCATCGAGTCCGGCGAGCGCAAGATGATCCACTCGGTCTTCGAGCTCGGCGACACCATCACCCGCGAGGTGATGGTCCCGCGCCCCGACGTCGTCTACATCGAGCGCCACAAGAACATCCGCCAGACGCTGTCGCTCTTCCTGCGCAGCGGCTACTCCCGCATCCCGGTCATCGACGAGAACCTCGACGACATCGTCGGCATGGCCTACCTCAAGGACCTCGTCCGCCGCGACTTCGAGGCCCCCGACGTCGAGTTCACCCAGCGCGTCGACGAGGTGATGCGGCCGGTCCACTACGTCCCCGACTCCAAGCCGGTCGACGCCCTGCTCACCGAGCTGCAGGCCCGTCGCCAGCACATCGCGGTGGTCGTCGACGAGTACGGCGGCACCGCCGGTCTGATCACGATCGAGGACGTGCTGGAGGAGATCGTCGGCGAGATCACCGACGAGTACGACGCCGAGGAGGTCGAGGTCGAGCACCTCGAGGGCGGCGCGATGCGGGTGTCCTCGCGCTACCCGGTCGACGACCTCGACGAGCTGGTCGGCTTCGACGTGGAGGACGACGACGTCGACAGCGTCGGCGGACTGATGGCCAAGCACCTCGGCAAGGTCCCGCTCCCCGGCTCCGTCGTGGAGTGCCACGGCCTGCGGCTGGAGGCCGAGCGCGCCACTGGTCGACGCAACAAGATCGAGACCGTGCTGGTGACCGTTCTCGCGCCGGAGTCGGACGCCGCCGCCGACGACACCTCGGTGACGTCCGCCGGCCGCTGACGGGCGCCGAGCGGGCCGCTCACTAGGGTTCTCGCATGACCAACCACGCCGTCGACCTCAGCGCCGAGGACGCCAAGCTGGTGACCCTCGCCCGAGCGACCCGGGCCCGGGCGCGCACCGACGAGGGCGCCGCCGTGCGCGACCTCGACGGCCGCACCTACGCCGCCGCCAGCGTGCGCCTCGCGCACCTCGACCTGTCGGCGCTCGACGTGTGCGTGGCGATGGCCGTGTCGTCCGGCTCGGCCGGTCTCGAGGCCGCTGTCGTGCTGGCGGACGGCGTACCCGCCCTCGACGCCGTACGCGACTTCGCCGGAGCCGGCGTGCCGGTGCACCTCGGCGACGCACGGGGCGCGATCGCCCGTTCGCTCGCCACCTGAGCCACTGGACTGCAACCTGCTCGCGTGAGCGGGCCGGGATCGCTAGCGTGGAGGGGTGCGAACGGCTGTTGGTCGCGAGCAGCATGCTGCTGGGGAGGCGAGACTCAGGGAGTCCTACGCCGCCCTGCCTGCGGGTGCGCCGGTGCGACTGGCGAAGCGCACCAGCAACCTGTTCCGTGGCCGGTCGGCGTCACAGGCCGGCCTCGACGTCTCCGGGCTGACGGGTGTCGTCGAGGTCGACGGCGACGTTGCCGAGGTGCAGGGGATGTGCACCTACGAGCACCTCGTCGAGGTGACGCTCGCGCACGGCCGCATCCCGCTGGTCGTGCCGCAGCTCAGGACGATCACGCTCGGCGGCGCGGTCAGCGGCCTGGGCATCGAGTCGACGAGCTTCCGCAGCGGCCTGCCGCACGAGTCGGTCCTCGAGATGGACGTGCTCACCGGGGCCGGCGAGGTCGTCACGACCAAGCCGGGTGACGAGCTCTTCGACGCCTTCCCCAACTCCTACGGCTCGCTCGGCTACGCGACCCGGCTGCGGATCGAGCTCGAGCAGGTGCCGTCGTACGTCGCCCTCCGGCACGTCCGCTTCCCCGACGCGACGACGCTCGCCGAGGCCGTCGTCCGCGTGGTCGAGGAGCGGGCCTGGGCGGGGGAGCGCGTCGACGCGGTCGACGGCGTCGCGTTCGCCCCCGACGAGCTCTACCTCACCCTCGCGCGGTGGACCGACGACCCCGGGCCGACCAGCGACTACGCCGGCCAGCAGGTCTTCTACCGCTCGCTGCAGCAGCGGAGCACCGACCGGCTCACCGTGCACGACTACCTGTGGCGCTGGGACACCGACTGGTTCTGGTGCTCACGCGCCTTCGGCGCCCAGCACCCGCTCGTGCGACGGGTGTGGCCGCGACGGCTGCGGCGCTCCGACGTGTACTGGAAGCTCGTCGCGCTCGACCGCCGCCTCGGGGTCGCCGACCGGCTCGACCGGCGCGCCGGTCGTCCCCAGGGGGAGCGCGTCGTCCAGGACGTCGAGGTCCCCGTCGAGCGGCTCCCCGAGTTCCTGGCCTGGTTCGACCGGGAGATCGGGATGCGCCCGGTGTGGCTGTGTCCACTGCGGCTGCGTCGCGAGGCGGACGGCTCCGGCGACCGGCCCTGGCCCGGCTACCCGCTCAGCGCCGAGACGACCTACGTCAACGTGGGCTTCTGGGGCATCGTCAACGTCGGCCCGGACGCGCCCACGTCCCCGCGCAACCGGGCGATCGAGGCGAAGGTCTCCGAGCTCGGCGGCCACAAGAGCCTCTACTCCGAGGCCTTCTACGCGCAGGCGGAGTTCGACCGCCTCTACGGCGGGGACCACCTGGCCCGCGTCAAGGCCGTTCACGATCCCGACGGCCGACTCACGTCCCTCTACGACAAGGTGGTGCAACGACGATGACCTTCCACACGGACCCGGGCTCGCGACCCCGCCCACCGTCGCGCCTGAGCATCGGCGACGCGATGGACCGACTGGTGTGGGGCGGGCTGCCGCTGCACTTCACGGCGTACGACGGCAGCAGCGCCGGTCCTCCGGACGCCGAGGTCGGGATGCAGCTGCGCACCGAGCGCGGGCTCGCCTACCTGATGACGGCGCCCGGCGACCTCGGCATGGTGCGGGCCTACGTCAGCGGCGACCTCCAGCTCTCGGGGGTCCACCCCGGTGACCCCTACGACGCGCTCGTGCTCCTCAAGGACCACACGAAGTTCCGGGTGCCGGCGCCGCCCGAGGCGGTGCACATCGCCCGCAGCCTCGGCCTCACGCACCTGCGGCCACCGCCCCCGCCACCCCAGGAGCACCTGCCCCGCTGGCGGCGCGCGGTGGAGGGGCTGCGGCACTCCATGACCCGCGACGCCGAGGTCATCTCCCACCACTACGACGTGTCCAACCGGTTCTACGAGCTGGTGCTCGGGCCGTCGATGGCCTACACCTGCGCTGTCTACGAGACGCCCGACATGAGCCTCGAGGAGGCGCAGGCGGCGAAGTTCGAGCTCGTCTGCCGCAAGCTCGACCTGCAGCCCGGCCAGCGCCTGCTCGACGTCGGCTGCGGTTGGGGGAGCATGGTCCGCCACGCCGCGCGCGAGCACGGCGTGCGCGCGTTGGGCGTGACGCTGTCGCTGGAGCAGGCGCAGTGGGCCAAGGAGGCGATCGACCGCGAGGGCCTCGCTGACCTCGCCGAGGTGCGCCACCTCGACTACCGCGACGTCGTCGAGTCCGGCTTCGACGCGGTCAGCTCGATCGGGCTCACCGAGCACATCGGCGTGCGCAACTACCCCGCCTACTTCCGCCACCTCCGCGACCGCCTGCGGCCCGGCGGACGCCTGCTCAACCACTCGATCACCCGGCGGCACAACCGCCGGACGGAGACGGGTCACTTCATCGACCGCTACGTCTTCCCCGACGGGGAGCTGATCGGCTCGGGCACGATCATCCGGGCTGCGCAGGACCAGGCCCTGGAGGTGCAGCACAGCGAGAACCTGCGCCTGCACTACGCCGCCACGCTGCGCGACTGGAACCGCAACCTCGTCGAGCACTGGGACGAGTGCGTGGCCGAGGTCGGTGAGGGGACGGCCCGCGTGTGGGGCCTCTACATCGCCGGCTCGCGCGTCGGCTTCGAGCGCGACGAGGTCGAGCTGCACCAGGTGCTCGCGACCCGCAACCACGACGACGGCCGCTCCGACTTCCCGATGCGCCCCGACTGGTGAGCCACCGATAACCTCAGTGGGTGAGCACCCGTGCAGCCCAGTTCCAGGCGACCGTGCGTCGCCGCGAACCGCTCTCGGACCACCTCGTCCGGCTGGTCCTCGGTGACGTCGACGGCTTCACCTCGACCGGGATCGCCGACGAGTGGGTCGGCCTCGTCGTGCCGGGGCAGTTCCAGAGCCGCTACTACACCGTGCGGTCCTTCCGGGACGGCGAGCTCACCCTCGACGTGGTGGTCCACGACGTCGGCCTGGTCACCGAGTGGGCGATGCGCGACTGCGTCGGCGACACCGTGACGATCACCGAGCCCAAGGCGTCGTTCGACCCGCCGCCCGGGGCGTCCTGGCTGCTGCTCGTCGGCGACCTGACGGCCATGCCGGCGATGGCCCGCATCGCCGAGTCCCGTCCCGACCTGACGACGTACGTCATGGCGGAGGTGCCCGACGACCTGTCCGGCTACCTGCCCGCCGGCGTCGACGTCACCTGGCTGGCCCCGCCCGCGCCCGGGCAGAGCGCGCTGGCCGAGGTGGTCGCGGGCATCGAGTGGCCCGAGGGCGAGGGCTACTTCTGGATGGCCGGCGAGTCCGCGCAGATGCGCGCGATCCGCAAGCACCTGATGCGCGAGGTCGGCCTCCCGACCAGCCACTACGACGTGATGGGCTACTGGCGCGCCACTGCCGCCCGTCAGCCGCGCGCGGTCGACCCCGGACCGATCTGGCGCGCGGGCAAGGCGGCAGGCAAGACTGACGAGCAGATCTGGGCCGACTACGACGCTGCCCAGACCGAGGAGGCGAACGATGGCTGACGACGACGACAAGGACCTCGAGCTCGAGGACGAGGTCGACGAGGACGACGACGAGCTGGACGACGACTTCGACCTGTCCGGCGTCGCGCCGGCGAGCGCCTTCTACGAGGCGCCCGAGGGCTACCGCAGCGGCTTCGCGTCGTTCGTCGGGCGTCCCAACGCGGGCAAGTCGACGCTGACCAACGCGCTCGTGGGCCAGAAGATCGTCATCACGTCGTCCAAGCCGCAGACCACCCGCAACGTGGTGCGCGGCATCGTCCACCGCGACGACGCGCAGCTGATCCTCGTCGACACCCCCGGCCTGCACCGTCCCCGCACCCTGCTGGGGGAGCGGCTCAACGACCTGGTGCGCACCACGTGGGCGGAGGTCGACGTGGTCGCCGTGTGCTTCCCGGCCAACGAGAAGATCGGGCCCGGCGACCGCTACCTCGTCGGCGAGCTGGCCAAGGTGCGGCGTACGACCCGCATCGCCGTCGCGACCAAGACCGACCTGGCGACCCCCGAGCAGCTCGGCCAGCACCTGCTCGACATCGCAGCGCTGGGGGTCGAGACCGGCACCGAGTGGGCCGAGGTCGTGCCCGTCTCCGCGGTGGCGGGCGACCAGGTCGACCTGCTGGCCGACCTGCTCGTCGGGCTGCTGCCGGAGGGGCCGCCGCTCTACCCCGACGGCGACCTCACCGACGCACCCGAGGAGGCGCTGGCCGCCGACCTCATCCGCGAGGCCGCCCTCGAGGGCGTGCGCGACGAGCTGCCGCACTCGATCGCGGTGGTGGTCGAGGAGATGGGCCTGCGCCAGGGGCGTCCCGACGACAAGCCGCTGCTCGACATCGTGGCCAACCTCTACGTCGAGCGTGACTCCCAGAAGGGCATCATGATCGGCCACAAGGGCTCGCGCCTGCGCTCGGTCGGCACGGCCGCGCGCCTGCAGATCGAGGCGCTGCTCGGCACCCCGGTCTACCTCGACCTGCAGGTCAAGATCGCCAAGGACTGGCAGCGCGACCCGCGTCAGCTGCGCAAGCTCGGTTTCTGACCCCTACCCGCGGTCCGGGCGGCGCTCCTGCTCGGCGAGGGCCCCGACCAGCGCCTCGACGAGGCGACCGACCGCCGGCCGGCGCGAGGTCGACGCGCGGTGGACGGCCAGGAAGCGACGCGTGGGGACCGGTCCGCGCAGGGCCACGACCCGCACCGTGTCCGGCAGGGCGGGACGGCCCAGTCGCGGCAGCACCGCCACGCAGAGCCCCGCCGACACCAGGGCGAGCTGCGAGGCGTACTCCTCGGCCCGGAAGTCCACGCGCGGGTGCTCGGTCGCGGCGCCCAGCATGTCGAGGATCCACCGGGTGCAGATGCTGTCCGAGACGTCGGTGACCCACACGTCGTCGACCGTCTCCGAGAGGGCCACCGTCCGCCGGCCTGCCAGGCGGTGCGTGGCGGGGACGACCAGGTCGACGGGGTCGTCGGCCAGGTGCACCGACTCCAGGCCGGCAGCGAGCGTGGTGCGGTCGTGCACCCAGTCGTGGACGACCGCCACGTCGACGTACCCGCCCGCGACCGCCTCGAGGCCCAGGTCGGGTGCGAGCTCCCGGAGCCGGATGCGCAGCTCGGGTGCGGCCTCGGCCAGCGACCGCAGCGCGGGCGCGACGACGCCGCGGACCGCCGAGGGGAAGCACGCCAGGCTCAGCGACCCCGTCAGCCCACCGGAGAGGGCCTCGAGCCGCCCCCGCGCCTCCTCCTCGGCCGCCTCGACGGCGACCGCGGCATCGACCAGGACGAGGGCGGCGTCGGTGAGCACGACCCCGCGACCGACGGGCTCGAGGAGTCGAACGCCCGCCTCGCGCTGCAGCTTGCCGATCTGCTGGCTCACCGCCGAGGACGTGTAGCCGAGCTCGCGCGCCGCGGCCGTGACCGAGCCGTGGCGGTGGACGGCGCGGAGGAAGACGAGCCGGGACAGGTCGATCATGTAGCAACGCTAACCAGTCGTGCCGCGTGATGCGCGCTGGTCCTTACCGGTCCCGGTGTCGATGATGGCTCCATGACCGCACTCGCGCAGCAGCACTGGGTCCCCGAGCACAGCCGCACCCACATCGAGGCACTGGCGGCGGCGACCGCGGACCGGACGGTCGCGGCCTCGCTCGCCGAGCTGGACCGCCTGGTGGCGGCCAACCGGCAGATCCACGACCACGACTGCCTGAACCTCAACCCGGCGACCAACGTGATGAACCCCCGCGCCGAGGCGATGCTCTCCGCCGGGCTCGGGTCGCGGGCGTCCCTGGGTCACCCCGGTGACAAGTACGAGATGGGGCTCGAGGCCATCGAGCAGATCGAGGTGATGGCGGCGGAGCTCGCGGGCGAGGTGTTCGGGGCGCGCTACGCCGAGATCCGGGTGCCGTCCGGGGCCATCGCCAACCTCTACGCCTTCCTGGCGACGTGCGAGCCGGGGGACACGATCATCGCCCCGCCCGCCAGCATCGGCGGCCACGTCACCCACCACGCAGGGGGCTCGGCCGGGATGTACCGGTTGCGCACCCTCGCCGCGCCCGTCGACGCCGACCGCTTCACCGTGGACGTGGCAGCGCTGCGCGACCTCGCACTCGAGCACCGCCCCCGGATGATCACCATCGGCGCCAGCATGAACCTCTACCCCCACCCGGTCGCCGCGCTGCGCGAGGTGGCCGACGAGGTCGGTGCGGTGCTGCTCTTCGACGCCGCCCACGTCTGCGGCCTGATCGCCGGCGGCGCCTGGCCGAACCCGCTCGAGCAGGGCGCGCACGTGATGACGATGAGCACCTACAAGAGCCTCGGCGGGCCGCCCGGCGGCCTGGTCGTCACCAACGAGCCGGAGATCGCCCGGAGCCTCGACGCGATCGCCTATCCCGGCCTCACTGCCAACTTCGACGCCGGCAAGGCGGCCGCCCTGGCGGTGACGATGCTCGACTGGAAGGCCGTGGGGGCCGACTACGCCGCGACGATGGTTCAGACGGCCGCGGCCCTCGCCGCCGGCCTGGTGGAGCGCGGGCTCCCGGTCTTCCACGGCATCGACGGGCCGACCGGGTCCCACCAGCTCGCCCTGGAGGCGCGCCAGTGGGGCGGTGGCCAGAGCGCGGCACGGCTCCTGCGCCGCGCCAACCTGCTGACGTCGGGCATCGGGCTGCCGGTGGAGGCGGTCGACGGGGACTTGAACGGGCTGCGCATCGGCACCCCCGAGCTGGTCCGGCTGGGCATGGGTCGCGGCGACATGGACGTGCTCGCGTCCCTCCTCGCCTTGGCCCTGACCCCGGGCGCCGACCTCGACGACGTCGCCACCCGGGTGACGGCGTGGCGGTCCCGCTTCGGCGGGGTGCACTTCACCGCCTAGGACGAGGTGTCGGGCACCCAGCAGATGCCGTAGCGCTGGCCGGCGTCCCACTGCTCGCGCGTGGGGCTCTCCTGCGACCAGGTGAAGTCCAGGTCGTCGGTGGCGTCCGCCGCGACGTCGCGGCAGACCTGGTCCATCCGCGCGGCCACCGCGTCGCGGGTGGGCATCCTGCGGCCCGGGATGTCGACGGTCGCCACCGCACGCCACGAGTGCTTCGCGCCGCACGTCACCCGCCGGAACCCGGGGGTGCCGGGTGCCGCGGTGGCGCACATCAGCGGACCGTCCCATCCCTTCGTTCGGCGCGGGAGCCGCAGCAGCGTGCCGGGCGACGCCACGGCCACGATGTCGCAGCGGAACCAGTCGGCCCCGGCCTCCGCCCGCTTCTGGCTCGGGCTGAACCAGACGGCTCGGACCATGCGCAGCCTCAGCTCGCGCGGCGTACGTCCGAGGTGCCGGGGGAGCCGAGTGGTGCAGGCGCGGCTCATCTGCCGCTGCGCGGCCTGCGAGTCCACCCGCCGGGTGAAGCGGGACTTCGTCGTGAGGTCGAGCCGGCCGACGAAGAAGGTCTGCGCCGTGTGCGGTCGTCGGCACGCGACCGGCGCCGTACGACCCACCACGGCGACCGCCTGGCGCAACGACAGGGCGTGGCACTCGCCCACCTCGGGCGTCGGGCCCGGGTCCGGGGCCGCGACCTCGGTCGGGGTGGAGGTCGAGGACGGCGACGGTGTCGGGTCGTCCGCGGGTGCGCCGGTGGGAGAGGTGCAGCCCGACAGCAGGACGGCCGCGGCGAGGGCCGCGAGGAGCCGCCTCATCCCATCACCAGGGCCGCGAGCGTCCCGCCCAGCTCGTACGCCGACTCGCGCTGCGACTCGCCCACGTCGCCCAGCACCTCGAGGACCGGCGCGCTCTGCCGCCAGCCGAGCGCACCCACGATCGACTGCACCGAGCGCACGGCACCCATCGTGTCGTAGCGCCCGTGGACGTAGAGCCCGAACGGCTTGCGTCCGCCCTCCACCGCCGCGGCCGAGCCGTCGTCGGTGAGGGCGCCGCCGGCCTGGAGGAAGATCGAGTCGAAGAAGTGCTTGAGCGCCCCGCTCATGTAGCCGAAGTTCGCGGGCGTCCCGAGCACGTAGCCGTCCGCGGCGAGCACGTCGTCCGCATCGGCCTCGAGGGCTGCCCGGACGACCACGTCGACGCCGGTGATCGCGTCGTCCGACGCGCCGGCGACCACGGCCTCGGTCAGCGCGGCCACCGAGGGCGTCGGCGAGTGGTGGACGATGAGCAGGCGCGGCACGGAGCCGAGGCTACTCACGGGCCCGCGGGCGGCGTACCGTCGACGCGTGAGCTTCGAGGTGGCGGGTGAGGCGTACGACCGGTTCATGGGGCGCTACTCGCAGCCGCTCGCGGTCCGCTTCGCCGACCTGTTGGAGGTAACCGCGGGGGAGCGAGCGCTCGACGTCGGCTGCGGGCCCGGTGCGTTCACCGCGCCGCTGGTCGACCGCCTCGGAGCAGACCAGGTGTCCGCGATCGACCCGTCGGCGCCCTTCGTCGAGACCTGCCGCGCCCGCTTCCCCGGGGTCGACGTCCAGCGGGGCGCCGCCGAGTCGCTGCCGTGGGACGACGACTCGCACGACGTGAGCGGCGCGTGCCTCGTCGTGCACTTCATGACCGACCCCGTCGGCGGGGTGTCGGAGATGAAGCGGGTGACCCGGGAGGGCGGCTGGGTCGGCGCCACGGTGTGGGACCTCGCCGGCTCCCGCGCGCCGATGGCGCCGCTGTGGACCGCCTTCGCCGAGGTGGCCCCGCAGCAGCCGGACGAGCGGGGCTTCCAGGGTGGCTCGCGCGAGAGCATCCGCTCGATCCTGGAGGGTGCCGCCCTCCGTGACGTCGAGGTGAGCGAGCTGTCGGTCACCGTCACCCACCCGACCTTCGAGGAGTGGTGGCAGCCCTACCTGCACGGCGTCGGCCCGGCGGGGGAGGTCATCGCCGCGCTCGACCCGGACCGCAGGCGGGAGGTCGAGCAGACCCTGCGCCGCAACCTCGGCGACGGTCCGTTCGACATCACCGCCGTGGCGTGGGCGGGCCGCGGTCGGGCGTGAGCCCGGGCCTGGTGGCCGGACCCGGCCACGAGGTGTCTCATCCAGCGGGAGACGGGCGGCGGCTGCGCGCGGACGGGGTTACTGTTGGTCCCTCATGATGCGCAGCCTTCTCCTCCTTCGCCGCCGCAGCGAGGCCTGACCCGGCCCCCTCGTTGCGGAGTGTGGCGCGTGCCGGTCGCCCCTCCGCACACGAGAAGCAGACCGAGGACCTCATGACCAACCTGAGCAACACCGCCAACCAGCAGGGCACGAGCCCGATGCCGTTCGCCCGCTACACGCCGTTCGTGCCCGTCGACGTTCCCGACCGCACCTGGCCGACCCGGAAGGTCGAGAAGGCGCCGCGGTGGCTCTCCACCGACCTGCGCGACGGCAACCAGGCGCTCATCGACCCGATGACGCCCGCCCGCAAGCTCACGATGTTCGAGCTGCTGGTGGCGATGGGCTACAAGGAGATCGAGGTCGGCTTCCCCAGCGCCAGCCAGACCGACTTCGACTTCGTGCGCAAGCTCATCGACGAGGACCGCATCCCCGACGACGTACAGATCTCGGTGCTGACGCAGGCCCGTGAGGACCTGATCGAGCGCACCGTCGACTCGCTGGTCGGCGCCCCGCGCGCGACCGTGCACCTCTACAACGCCACGGCTCCGCTGTTCCAGCGCGTGGTCTTCAACGTCACCCCCGACGAGTGCCGCAACATCGCCGTCCGCGGCACCGAGATGGTCATGAAGTACGCCGAGGAGCGGCTTGGCGGCCTCGTCGGCAGCGAGTCCTTCGGCTACCAGTACAGCCCGGAGATCTTCACCCAGTCCGACACCGACTTCGCGCTGAGCGTCTGCGAAGCGGTGTCCGACGTGTGGCAGCCCGAGGCCGGCCGCGAGATCATCCTCAACCTGCCCGCCACGGTCGAGATGTCGACGCCCAACACCTACGCCGACCAGATCGAGTACTTCGGCCGCGGCCTGACCCGCCGCGAGCACTCCGCGATCAGCCTGCACCCGCACAACGACCGCGGCACCGCGGTCGCCGCCACCGAGCTGGGCCTGATGGCCGGCGCCGACCGCGTCGAGGGCTGCCTGTTCGGCCACGGCGAGCGCACCGGCAACGTCGACCTGGTGACCCTGGCGATGAACCTCTTCAGCCAGGGCATCGACCCGCAGGTCGACCTCGGCGACATCGACGAGGTCCGCCGCACCGTCGAGTACTGCACCAACCTGCCGGTCCACCCGCGCCACCCCTACGCGGGCGACCTCGTCTACACCGCCTTCTCCGGCTCCCACCAGGACGCCATCAAGAAGGGCCTGGAGGACCTGGACAAGAAGGCGACCGCGCTGGGCGTCGAGGTCGGCGAGCTGCCCTGGGAGGCGCCGTACCTGCCGATCGACCCCAAGGACGTCGGCCGCACCTACGAGGCGGTCATCCGCGTCAACAGCCAGTCCGGCAAGGGCGGCGTGGCCTACGTCCTCAAGTCCGAGCACAAGCTCGACCTGCCGCGTCGCGCGCAGATCGAGTTCAGCCGCGTCGTCCAGCAGCGCACCGACACCGAGGGCGGGGAGATCACGCCCGAGGAGATCTGGTCCGTCTTCCGTGCGGAGTACCTGGACCGGGAGACCCCGCTCAAGCTCAACTCGGTCCACACCTCCAGCGCTGCGGGGGAGAAGGACCAGCTCACCGTCGGGGTGTACGTCGACGGCGTGCGCCGCGAGCTGACCGGCGCCGGCAACGGCCCGATCAACGCCTTCACCAACGCGCTCAACGAGCTCGTCGAGGCCGAGCAGGCGGCGGGCAACCCGGCCTACGCCGGCCGCGGCGAGGTCCGGGTCCTCGACTACCACGAGCACGCACTGTCGTCCGGTGGCGACGCCATCGCAGCGGCGTACGTCGAGTGCGCCGTCGGCGAGAAGGTGCTGTGGGGCGTGGGGCTCGACGCCAACATCGTCACCGCGTCGCTGAAGGCGGTCATCAGCGCGGTCAACCGCGGCTGAGCGCCGGCAGCGCTACATTCGGTCCATGTTGGTCAGCGAGCGGATCGGACAGTTCTTCGTCGAGTCCGACGGTGGGCGCGACCGGCTCGAGTACACCGAGTACGGCTCGGGCGACGAGTGGGTCGTGCTGCTGCACGGCCTGCTCATGCCGCGCCGGATGCAGCAGCCGCTCGCCCGCGCGATGGCCGCGCAGGGGCTGCACGTGGTGACCCTCGACCTGCTCGGGCACGGCCGCTCCGACCAGCCGGCCGACCCGCTGGTCTACTCGATGACGTCGTTCGGCGAGCAGGTCGTCGCGCTGCTCGACCACCTCGGCGCGGAGCAGGCCGTCATCGGCGGCACGTCGCTGGGCGCCAACGTCTCGCTGGAGGTGGCGGTGATCGCGCCGGAGCGGGTCAAGGGCCTGATCGTCGAGATGCCGGTGCTCAACAACGCGCTGGTCGCCGGGATCCTCGCGTTCGTCCCGATCATGCTCGCCGCGCGTTACCTGCCGATCACGGCCAACACCCTGCAGCGGCTCTCCCGGTCCGTGCCCCGCGGGATCGTCCCGTTCTGGGTCGGCATCGGCCTCGACACCGTCGACCACCGCGCCGAGTCCATCGCCTCGGTGCTGCACGGGGTGATCTTCGGCCGGCTCGCGCCGTCCCGCAGCCAGCGTCGTCGCATCCAGGCACCGGTCTTCCTCGTCGGCCACCCGATCGACCCGATCCACCCCTTCGTCGACGCCGACATGCTGGCCGCGGAGCTGCCCAACGTCCGGCTCGAACGGGCCACCTCGATCCTCGAGTGGCGGTTCCGGCCGGAGCGGCTCACCACCGCCGCCGCCGACTTCGCCCTCGAGTGCTGGCACGAGCACCCCGCCACGACCAAGGCCGCGACGAAGGCCCGCACCCGGAAACGCTGACGCCGCACCCCGCCCGTACGCGCCTGAGCAGGCTCGGTGGGGGAGAATGACCGCGTGCCCCTGTACCGCGACGAGGCCGTCGTGCTCCGCACCCACAAGCTGGGCGAGGCCGACCGCATCATCACCCTGCTGACCCGTCAGCACGGGCGCGTGCGCGCGGTCGCCAAGGGGGTGCGGCGTACGACGTCACGCTGGGGCTCCCGCCTCGAGCCGTTCAACCACGTCGACCTCCAGCTCGCGGAGGGGCGCAGCCTCGACGTGATCACCCAGGCCGAGACGCTCGACCCGTTCCACGCAYGGCTGGGGCTCGACTACGACCGCTACACCGCCGGCACGGTGATGCTCGAGACCGCCGAGCGCCTGGTGACCGAGGAGAAGGAGCCCGCGGTCCAGCAGTTCCTGCTGCTCGTCGGCGGGCTGCGGGCGATGGCCGGCCCCGAGCACCCCGCCAAGCAGGTCCTCGACTCCTACCTGCTGCGCTCCTTGTCCGTCGCGGGCTACGCGCCGTCGTTCGACCACTGCGTGCAGTGCGGCGTCGAGGGCCCGCACCGCTTCTTCAACCCGTCGGCCGGTGGCGTCCTGTGCTCCTCCGACAAGCTGCCGGGGTCGGCCACCCCCGCCGGGGAGACCGTCCTCCTGCTCGGCGCGCTCCTCGTCGGCGACTGGCCCGTCGTCCACGCCGCCGAGCCACGCCACCTGCGTGAGGCCAGCAACCTCGTCTCGGCCTACCTCGCCTGGCACCTCGAGCGCGGCCTGCGCTCGATGGCGTACGTCGAGCGCTGACGCGTCGCCTCTGACGTCATGGCGTGCGGTCGTCCGGGCGACCGCACGCCATGACGTCCCCGCACTACGCTGGCGCCGTGAAGCGAGAGGTGAAGCCGCCGACCCCGCACCCGAGCGGCGCGACGCCGCCGCCGGTCCCGCGCGACCTCGTGCCCGAGCACGTCGCGATCATCATGGACGGCAACGGCCGGTGGGCGAAGGAGCGTGGGCTGCCCCGCACGAAGGGGCACGAGCAGGGCGAGCACACGCTCTTCGACGTCGTCGAGGGGGCGATCGAGATCGGCGTGAAGGCCATCTCGGCCTACGCGTTCTCCACCGAGAACTGGTCGCGCTCGCCCGACGAGGTGCGCTTCCTGATGGGCTTCAACCGCGACGTGATCCGCCGTCGTCGCGACGAGATGCACGACCTGGGCGTGCGCGTGCGCTGGGCCGGTCGCGCTCCCCGGCTGTGGCGGTCGGTCATCAAGGAGCTCCAGGTCGCCGAGGAGATGACGAAGGACAACGACGTCCTCACCCTCACGATGTGCGTCAACTACGGCGGCCGGGCCGAGCTCGCCGACGCCGCTCGCGCCATCGGCCGCGAGGTCGCCGCAGGCCGCCTGAACCCGGACAAGATCGACGAGAAGATCTTCGCCCGGCACCTCTACGTCCCCGAGCTTCCGGACGCCGACCTGGTCTGGCGCACGTCGGGCGAGCAGCGGCTGTCCAACTACATGCTGTGGCAGGCGGCCTACAGCGAGATGGTCTTCACCGACGTGCTCTGGCCCGACGTGGACCGGCGGCACCTGTGGTCGGCCGTCGAGACGTACGCCAGCCGCGACCGCCGCTACGGCGGCGCGCTCCCCAACCAGACCCCCGGCCAGCCCTAGCGGCAGGCGGGGCAGGTCCCGAAGATCTCCAGCGTGTGGCTGATGTCCGCGTAGCCGTGCTCGGTCGCGATCGCGCTCGTCCACCGCTCGACGGCAGGTCCCTCGACCTCCACGGTCGCCCCGCAGGTGCGGCACACGAGGTGGTGGTGGTGCGTGTCGGAGCAGCTGCGCCAGATGGCCTCGCCGTCCTCGTTGCGCAGCATGTCGACCTCGCCGGCGTCGGCGAGGGTCGCCAGCGTGCGGTAGACGGTCGCGAGCCCGACGGACTCGCCCTGCTGCGAGATGAGGTCGTGGATCTCCTGCGCGCTGCGGAAGTCGTCGAAGCCGGCCAGCGCGGCGGCGACCGCGCGACGCTGGCGGGTCGGCCGGACCGAGGGCCGGGGCGTGGGTTCAGTGCTCGTCATAGTGCTCTCCGTGTACGGCGTGCCGGTGGCCGTCGTGGACGTAGTCGACGTGGTCCGCGTGCGGCACCGCCGGGTGGCCGCAGTCGGTGCCGTGCTGGTGGGGGTGCTCGTCGGTGACGGTGTGCGTGGCCACCTCGACGCTCGCGAACGGCGAGAGCATCCGGCGGCGCCTGCGCAGCCACACGCCGATGGGCCAGGTGGAGGCGAACATCGCGAGGGCGAGCAGCACGATCGTCGGCCCCGGCGCGACAGTGGCCCGGAACGACAGGGCCGCGCTCAGCAGCAGGCCGCCGAGGGCCGCGAGGACGCCGACGACCATCGCGCCCGCGATCGTCGTACGGAACGAGCGGGCGAGCTGCTGGGCGGTCGCGACCGGCACCACCATCAATGCGGACACGAGCAGCAGGCCGACCGTGCGCATCGCGACGGTGACGGTCACGGCGGCGAGCACGGCGATCAGCAGGTTGTAGAGGCGCACCCGCAGGCCGGCGACTCGCGCGAAGTCGGGGTCGCTGGAGACGGCGAAGAGCTGGGGGAGCAGGCCGAGCGTGGTCACGAGCAGCACCACGGTCAGGCCGAACGTGAACCACACGTCGCTGGCGGTGATGCTGGTGAGCGACCCGAAGAGGTACTCCTGGAGCCGCGCCGCACCCTGTCCGGCGAGGCCGGTGATCAGCACGCCACCGGCCAGGCCGCCGTAGAAGAGCAGGGCCAGCGCGACGTCGCCGTTGGTGTGGCCGCGTTCGCGGATGACCTCGATCAGGACGGCGCCGAGGACCGCGACGACGACGGCCGTCCACGTCGGGGAGGTGTTGGTGAGCAGGCCGATCGCGACACCCGTGACGGCGACGTGGCCGATGCCGTCCCCCAGCAGGGCGAGGCGGCGCTGCACGAGGAAGGTGCCGATCGCGGGTGCGGCGAGGCCCGTCAGCAGCGCGGCGAGGAGCGCACGCTGCATGAAGGGCAGCGAGAAGAGGTCGACGAAGTCGCTCATCGTCCGCCGCCCAGCTCGTCGAGCGGCGATCCCACGTGCGGGACGTGGTCGTGCGAGGCGGCCAGCGGGTGGTGGTGCCCGTGGGCGTCCTCCTCGTCGAGCGCGGGCCCGTCGTAGGCGATCCGGCCGTCGCGCATCACGACCGCTCGGTCGATCAGCGGCGCCATCGGACCGAGCTCGTGGGCGACCAGCACGATGGTGGCGCCGCCGGCCTTGAAGGTGGCGAGCGCGTCGGCGAGGGCGCGCTGGTTGCCGAGGTCGACCCCGGCGGTGGGCTCGTCGAGCACCAGCAGGTCGGGCTCGCCGGCCAGTGCGCGAGCGATGAGGACGCGCTGCTGCTGCCCGCCGCTCAGCTGGGACACGCCGAGGCCCGCGCGGTCGGACAGCCCGACGACGTCGATCGCGTCGGCGATCGCCCGCCGGTCCTCGCGGGAGAGTGGGAGGAAGGGGCGCCGCCGGCTGATGCGCCCCGACGCGACGACCTCCCAGACGGTCGCAGGTACGCCGCTGGCCGCGGACGCGCGCTGCGGCACGAAGCCGACCCGCTTCCAGTCGCGGAAGTCGGCGTACGGCGTGCCGAAGAGGGAGATGCCGCCACCCGTCGTCGGCAGCAGGCCGGTGATCGCACGCACGAGGGTCGACTTGCCGGAGCCGTTGGCGCCCATCAGTGCCAGGAACTCGCCGGACCGGACGGTGAGGTCGATCCCGCGCAGGATCGGGCGGCCGCCGATCGCGACCGACCCGTCGCGGACCTCGACCGGAGGTGCTCCGGGGCTCACTGGCATCCGTTGGCCTTCCGGAGCGCGTCGAGGTTCTGGCCCATGAGGGAAAGGTAGTCGTCGTCGGACGTCTCGTCCGAGAGGCCCTCGACCGGGTCGAGCACCGCGGTCTCGAGGCCGAGGTCGCCGGCGAGCGAGTCGGCCATCTTGCTGCTGGCGAGGCGCTCGGAGAAGACGGTGGTGATGCCGTCCTCGGTGATCAGCTGCTGGAGCCGGGCCAGGTCGGCCGGCGTCGGCTCGGCGTCGGGGGAGAGGCCGGCGATCGCCTCGAACTGCAGCCCGTAGCGGGCGAGGTAGGAGAACGCCTCGTGGCTGACGACGGTCGTCGTGCGCTCGCACGTCGCCAGGCCGTCGACGTACTCCTGGTCCAGGGCCTCCAGCTCCGTGCGCAGCGCCGCCGCGTTGTCCTCGTACGTCGCTGCGCCGTCGGGGTCGAGCTCGACCAGCCGGTCGGCCACGGCGTCACCGAGGTCGGCCATCAGCAGCGGGTCCTGCCAGAAGTGGGGGTCGAGGTCGCCGTGGTCGTGGCCCGCCTCGTCGTGCTCGTGCTCGTGCTCGGAGGCGGGCATGAGCTCGACCACGTCGGCCGCGTCGACGATCTCCGCGTCGGGCGCGTTGGCGTCGACCGTCTCGTCGACCGCGGGCTGGAAGCCGTGCTCGAGCACGATCAGGTCGGCCTCCGCGAGGGTCGCGGTCTGCTTGATGTCGAGCGACAGGTCGTGCGGCTCGGTGCCCGGCCCGGTGAGGTTGGTGACCTCCCACTCGTCGCCCGCCACCTGACCGGTCACCCAGGCCAGCGGGTAGAACGCGGCGACGGCCGAGCGACCATTCCCGGCGCTGTCGTCGGACCCGCCGCAGCCGGCAAGGAGAGCGGCCGAGGCGAGGGCGGTGGCGAGGGCGATGGCGAGGGCGATCGGTCGGGTGGCGGACAACATGAGAACGATTCTCACGCTCTTTGAGAACCGTTGTCAAACCGGCGGGCCGTAGGGTGAGCCCGTGCTCGTCGTCACCCGCCTCCGTACGCCCTTGCCCGACGCGGCAGCCGAGAGCGAGCTGCGCGCCGGCCTGCTGCAGGCACTTGCCATCCTGGCCGCCAAGCCCGGATGGGTCGGCGGCGACGTCGGCCGCAACGTCGACGACCCGTCCCTCTGGGTGCTGACCACGCGCTGGGAGAACGTCGGGTCCTACCGGCGCGCGCTGGGGTCGTACGAGGGCAAGATGCACATCCAGCCGCTGATGGTGAACGCGCTCGACGAGCCCAGCGCCTACGAGGTGGTCGAGGAGGGGACCGACCTCAACGAGGCGCACCCCCGCTCGATAGGCTGACCGTTCGTTTCTCCGAGCCGGCAGCCAGCCTGCCGACCTGCCCACACCTGAAGGACCTGCACCGTGGCCAAGCCCGCTCCCACCGCCCTGGACAACGTCGTCTCCCTCGCGAAGCGCCGAGGTTTCGTCTACCCCTGCGGTGAGATCTACGGCGGTACGAAGTCGGCCTGGGACTACGGCCCACTCGGCGTGGAGCTCAAGGAGAACATCAAGCGCCAGTGGTGGAAGTTCATGGTGACGCGACGCGACGACGTCGTCGGCCTCGACTCCAGCGTCATCCTGCCCACCCGCACGTGGGAGGCCTCCGGCCACCTGAGCACCTTCAGCGACCCGCTCGTGGAGTGCCAGTCGTGCCACAAGCGCTTCCGCGAGGACCACCTCCAGGAGGACCACGCGGCGAAGAAGGGCATCGACGACCCCGACACCGTCGACATCAACGAGTCGGTCGCCTGCCCCAACTGCGGCACCCGCAACGCGTGGACCGCGCCGCGCAACTTCAACATGATGCTCAAGACCTACCTCGGCGTCATCGAGGACGAGTCCGGCCTGCACTACCTGCGGCCCGAGACCGCGCAGGGCATCTTCCTCAACTTCGCCAACGTGGTGACCTCGAGCCGCCAGAAGCCGCCCTTCGGCATCGCGCAGATGGGCAAGAGCTTCCGCAACGAGATCACCCCCGGCAACTTCATCTTCCGCACGCGCGAGTTCGAGCAGATGGAGATGGAGTTCTTCGTCAAGCCCGGCGAGGACGACGAGTGGTTCCGCTACTGGATCGAGCAGCGCACCCAGTGGTACGTCGACCTCGGCATCAACCCCGACAACCTGCGCCACTACGAGCACCCGCAGGAGAAGCTGTCGCACTACTCCAAGGGCACGACCGACATCGAGTACCGCTTCGGGTTCTCCGGTCGTGACTTCGAGGAGCTCGAGGGCATCGCCAACCGCACCGACTTCGACCTCAAGCAGCACAGCGAGTTCTCCGGCAAGGACCTGTCCTACTACGACCAGGCCGCCGACGAGCGCTACCTGCCCTACGTCATCGAGCCGGCCGCCGGTCTCACCCGCTCGCTGATGGCGTTCCTCATCGACGCCTACACCGAGGACGAGGCCCCCAACACCAAGGGCGGCGTCGACAAGCGCGTCGTGCTCAAGCTCGACCCGCGCCTCGCGCCGGTCAAGGTCGCGGTCCTCCCGCTGAGCCGCCACGCCGACCTCTCGCCCAAGGCGAAGGCGCTGGCCGCCGAGCTGCGCGAGAACTGGAACGTCGACTTCGACGACTCCGGCGCCATCGGTCGCCGCTACCGCCGCCAGGACGAGATCGGTACGCCGTTCTGCGTGACGGTCGACTTCGAGACCCTCGACGACGACGCGGTCACGATCCGCGAGCGCGACTCGATGGCCCAGGAGCGGGTCAGCCTCGACGGCATCACCCGCTGGTTCGCGGAGCGCCTCGTCGGCTGCTGACCCCGCCGACCCCGGGCTCTGGCGCCCCGTCGGCGCCGGTGGCACGCTGGGGCGGTCCGGACCTGGAGGGTCCACGATCGGGGGATCACCATGCGTCGTCGTACGGCCACGTTCCTGACCCTGACCGCGCTCGGGGTGGTGCTGTCCGGGGTGGCCGCCTCGACCGCGCCGGTGGCGCTGGCCGACCCTGCCCCGAGCCAGGACCGCACCCGTGACCGGGCGTCGGGACCGCGGACCATCGACCCGCGGGAGCTGGACCGCGGCCCGGACGCGGCCGTCGATCATCTCCAGGACGGCGTCATCCACGCCGCGGACGGCACCACCGTCCGCGTCGGCATCCCGCACGGCCGCCAGCGGATCGCGCTCCTGGGCGCCGTCGGCACCGCGTGGGCGGTGGCGACGTGGCGGCGCGCCGACTCCTCCAGCGGTCCCGGCGAGGCCACGGTCGACCTCGTGCGCCCCGGCGCCGCGCCGGTCCGGGTGCCGCGCTCGCGGATGCCCTACTACGCCGACTCCTACGTCGGCTTCCGGCTCTCCCGCGACGGCGCCCAGCTGTTGACCACCACCTACGACCGCGGGGGGAGCACGACGCAGCTGCGCGCGACCGCGACCGGCAGGCTGGGCGGGACCAGCTACAGCGGCGCGTTCTTCCAGCCGTTCGACGCCGACGCGGGTCACGTCCTCACCTGGTACGACAACGAGTTCGGCCGGCTCCGGGTCGCCGACTGGGCCGGCGACGAGCGCTTCACCCGGGTCGCGACCTCCGCGGTCTACGCCGACCTCCGGCGCGACCTGATGTTCGTGCGCACCACCGGTCGCGACTTCGGCCCCACCCCGATCTCGGCGCCGGTCGTGCCGGCGTGGTCGGCCCCGTTCCAGCCGCTCGACGTCTCGCCCGACGGGGCGACGGCGATCGGCCTGCGGATCACCCGCTCCGGCTTCACGAGCCGCGCCATCCTCGACGTACGGTCCATGGCCGACGGTTCGCTGGTCGACCACATCGCGTTCGGTCCGAAGATCACCGAGGACACCTGGTCGATCATCAACGACCACGAGCAGACGGCGCGCTTCGAGGACGATGCGAGCTACGTCTTCCAGCTGACCACGGCGCGCGGAGCGGTGCTCGTGCGCTGTCCCGTCGGGGGACGCGACTGCGAGCGGGCCTCGGACTTCGGCAGCGACATCTCGGTGCCGTTCGAGCGATTCATGTGGTGATCCCGCGTTGCGAGCAGGAGACCGGCCGGACGCGCGGACCCGGCTGATTTGGGCCGGGCCCGATCCGGCTCCGACAATGGGGGCATGACCGTCGTGCCCGACTCCCTCACCCTGGGCTCGCTGCGCGTCGACACCCCCGTCGTGCTCGCGCCGATGGCCGGCATCACCAACGCCGCCTACCGCCGCCTCTGCGCCGAGCAGGGCGCCGGGCTCTACGTCTCCGAGATGATCACCAGCCGCGGCCTCGTCGAGGGCGACGAGGTCACGAAGAAGATGCTGACCTTCGACGAGCTGGAGACGGTGCGGTCGGTGCAGCTCTACGGCACCGACCCGGTCTACATCGGCAAGGCCGTGGAGATCCTCTGCGCCGACCACGGCGTCGCCCACGTCGACCTCAACTTCGGCTGCCCGGTGCCCAAGGTGACCCGCAAGGGCGGCGGGGGAGCGCTGCCGTGGAAGCGCGGCCTCCTCGGCGAGATCCTCGAGCACGCGGTCGCCGCCGCGGCGCCGTACGACGTCCCGGTGACGATGAAGACCCGCAAGGGCCTCGACGACGACCACCTGACCTACCTCGACGCGGGCCGCCTCGCCCAGGAGAGCGGTGTCGCCGCGATCGCCCTGCACGGGCGCACCGTGCAGCAGGCCTACTCCGGCGAGGCCGACTGGGACGCCATCGCCGCCCTCGTCGACCACGTCGACATCCCCGTCCTCGGCAACGGCGACATCTGGGAGGCCGCCGACGCGCTGCGGATGGTCGAGCAGACCGGCGCCGCGGGCGTCGTCGTCGGCCGTGGCTGCCTCGGGCGCCCGTGGCTCTTCCGCGACCTGGCCGCGGCCTTCCACGGCGAGGACGTCGCCACCCTCCCCGTCCTCGGCGAGGTCAAGGCGATGATGCGTCGCCACGCCGAGCTGCTGTCCGAGCACATGGGGGAGGAGCGGGGCTGCAAGGAGTTCCGCAAGCACATCACCTGGTACCTCAAGGGGTTCCCCGCCGGCGGTGAGCTGCGCCACCAGCTGGCCCTCGTCGACTCGCTCGCCTCCCTCGACGAGCTGCTCTCGGGGCTCGACGACGCCGCGCCGTTCCCCGAGCGCGAGCTCGGCACGCCACGCGGACGACAGGGGGCGCCACGCAAGCGGGTCGTGCTCCCCGACGGGTGGCTCGACGACACCGACGGCCGCGGCGCGCACCTGCGCGAGGACGTCGACGAGACCACCGGGGGCTGATCCCGCGGCGCCGGCGTCGTACGCACGGATCCCGTGACGGTGAGCCGGAACACGCTGGAATTTACCGGGGAAGATTGGGACAGGCCGAGTTTCCTGTGCTTCACTCGATGATCGCGTCGACGTGGGCACGAGTTCTTCCCCCGTTTCCGGGCTCGTGGATCGGCGCAACGTCCCCCGTCAGCAAGTGCAAAGGATCAGCGCTGTGGCTCAGCATCGCCACAAGCGGGAAGCCCCTGCTACCACCCCCCGTCCGTCTCGGATCCCCCGTTCCGTCCTCGTCTCCGCACCGCTCGCCGTCGTGGCGACGCTGTCCGCGGTGACCATGGGCGTCCTCGCCGCCGAGCCGGCGACCAACGACAACCTGCTCGCCTCGTCCGGCACCTCCCAGCCGGCGGCCGGAGCAACCGTCGACGACACCACGCTCCGTCGGCGCAGCGAGACGACCACCGTCTCGCGCTCGCAGATCCGCACCGCCGCGAAGGCCGAGGCCGCCGCGCGCAAGAAGATCGCCGCGGCACGCGAGGACCGTAGCGTGAACAGGAAGGCCCGCCAGCTGGCCGAGAAGGTCGACGACGCCGTGTGGACCACCGACGTCCTCAACCTCTGGGACGGCCCGTCCGAGGCGTCCGACCAGCTGGGCGTCATCGGCGCCATCAAGCAGGTGTCCGTGACCGGCCGCAAGCAGGCCGGCCGCACCCAGGTCGTCATCGACGGCCAGTCGCGCTGGGTCACCTCCGACTACCTCAGCGCCGAGAAGCCCAAGCCCGAGCCCAAGGAACCCGCCGGCCCGAGCCTGGGCGGGGTCTGCTCCAACGGCTCGTCCATCGACGCCGGTCACGCGGCGCTCTACGACATCCACGACGTGGTGTGCGCCAACTGGCCCTCCGTGACCAGCTACGGCACGTGGCGCGGTGACGGCGAGCACGGCCAGGGTCGTGCCATCGACATCATGGTGACCGGTGAGACCGGCTGGGCCATCGCGAACTTCCTGCGTGCCAACTACGCCTCGCTGGGCATCGAGTACATCATCTACTCGCAGAACATCTGGTCCGTGGAGCGCTCCGGCGAGGGCTGGCGCGGGATGTCCGACCGTGGCTCGACGACCGCCAACCACTACGACCACGTGCACGTCACGGTCTACTGAGGCGGGGCGTCGCCGGCGTCCGAGGCGCTCGCTAGGCTGACCGGCCCATGAGCATCGAGGACCCGTACGACGACTCGGCGCGCGAGCGCATCGTCGCCGAGCCACCCAAGCGGGTGGAGGCGCCGGTGCGCCTCGCGTTCGAGCGCGACCGGGCGCGCGTCGTCCATGCGGCGGCGTCGCGCCGGCTCGCGGCCAAGACGCAGGTCGTCGGACCGCAGACCGACGACTTCGTCCGCAACCGCCTCACGCACAGCCTCGAAGTGGCGCAGGTCGCCCGCGACCTGGCCCGGGCCATCGGGACGCACCCCGACATCGCGGAGACCGCAGCGCTCGCCCACGACCTCGGCCACCCGCCGTTCGGCCACAACGGCGAGCGGGTGCTGGCCGAGCTCAGCGCCGACTGCGGCGGCTTCGAGGGCAACGCGCAGACCCTGCGCCTGCTGACGCGGCTGGAGTCGAAGACCTTCGACGCCGACGGTCGCTCGGTCGGGCTCAACCTGACGCGCGCCACGCTCGACGCCTGCACCAAGTACCCCTGGGCGCGGGCGGAGGCGACCGGGCCCCACGGGGTCCACGCCGACGGCACGCCGCGGGTCGTGGTGAAGTTCGGTGTCTACGACGACGACCGCCCGGTCTTCGACTGGGTGCGGTCGGGCGTCGAGGGCCGCCGGCGCTGCTTGGAGGCCCAGGTGATGGACCTCGCCGACGACGTCGCCTACTCGGTGCACGACGTCGAGGACGGCATCGTGGCCGGTCGCCTCGACCTCACCCGGCTCGACCGCGACGCTCTCTGGGAGACCGTCCGCTCGTGGTACCTGCCCGGGGCCGACGACGCCGCCCTCGACGTGGCACTGGCCGACCTGCGGGCGGTGGGCAGCTGGCCCCGGTCGTCGTACGACGGGAGCAGGCGCAGCCTCGCCGCGATCAAGAACCTCACCAGCGACCTCATCGGCCGCTTCTGCGGCAGCGTGCAGCAGGCGACCTTCGCCGCGACGGCGGGGGAGCCGCCCGTGCGGCACCGCGCCGACCTGGTGGTGCCCGAGGCCACCGAGGTCGAGATCGGGGTCCTCAAGGGGATCGCCGCCCACTACGTGATGCAGGCCGACGACCGGGTGGCGCTGATGCAACGCCAGCGCCAGCTCGTCGCGGAGCTCGTCGAGGCGCTGTGGGCGCGCGGGGTCGACGGCCTCGACCCGGTCTTCGTCGAGGACTGGGAGCACGCAGACGACGACGCCGAGCGGCGACGCGTGGTCGTCGACCAGGTCGCGTCACTGACCGACGCCAGCGCCGTCGCACGTCACGCCGCGCTCACCTGAAAAGGGCCCGGCCAGATGGCCGGGCCCCTTTCAGGCGTGCGTGCGACGACCTACGGCAGGTTGCCCTGCGGGTACGGGTCGTCCTGGCGGGCCGTGCTGTCGGGGTGCAGCTGTTCCTCGAGGTCGGAGCGGTGGTCGCCGCTGCCGCCCGAGGGCGTCACCTTGTCGGCCGCCGTGCTGGCCGCCGCGGCGACCTTGTCCTTGACGACGGGGGCCTTGTCCTTGGCGAGGTCGGCCGCCTGGTGCGCCTTCTCCTGGACCCGCGGGTCCTCCTTGACGCGGGTGGCCGCCTTCTTGATCTGTTCGTAGCGTTCCCGGCCCGCACGCGTGCCGAGCACGTAGCCGACACCTCCGGCGACGAGCAGCATGAGCTTATTCATGGGGTCTCCCTTCCCTGGTGTGGCTTCTGTGTGCGGTGTGGTGCCCGCGGTGGTGCTCAGTGGTCGCCGCGGCGCCGCCACAGCAGCAGCACCACGACCATCGCCACGAGCGAGCCGGCGGCCGCGAGCACCTCGGTGCGGGGCTGGCCGGTGTCGGTCGTGGCGGCGTCCTTGAGCGAGGCCACCCGCTGCTGCGCCTGCGACTTCACGTCGAGCTTGGCGGCGAGCTGGTCGACGGTCCCGGCCAGCTGCTCGCGCTGCAGTGCGATCTCGGCCTCGAGCTGCTCCGGCGTCTTCTCCGGCGTCTGGTCACTCATGGTGGTCTCCCTTCACCGTCGCGATGTCCTCCTTCAGCCCCTGGATCGCCCGCTCGGGGGCGGGGGGTCCGGCCTCGGCGACCTTGTTCTTGCCGACCATGCCGACCACGGCGGCGCCGGCGAGCAGGACGAGCGCCACGATGAGGGCGGCCAGCCAGGCGTCGACGACGAGCGAGAGGGCGAGGATCGCGGTCGCCACGATCGACCCGAACGCGAAGAACGCGAGCAGGCCGGCGACGCTGAACATGCCGATCCCGACGCCTGCGCGCTTGCCCTTCTGCGCGACCTCCGCCTGGGCGAGGCGCATCTCCGAGCGGATGAGCTCGGGGACCTGCTGGGTGAGCTGGTGGACGAGTGCGCCGAGGGTCTGGTCCTGGGTCTGACCCTCTGGAGCGCCGTGCTGAGCGGTCATGCTTCGACCTTCCCAGACGCACCCACGGGGCACCAGCGACGTACGCCCCAAGGGGTGGCCGGACGCGAGGATCCGGGGCGCCGGCAGCCGTTGTGGAGACTCCGGCGTGCTCGTGGGAGGGCGCCCGTAGACTCCCCGGCGTGGCAGGCCGGATTCGCGACGACGACATCGCCGAGGTGCGCGAGAAGGCGCGGATCGACGACGTGGTGTCGGGCTACGTCACGCTCAAGCGCGCGGGCGGCGGGTCGCTCAAGGGCCTGTGCCCCTTCCACGACGAGAAGACGCCGTCGTTCAACGTCAACCCGGCCCGCCAGTTCTTCCACTGCTTCGGCTGCGGCGAGGGCGGTGACGTCATCTCCTTCCTGATGAAGGTCGACGGGCTCACCTTCACCGAGTCCGTCGAGCGGCTCGCCGAGAAGTTCGGCGTCCAGCTGCGCCGCGAGGAGGGCGACGACGAGCCCGTACGACCCCGCGGACCGGCCCGCGGCCGACTGATCGAGGCGCACAAGGTCGCCCAGCAGTTCTACGCCGAGCAGCTGGCCGGCCCCGACGCCGTGGTCGCGCGGCAGTTCCTGCACGAGCGCGGGTTCGACCAGTCCGCGGCCGCGACCTTCGGGGTGGGTTTCGCACCCCGCGACGGCGAGGCGCTGGTGCGCCACCTGCGCGGTCGGCGGTTCAGCGACGAGGAGTCGGTCGCGGCCGGTCTCGTCGCGCTGGGGCGTTCCCACTACGACCGCTTCCGCGGCCGCCTGGTGTGGCCGATCCGGGAGGCCAACGGCGACACGATCGGCTTCGGCGCACGCCGGATCTTCGACGACGACCGCATCGAGGCGAAGTACCTCAACACCTCCGAGACCGCGATCTACAAGAAGAGCCAGGTGCTCTACGGCATCGACCTGGCCCGCACCGCGATGAAGGACGCCCAGCAGGCCGTCGTCGTCGAGGGCTACACCGACGTGATGGCCTGCCACCTCGCGGGCGTCAAGACCGCGGTGGCCTCGTGCGGCACGGCCTTCGGCCAGGACCACGCGCGGGTGCTGCGCCGCTTCCTCGGCGACCACGACACCACCAGCGGCGAGGTGATCTTCACCTTCGACGGCGACTCGGCCGGGCAGAAGGCGGCCATGAAGGTGCTCGACAGCGACCAGGTGTTCGCCTCGCAGACCTACGTCGCCGTGGCCCCCGAGGGGATGGACCCCTGCGACCTGCGGCTCAAGGAGGGCGACGAGGCCGTGCGCGAGCTGGTCGCGAGCCGCAAGCCGCTCTACCGCTTCGCGCTCGACAACGTCCTCACCCGCTACGACCTCGACCGCGCCGACGGCCGCGTCGACGCGCTTCGCGACGCCGCCGGGCTGGTGGCCGGCATCCGCGACAAGACCAAGGTCGAGACGTTCTCCCGCGAGCTCGCGCACATGGTCGGGGTCGACCTCGACCAGGTGCGGGCGGAGGTGCGTCGGGCAGCCGATCGCCCCGCCGCCGCCGCCAAGGACGAGCGCCGTCCGGTCCGCGGCGGCGACGCCCCTCAGGCGCCGGAGCCGGCCCGGCCGGCGCTGCCGAGCCTGTCCGACCCACGGTTCCTGATCGAGCGCGAGCTGCTCAAGCTCGTCATCCAGCACCCCGCCGGGGTGGGCCGCACGACCGCCCACGTGACCACGGGCGACTTCACCCATCCGACGTTCCAGGGCGTCTGGGAGGCGGTGACCGCGGCCGGCGGGCCCGTCGCCGGCGTCGACGACGCCGGCTGGGCCGCCAAGGTGCGCGGGTCGGCCACCGACCCCGCCGTCGTCGCGGCGGTCACCGAGCTCGGGGTCGAGCCGGTCCGCGGCACCACGGACCCGAACCCGACGTTCGCCGTCGCCTACGTCTACCGGCTCCAGGAGCTCACCACCTCCCGGCGCATCGCCGACGTCAAGGCCCGCCTCCAGCGCACCAACCCCGTCGACCAGGCGCTCGACTACAACCGCATGTTCGGCGAGCTGGTGATGCTGGAGCAGCACCGCCGCAAGCTGCGCGAGGGTGCCGTGGGCCAGCCGGGAGGCCAGTCCTGATGATGCCCATCAGCTGGCGGAGGCGTTCGCTCGTCCCGTCCGTGACGGTGCCGCGCGGCGAGAAGGTGCTCGCCATGACCACCGCGACCGACGGTGCGGTCCTCGCCGGCACCCGTGACGCGTTCTACGTCGTCCGGGACGGCGAGACCCGGCGGGTGCCCTGGGAGCAGGTCGAGGCGGCCAACTGGGACCGCGACACCGACACGTTCCGGCTCTCCGAGGTCGGCAGCTGGGGCGAGGAGCGACCAGTGCACACCGCCACGCTCACCGATCCGGGGCGGCTGCTCGAGCTGGTCCGCGAGCGGGTCACCGCCAGCGTCGTGCTGCAGCGCCACGTGACGCTCGGCCGGAGCCGCAGCCTGCGGGTGATCGCGCGCCGTGCACCGTCCGGTGCGGGTGGTGTCGAGTGGGTCTACGAGTACGACGAGGGGGTCGACCCCGACGACCCGGAGGTCCGTGCCGCGGCCAGCGAGGCGCTCGAGCTGGCCCGTCGTGACGTGGGGATGCCCTGATTTCACCCGCGGTGTCGAGGCTTGCTAAGGTTTCGCCTCGCTGCACAAGCGATCCCCTGTAGCTCAATTGGCAGAGCATTCGACTGTTAATCGGAGGGTTGTTGGTTCGAGTCCAACCGGGGGAGCAGTAGAAATCGGCTCCTGACCTGCATCAACGCAGGTCAGGAGCCGTTTCGCATGTCCCCTGCAGGCTCGTGGGCGTCGCCCCGCCTGGACCAGGCACGCCGGGCGTCGCGGCGCAGCGGCGGAAGCAGCTGCAGGAGGCTGAGGACGACGAAGACGAGGGTGTTGAACGCCACCCAGATGCTGAGGGACCGGTACCAGTCCGTCAGGAGGACCGAGCTCGGGAGCACGATGCCGAACGCGACGAGCACCGGAAGCGTCGCCGCCTGAAGAGCGGGGCGGGCGACGTAGTTCCACCCGGCCTTGCGTCCGGTGGCGATCTGGACGATCGACGTCACGAAGCAGGCCTGGAGGAAGGCGGCGTAGGCGAGCTCGATCACCACGGGCACGGCCAGCACGCGGGCCCGCCACCCGACTGCCCACACGGTGACCAGTCGTTCGAGGAGGAACACCAGGCCGATGCCCACCCAGAAGGGCGACCAGCGGATGCTGTCGGCCGCCAGGAGCGTGATGGCCAGGAGGAGGAGGTAGGACCACAGGGCGACAACGCCGTAGCCCAGCGCGAGCTGTTGCGTCCAGTACATCGCGGTCGCGCGGGTGAACCCGTACGCGCCGATGTTCTCCACGGCTCCTCGGTGCCAGCGCAGGCGCTGCCGCCAGAGGTCGCGCCAGCGGGTCATGACCTCGGTGGTGACCCGGCACTGGTGCGGGGAGGTCATCTGGGCGCCCAGCGTCTTCAGGGCGAGCGTGAGCTCGTTGTCCTCGGTCAACGCAAGCGTGTCGTACACCTTGCCCGGTGGGCCGGGGATCAGGGAGCCCCGGGCCTGGGCCACGGCGCTCAGGGCGAAACCGCGGATCACCGAGGCGGTGCCCGTCAGCACGAAGACCCGGTCGAGCCGGCGGGCGACGATCCGCTGGTAGCGGCCGTACTCGTTGCGCTGGAGCTGCCCGACCAGCCCACCGCCCCCCTCGCCGAAGAAGAGCCCGCCGACCGCCATCAGGTCTGCGTCGTCCTCGAGCAGGCCGAGTGCGGTCTCCAGGAAGTCCGGGGAGATCGTCGAGTCGGCATCCATGACCAGGACGACGTCCTCGGCGTCGAGCGAGGGCAGGAGCAGCGCGAGCTGCTGGTTGAGCGCGCCGGCCTTCTTCTCGGTGTTGCCGACGCTCTCCACCACCTCCACCCCGCAGGCACGTGCCAGCTCGCCCGTGGCGTCGGTGCAGTTGTCGGCGATCACGATGATCCGGTCCGGACGCCGGGTCTGGTCGGCCAGCGAGCGCAGGGTGGCGCCGATGACGGCCTCCTCGTCATGGGCGGGCACCAGGACGGTGCAGCGCAGACGGGTGCCTGGTGGCAGGTCCTCGCTCGGGACGGCGAGGGCCGGCCACTCCGGTGGGTGCTCCATGGCCAGGCTGCGGACAGCAATCGGTCCCAAGGTCCATCTGCGGGCCTGCTGCAGGTGCGCCGGCAGTGGGGGAGGGATGCGGCGGTCGCGGTTGAGGACCTGCATCGCCGTGGCCGTCTCGAGCGCGGCCAGGGCGAGGAAGGTGGCCGCGACCAGCGCGACGGCAGCCAGGAACACGGCCAGCCCGGGAGGTCTGAACTCCACGCTCAGAGGGAGGACAGCCGTGTCCGAGATGGTCTCCCGGCCGTCCACCGTCGTGAGCTGCCACGCCGCGACCGCAAGCAGCACCAGGCTGAGCACGACGAGCCCCGCCGTCACCCACCCCAGCAGCGAGGCGCGCCCTCGCAGGCTGGCACTTCGAGTCGCTTGCGCGGCCGGATCCTCCATCGCCACCCATTCTCGGCCGGCTACGGCCTGGTCATCCCTCTGTCGCCACCTCGAGCGGGGTTTCGGGCTCACCCTCGCCGAACAACGTCGCGAGCCACTGGACGTTCTCGCTCGCGAGCACAGCCGCGCCGCAGCCGCCGAAGGCCAGCCAGAGCGTGCCGAAGAACTCTGCTGCGAGACGCTGCGGGTTGCTGTGCAGGAAGTGCACCCGGTCACCAGCCCATCCACGTCCGTCGCGCCGGACACGCTAGCCAGCGCAGCAACGCTCCACCTCATCCCTCCCGGGTGAGGCAGCCCACTCGTGCCCGGAGCGGATCATTGCGGCGCATCCGGGTACTGCGGGCCAGGTCCCTGCGGCGTCGCGACTTCGCAGGGGACCCAGGCCCGGGCGGTCAAGAAGCGGCCGCCCGGGCCGTCCCCTCCGCCTGACGGCTCGGGGTCCACCGGTGCATCTATACGATGCGGTCGGGGTCGAACCGCCGGAGGGAATGCGTGAGGATGGATCGTCATGAGTTCGGACGGCGGTTGGCCGAGGCCGCCCGGGAGATGTCGGCGGCCCGGCACCCCGCCGACACCCTGCAACGCATCGCGACGATGGCCGTCGACCTGATCGACGCCTGCGACGTCGCCGGGGTCTGCGTGCTGCGGCCGGGACGCAACGACACCTGCGCCCACACGCATGCGTCGTTGCAGGTCATGGACGACCTGCAGCACGACCTCGCCGAAGGACCGTCCATGAGCGGGAATCCGGCCGTCGACGTGGTCTCGGTGGGCGACCTCAGCAGGGACGCCCGGTGGCCGCGGTGGGGGAGCGAGGTGGTCGACCGGACGGGGGTGCGGGCCTACCTGGGCTTCCGGTTGTTCGTCGAGGACGACAGCATCGGCATGCTCAACCTCTACGCCTACGAGCCCGACGCCTTCGACCACGAGGACAAGCTCGACGGCCTCGTCGCGGCGGCGCACGCTTCCGTGGCCCTCAGTGCGACCGTGCGGCACGACCAGATGCACACCGCCCTGACGAGCCGGCAGCTGATCGGCGAGGCGACCGGGATCCTGCGCGAGCGATTCGCGCTGACCTCGGACCAGGCCTTCGCCGTGCTCAAGCGGCTCTCGTCCCAGCAGAACATCAAGCTCTTCGCCGTGGCCCAGCAGGTGGTCGAGACGGGCACCCTGCCGGGCTCGGCTCCTTAGCCGCTGCCCTGGCCTCAGCCCCCGGCCGGTGCGGCGGATTGCCGTGGCGTAACGCTTCCGCGGTCGCGTGTGAACTGTGCGTTACGCCGCCTCCGTCCGACGCCGGGCTGGGTCAGGGTGGCGCCATGAGCGCAGGACCGATGGAGGGCCACGACCCTCGCGAGTTCGTCGTACGCCCGGACGGAACCKTGGTCGGTGACGACGGTGCAGCAGGTGCGCTCGCCGCCGCCCTGCCCTACACGGGCCGGCTGGCCCGCCGCGCAGGGGAGCTGGTCGAGGCCGGCGACCTGCGCGCCCTGGAGGCGGTGGGCACGCGCCGCCTGACGGTCGGGGTGACCTGGACCCCCGCCGGGGAGGGCACCTACCGGGCAGTGCTCGCGCCCGCCGAGGCCCGCACCGTGCCGACCTTCATGGTGGTCGGCGGTGCGGACGCCACGGCCACGGTCATCCACTGCGTCGACCGGCTCCAGTCCGTCGACGGCGTCCGCTGGGCAGGCGTCGTCACGGCCGGGTCGCGCGTCGTCGCCACGGCCGGGGACGGGGCGGCGAGGCGTCATCTCGACGAGGTGGGAAACCGCATGCTCGCGATCCTGCGCTCGCTGGAGGACCAGCACGTGGCCGGCTTCGTCCGGCTGCGGTTCGAGCAGGCGTTCGTGGTCGGCGCGTCGCTCGGTCGCCACGCGATGGTGGCGTGCACGGACGAGACGGACGAGCACGCGCTGCTCGCGACGATCGACGAGGTGCGCGCGATCCTGGCGGACCACGACCTGTCGTCGGTGCCGACGCAGGACGAGTCCACTGCAGCCCACCCGGCGGCCGTCCACGAGACGCCCGACGAGGTCGTCGTGGAGGCCGCACCGACCCCGCCGCCGCTGGTGGGGGCGCGGTTCGCCGGTGCGGGTGCGCGGGAGCCGCGCCGGGGCAGGCGGCGGTTCGGGCGGGGGACCGTCAGCCCCAGCCCAGGGGAAACACCTCGAACGTCGAGGCGTGGGTGACGCCGAGCCCCTGGCCACCACCGCGGAGGATCCCGTCGAGGAACTCCTCGGGGTCCCAGCCCTCCCAGCCGAGCCCCTCGATGTAGGCCCGGTGCTCCTTCAGGGAGGCGACCCCGGCCGCGAACGTGTCGGTGACGTCCACCGCGTGCGTCGCCTGCGGTGACCCTCCCGCCCAGACCGCCTTCACGCCGCCCCACGGCTCGAGCCCGTCGGTCAGCTGCTCGGGGAACACCCAGCGGTTCCCGGCGTCGCGGACCGCGTCGAGGAGCGCCTTGCCCACGGCGATGTGGTCGGCCTGGTTGAGGTTGGTGCCGCCGAACGTCTCGCGGAAGTTGATGGTCAGCGCGACGTCGGGTCGCTGCTCCCGCACGACCTTCGCGAGCGCGCGCCGCAGCTCGACGCCGTACTCCAGGATCCCGTCGGGCAAGCGCAGGAACAGCACCTCGTCGACGCCGACGGCGGCGGCGGACGCGATCTCCTCCGCCTCACGCAGGGGCCCGCACTCGTCGGGGTGGATCCCGTCGATCCCGGCCTCGCCGCTGGTCACCATGCAGTAGACGACCTTCTTCCCCTGGCCGGTCCACCGCGCGACCGCGGCGGCCGCGCCGTACTCGATGTCGTCGGGGTGCGCCACGACGAACAGGGCGCTCTGCCAGTCCTCGGGCAGCGCTTCGAAGGATGGGGGCGTGGGTCGTTCGGCGGTCATGCACCGAGCATGGCACCGCGAGGACGACGTGTCTGCCGGCGTGAGTTGTGTAGTGAAACGAACGACTTACTCCTATATGGTCGGCCCATGACCTCGTACGCGCCGACCCGACGTGGATTCCTCACCGCCGCCGCTGCGCTCGCCGGCGCCGCAGTCGTCCCCACCTCCGTGTGGCGCGCAGCCCCCGTCTCCGCTGCGTCGCCGTTCATCCTCAAGCCCACCCCGCCGGCCTACTTCACCGACTTCGGGACCAACGCCGAGATGCGCTGGGCCTCGGTCGACCCGCAGCGCTACCTCACGCCCCAGTCCCGCCTGTTCGTGCGCAACCACACCCGCACCCCTCAGGTCGACCGGTCGACCTACGCGCTGCGCGTGCACGGCGACGGTCTGGCGACGCCGAGGGGGGAGGGCGAGGCGCTCAGCCTGTCGTTCGCCGACCTCCAGCGGCTGCCCCACCACGAGCTCACCGCCGTGGTGGAGTGCACCGGCAACGGTCGCAGCTACTTCCGGACCCAGCAGGGGCAGACCGTCTCCGGCACCGCCTGGACCCTCGGCGCCGTCGGCACCGTGCGCTGGAGCGGCGTACGCCTGCGCGACGTGCTCGCCTCCGTCGGGCTGTCGCCGGACGCGGTGTCCATCCAGGCCACCGGGCTCGACGACCCCTTCGTCTCGGGCGGCACGGACTACGGCCGGGTGCGTCGTCCGTTCCCGGTGGAGAAGGCGCTCGACGACGCGCTGCTCGCGTGGGGGATCAACGGCGAGGACCTGCTGCCCGACCACGGCTACCCGCTCCGACTGGTGCTGCCCGGCTGGGTCGGCATCGCGAGCATCAAGTGGCTCGGGTCGCTGGAGGTGTCGACGACGCAGCTGACGTCGCCGTGGAACACCACCTTCTACCGGATGGTCGGCCCCGACTGGCCGGTCGACTCCCCGCCGTTGACGGTCAACCCGGTGCGCTCCGCGTGGGAGCTGGCCCCCGAGCAGGTGCTGCCGTCACGCCCCGTCACCCTGACCGGTCGGTCGTGGAGCGGCGCCGGCCGGATCACGCGCGTCTCGGTGAGCCTCGACGGCGGTGCCAGGTGGCGCCCCGCCGTCCTGGACCGCCGGTCCCGCGAGGACGAAGGCTGGACGCAGTGGTCGGTGCGCTGGGCCAACCCGCGCCCCGGGCGCCACGAGCTGCTCGCCCGGGCGACCGACGAGCAGGGCCGCACCCAGCCGCTCGTGGCCGCCTTCAACACCCAGGGCTACTTCTTCGACGCCGTCGTGCGCCACCCCGTGCAGGTCGTCTGACCGCCTGCGGGGACGGGGACACCGTCAGGCCATCACGCCGACGGCCTGCGGGGCGAAGCCCGGGAAGACCTGCGCGACCGAGACGCCGAAGCGTCGGGTGACGACCTCGGCGAGCACGCTGCGGTAGTCGGTGGTGACCAGGAGGTCGGCGTCCGGCGTGTCGGACAGGCCCGGCCACGAGCCGTAGTAGCGGCCGCCCCGCACCCCGGCGCCGGCGACGAACATGACGTTGCCGAAGCCGTGGTCGGTGCCGTAGTCGTCGTTCTCCCGCACCCTGCGGCCGAACTCGCTCAGGGTCACGAGGGTGACCCGCTCGGCGGCCGGTCCGAGGTCGGAGAAGAACGCCGCGATCGAGCTCGCCAGGTCGGAGGCGTTGCGCACCATGTCGCCCCACTCGAGCGTGCCCGCGTCGGTGTGCATGTCCCAGTCGCCCTGGTCGACGGTGATCACCTCGGTGCCGACGCCGGACCGCACGATCCGGGAGACGTCCGACAGTGCCTGGCCCAGCCCGCTGGAGGGGTACGCGGTGGCAGGCGCGCCGGCCGGGGTGTCCCGGGCGGCACCGAAGGTCTGCGCCCCCGAGATCGCGTCGCGCACCGCGCGGCTCATCGGGCTGCTGCCGCGCCACGCGTGCGCCAGGGACGCCAGCCGGCGGCCCTCCTCGTCGGCGCCCGCGACCTTGGCCTGGTCGACCCGGCCGACCACGAAGGCCGGCTGCGCGCCGAAGAGCGAGGTCGGCGCCTGGTTGCCCATCGCCGTGCCCTGCAGCGGCGACGTGCCGGGCAGCTCGCCCAGCAGGCGGTTGAGCCAGCCGGTGCGCTCGGACGAGCCGGGGGCGGCGTCCTCGATGGCCTCCATGGCCGCGAAGTGCGACCGGTTGGGTGCGGCCATGCCGGTGGCGTGCACGGCGGCCAGCGTGCCGGCGTCCCACATCGGCAGCAGCGGGGCCAGGGCGGGGTGCAGCCCGAACATCGCGTCCGGTGCGAGCAGCGCGGTGTGGGGGATCGCCAGGCGCGGTCGCGCGGCGTAGTAGACCGGGTCGGCGTGCGGGACGACGAGCGAGAGGCCGTCGGCCGCGCCACGCAGCGAGAGGATCACCAGCACGGAGCCGCCCGGCGCGGCCAGCCCGGCTGCGCTGCGGCCGGTGACGGCGTACGCCGACGGGCCGGCGCCCGTGAGCGACGGGCCGAGCGCGACGGCGCCGCCGGCGAGGGCGGTGCCGAGCAGTGCGCGTCGGCTCAGGGCCAGTCGCGCCTCGTCGTAGTCGGGGCAGCCGCAGGGTCGGGCCCCCGGAGCGGCGGGGACGGCAGGGGTCGGGTGGGAAGCAGTCATGTCAGCACGCCAGGTGGTCGGGGGAGTCGAGGACGGCGGCCAGCAGGCGCGGGAAGCCCCACTGGTAGAGGGCGTGGTCGCGGTCGATCTTCTCCCGGGCCTTGCAGCCGGTGGCGATGGTCGCCGTCTGCACGAGGCGCTTACTCGCGGGCCGGTGCAGCAGGTCGCGGCTGACCGCGTCGACGAGGTCCTCGAAGCGCACCGGCTTCTTCGACGGCACCCACGCACCCGGCGTGCGGTAGCGGATGCCCTCGGAGGGCCACCACCCGCCGGCCATCGAGTAGTGCAGGTCCATCGAGCCGAGCGCGCGCGAGGGCGAGGCCCACACCCGGTCGGTGACGGGAGTGCCGTCGGGTCGCGGCCAGGCATGGGGGCTGAGGCCCAGGCGGGATGCCTGCCAGAGGATCGCGTTGGACGCGGAGTCGTTGCGGCTCGGTCGGCCTACATCGACGCCCAGGGCGCGATAGGTGGCGACGACGTCCTCGCCCGGGTCGCGCAGCTTGTCGCCCGCGGAGGACCGGAACTCCTTGCTGGCCACCAGCGCGCGCAGCACCGGCACGATCGCGGTGTCGTTCTTCAGGTAGACCTTCGCCAGCCGCTTCACCAGCGATCGCGGCGGGTCGTCGCGCACGAACTTGGTCGCCAGCCGCTCGCAGACGTGCTGGGCGGTCAGCGGGTGGTGCGCGAGGTAGCGGAGGTACTCCCGGGTGACCTCGCGGCCGTCGGCCTTGCGGTTCTTGTGGGTGAACCCCTTGACCTGCACCTTGCCGGTCGCGTGGTCCTCCTTGACGTACGACGCCTTCCACGACTCCCAGAGGTCGACGTGGTGGCCGGTCAGGATCCGCGCCGACGCCTTGACGTCGTCCTCGTCGTAGGTGCCCGCGCCGAGGGTGTGCAGCTCGAGCAGCTCGCGCCCGAGGTTCTCGTTGGGGGCGCGCTTGGTCGAGGTCGCGGCGGAGAGGAAGATCAGCATCGCCGGGTGGGTCGTGGTCGCGGCCAGGAGCTCGTCGAAGCGGCCGAGCGCGTGGCGCCTGACCGTGTCGCCGTAGTCCACCCGCCAGGTGAAGTGGGCGTCGCCGCTCACCGGCACGTGGAGCATCGCCTCCCAGAACTCGGTCATCTTCTCCAGCACCGGGCGCCGCGTGCGGATGCGCCGCACGAGCAGCCAGCGGCCGTAGTCCTCCATGACCTGCCAGCCGCCGCGGACCTCCTGGACCTGGCGCTGCCAGAGGTCGGAGGGCCGCCGGTCGAGGTCGGGCCACCACCGTCGGACGGCGTCAGCAGACCCGTCCGGGAACGAGCCCGGGCGGGTGAGCTGCTGCTCGAACCATGCGGGCGCCCCGCCGGCACGGCGTACGTCGCGCGCGAGCGTTGCGTCGATGCCGTAGCCGAAGCGCGTCACGAGGTGACGCTGCGACGGGGACAACAGAGCAGACCGATCCTTGGCCACCGAGGTCCTCCCGTACCCGAGCCGCTTCCGAGACGCGTCACTGTCCCATGCCGGGCGGCGGACGCGAAGTCGAACGTCCGAATCCCGGTTGCCCGTCGGCCGGCGGGTGCGGTCGGATGTGCCGGTGGACACCGACGTGCAGATCGTGGAGCTCGACACGACCGACCAGGCGGCGCGGGCCGCGTGGCACGACGTGATGGAGCGGGCGGCCCGGTCGGACCGGCCGCACGCGCTGGTCACCACGGCGGCCGCCTTCGAGGTCACGGCCACCTCGCCGAGCACCCACTACGCCCGCACGTGGCTGCAGGCGGTCGAGGGCGGCGAGGTCGTCGGGGTCGCGGAGCTCGAGCTGCCGCTGAGCGAGAACACCGACGTCGCGTGGGCCGAGGTGCAGGTGCTGCCCACCCATTGGCGCCGCGGTGTCGGCCGCGCCCTGTGGCAGGCCGTGGTGGAGCGCGCCCGTGCCGCCGACCGCACCCGGGTCGGGGGAGAGGTGACCGTCGACGTCGCCGCGCCCGGACCCGCCCGCGAGTTCGCCGCGGCCATGGGCACGGTCGACAAGCACCGTGAGGACCACCTCGTCGCCGACCTCCCCGTCGCCACGTCGCCCGTCGACCCGGCGTACGACGTCGTCACCTGGCGTGGGCGCTGCCCCGACGAGCACCGCGAGGCCTACCTCGCCATGCGCAACCAGATGAACGCCGACGTCCCGACCGGGGAGCTCGACCTCGAGCCCGAGGTCCTCGACGACGCGCGGCTGGCCATGTCGGAGGAACGGCTCATGCGGGCGTACGACGTCCGCGTGGCCGCCGCCCGCCGGCGTGCGGACGGCACGTTCGGCGGCTACTCGCTGCTCTTCGTCCCGCACGGCACCGACTACGGCTGGCAGGACGACACGCTGGTGATGCCCGAGCACCGCGGCCACCGGTTGGGGGCCGCGCTCAAGTCCGCCAACTACGCCGACCTGCCCGACGACGTCCGGCTCGTGCACACGTGGACCGCGCCGTCCAACACGGCGATGCACCGCACCAACACGGCGCTCGGCTTCCGCGTCGTGGAGCACATGTACGAGGTCGAGGCCCGCATCGCCTAGGGTGCGCCCCGAGGGGCGGTAGCTCAGTCGGTCAGAGCAGAGGACTCATAATCCTTGGGTCCCGGGTTCGAGCCCCGGTCGCCCCACCTCGCTGACCTGCATGTTTAGACAGTTTCGGGCCAAACGTATATCGGCCGTGACACATCAACTGACACACGGTGCCGTCGACACAAACGCAGAACAGCCCCGCCCTCCGAAGAGGACGGGGCTGCTGCTTATCGGGGCGAAAGGGTCAGTAGGACGCCCGCACGTTGTCGAACCGGAGCGCGGTGTTGGCCTGCTGGCGAAGGCCGACCTTCGTCCCGGTGGCGAGGGTGGAAGCGCACGACAGGCGGGGGATGCCGTCGAGCCAGACGAGGATGTTGTTGCCACCGACCGTGATGCCGAGGTTTGCGCCTGCCGCGTTCACCGACACGGATGCCTCTTGCGTGAGGAGGGTGGCGCCGCCGCCGCTCAGGTAGTAGAGCCGCAGGTCGGTGTTGGCGCCGTTGGGGTAGAGGGTGGCGAGGTAGCCGGTCCCGCCGCTAGCACCCCGAGCGACGATGCCGCCGTCGATGCTGCCGCTGGCCCACGACAGGTCGGCGAAGATGGCGTGGTCAGCACGGGAGGTCTCACGCAGGGCGATCTCGCCGTCGCCTCCGGTGGCGCTGCGAGCCTTGCCCGATTCCACGGTCCACGAGCCCAGGGTCGGCACCCACGAGGCGCTCAGTGTCGATGAGAACGTGTCGGAGAAGATAGTGGTCGACACGTCGGCGGGCGGGGCTCCCTCGATGGTCTCGGCGACCACCCTGCCGAGCGCGTCGGCTCCCGTGTCGTTCATGTGCACGCCGTCCGCGAGGATGTTGACCATGGCACGCATCGCCAGGTGGCCGTCTGCCACGGGGACGCGGAGCGACGCGGCGAGCGTGAGGGCGTCGGCGCGCAGGGTCGAGTAGGCGAGCTGTGTGGCGTCGGTCTGCTGGCCCACGTTTCCGTAGGCCCACGGGTTGATGGCCGGGGTGATGACGAGGACGGGGGTGCCGCCCGCGAGCCGGACGAGGCCGATCTGCTTGCCGAGGTTGGCGATGGTGGTCGCGCGCGCCACGGCGTTCGACAGGTTGACGTCGTTGATGGGGAGTTCGATGGTGACGACGTGGGGTCGGCGGTCGGCCAGCCAGCCGGGGAGGTAGGACAGGAGCTGCGTGGAGTTGGCACCTGATGCTCCGGCGTTGGTGTCGCCGACCGTGACGGCGAGGTCGGCACCCAGTCGGGCGGCGGCGCGCGTGCCGTAGTTCTTCGTCGCCGGGTCGGTGGTGCCTACGCCGACGCGCTGGCTGGTGCCGGAGCCAAGGATCGCGTAGCGGGAGGTGAATGGGGCATCTGCAAGGGCGTCGCCCACTTCTGCGGAGATCGTGGCCGAGATGTCCCCCGCGGCGATGGCGAGCTGCTCGTCGCGCAGCGCCTCGGCCTGGGCGAGGAATCCGACCGAGTCGAAGTCGGGCGGCACCTCCTGCTCCTCGATGAGGTCAGCAAGGTCGGCGTTCGCGGTGATGGTGAACGGCCCGAACGTGCGGGTCGCGCGGCCCTTCGCGTGGTTGCCGGAGTCGACGTACTCCACATGGAAGTAGGTCTGCCACGACGCGGGGTTGGAGCCGGTGCCGGGCGTCCAGACGGTGAACGACCCGGTGCCGTCGTCGTTGAAGGTGACCTTGCCGGAGCCGAGGCGGATCTTGTTGCCGTCGACGTCGACCACGGTGTCGTTGGGGATGTTGGTGTCGATCCATCCGCGGATTCCTCGGCGGCGGTCGTAGTCGGTGCCGAGCTGGTCGGAGATGTCGAAGGTGATGGTGGCGGTGCTGAGGGGCATGTGGGCGGTCCGTTCTCTGTTGGCGAGGCCCTTGATTGGGTGGAGCGGGTCAGCCGACGTCGAGGGGTGTCGAGTCGGCCACGATCACGTCGGAGCCCGAGGTGACGCGCGTCTGGGTGAGGTGGCGGGCAGGAGAGATGCCGAGGACGGTCGCCCCGGCCGGGTTCGCAACCTCGGGGCCGGCGAAGTAGTCCGTGGTGCGGGCTGTCTGCGTCCACTTGCCACCCGACTGGACCGGGGAGTCCTGCCACGTCGCGGGATGCCAGGTGGAGTCGACCTTGACCTCCACCGTGGAGCCGGTCGGGTCGAAGTCGAGCTCCATCTTCACGAGGAGACGGGTGCGGGTTCCGGCATCGAACTTCATGTGATGACTCCTCGAGCGCGAAGGATGGATAGGCGACCCGAGATCCGCTGCGACACGATGTCGCCAGTCGAGGCGGGTAGGACGATGACGCCGACTGCGGTGGGGGCTGCGACGGTGGCCTTGAGGATGCGGCCGGTGAACTCGGTGGGCGGTGCGTCCAGCACGGATCCAGTGAGCGACGCCGACAGCCGGGGCGTGGAGGCGGCCAGGGAGCCGGATCCGGTCGGCGAGGTCGCGGTGCCGGTGGTCGACCCCGTGACGTCGGGAAGCGTGCCCGTGATCGTCCCCGCGAACACGGGAGGGGTGACGGTGCCGATCATCGTGCTTGTGGCTCGAGCGACCTGCGCGGCGAGGGTGGCAGTCCACACGGGCGCAGAGACCGACCCCGCTATCGACGAGGTGGCGCGGGGAACGGTGCCCGACAGTGCTGCGGAGCCTGCCGGGTTGGTGACGGTGCCCGCGATGGTGGAGCGTGTCGGCGGGATGGCGGTCGTGAGTGTGCCCGAGTAGACGGGGACCGCTGTCGTACCGGACGCGCTGCCGGTGGTTGCCGGGACGCTGCCCGAGGTTGCTCCGCTGTAGACGGGCGCGGTGACCGTTCCAGCAGCCGACGACGTGGCGCGCGGTGTGGATGCGGCGATCGACCCCGACGAGCTCGGGACACTGGCAGTCCCGTTGAGCGAGCCGGTCGTGACGGGGACGCTGGCCGACAGGGTGCCCGCGTAGGTCGGAACAGTCGCGGTGCCAGCGATAGCCGAAGTCATGACGGGTGTCGACGCCGAGACCGTGCCCGCGATAGAGGGCGAGGTCGTGGTGCCGGCAAGAGAGGCGGTCGCGAGCAGGGTCGACGCGATGAGGATGCCGGACGTCGAGGGGACGGTGGTGGTCCCGGCGATGCTCGACGTCACGCGAGGGACGCTCGCCGACAGGGTGCCGGTGGTGGTGCTGCCTCCGCTGGCGCCCAGGATCTCGACGCCCACCATCACCCAGCGCAGGGTTGCCGGGGTGGTGAGGCCGACGACCTTCGTGCCCGCGGCCCCGACGTCAGTGCGGAACCCGCCGAGCGCCGTGGCGTGGGATGCGCCGTTGACGTACAGGCTCTCCGTCATGGCTGAGCCGTTGACGGTCTGCCAGGTGCGAGTAGCGAGCGCGACAGCGTTCCAGTCGCTCATCGCGATCTGGACGGCACTGTTCGCTGCGAGGGCCGCTGTCGTGGTCTGAGCGGTGCTGGAGGTGGTTCCCGTGGTCGCCGAGATCGCAGCCCCCACGCCGCCGTGACCACTCCACACGGTCGCCGAGCAGCCCCACCACAGCGTCGTGCCCGTGTTGGGTCGCGGGACAGTGACGGTGATGCCCGTCGCAGTGGCGCCGACAGCGCCCGTCCAGCACCACGCACCCGATTGGTTGGTGGTGCCCGCGGTCTGCGAGGCCCGCAGCGTCCACGTCACCGATCCACCCGAAGCGGTCGGCGTGACGGCACTGTTCGTGCCCGCCTGTTCCGACGAGCAGACGACCACGATGAGGTCGCCGGCCGTGACGTTGAAGGCGGTCGTGACCTTGGATGTGCCCGAGGTCGTGTAGTTCCCCGACGCCGGGGACGCGAACGCTGCCCGAGTCGGAGGGGTAGCCACGAGTCAGCTCAGGCGACAGGGATAGTGAAGGTGGGCACGCCCAGGTCGACGGTGCCGCCCGACACGAGGGCGACGGATGACAGGTTCATGTCAGCGCCCGACGTGCCGACCGTGCCGTCGATCTTCGCGGTGCCGCCCGACGTCTTCACGCGGAAGTGGCCGGCAGTGCCGGACGCCGCGACGGTGACCGAGGCGGGGTCGGCTGCGGTGATGCTGCCGCTCGCTGCGGTGAACGATCCGGAGATGGCGACGGTGGCGAGCAGGGTGCCCGACGCGGCGGTCTCCGGGGTGGCGGGCTTGGTGCCCGTGCGGATCTCGATGGTGGCAGCCGAGCCGATGTCGGTCGCGAGTGCAGCGGCCATCGCCTGGGCGGCGGCGGCTGAGATGGTGAGGGCCATGGCGTTCTCCTATATGGGTGGCAGCCCGAGAGGGTGGGTGGTCAGGCAGTCGGCGGCTGAACCGACTCGGTCTGGTGCTCGGCCTGCGGGTCGAGGTTCGGAACGGCCCACGTAGCGACAGCGGTGGCGATGACCGAGACGACGGTCAGCACCTGACCGGCCGACGAGTCGGAGGCGTAGACAGCGAGCAGGGCGGTGGCAATGGAGCCGATGAGGGCTGCGTATGCCTTGAGGTACGGCAGGACGGTGGAGTGCATCAGTTCTCCTTGATGGCGAGGTGATGTCTGCCGGCGAGACGGCAGCCGAGGTTGTAGCCGAGGGGGAGCGCGAGGGCTCCGAGGGTGATGCCGAGGGCGAAGGCGGTGGGTTTCGTCATCTCAGCCCCACGAGGTGTCCTTGTGCTGGACGCGACCCCAGGAGGTGTCCTTGGCGTGTGCGGTAGGGGCCGTGGCAGCGAGAGCGGTCAGCGCGAGGACGGTGGCGGCGAGGGTGGCGAGGATCTTGCGGGTCATGGTGGTGCCTTTCGTAGAAGTTTCATGGCGATTGGGGCTATGCAATCGTGGCGACGAGTGCTACGATTACTACATGAACAGCAACCAGATCCTCGAAGTCCGATTCACCGCCAAGCGCGCATGCGTCTGGAGCCACACCGGCTGGAAGACCATCAGCGCCGACAAGGCCCGCGACCTGATCGCCCTCGGCCAGGCGGTCGAGCTGAAGAAGGGTCAGTGGATCTGATGGCCACCTACTCGCAGCGCCGCTCGGGCGCACGTAACGGCGCTCGGGCGGCAGAGGCTGCGATCCGCGAGGAGAGGGAGCGGCAGGCGGAGATCGCCCGGCTGGAGGCTGAGTTGGCGGCGGCACGGCGGAAGGCCGCGCGGGCCACTGAGGCAAGCCGTGCGAAGTTCACCGCTTCGGACCTGGCTGAGGCGACGCACGTCCGCGACTCCCTCGGATGGCACCACGTCGTCAGGGTCAACGCGAAGTCGGTGACCGTGATGACGGAACACTCGTGGACCGAACGCATCCCGCTGGAGCAAGTGCTGCAATACGCGCTCAGGGGAATCGGGGTTCCGCGATGACCGCTACGATTCCGCCCATGCCTCGCCCCCGTGGAACATTGAGCGACAGGCGGGAACGGCGCTTAGCCTTGGCCGCCAAGGCTAGGGCCAGGGCCGAGGCCACTTACCGGTCCGAAGTGGTTGCCGCCCTTTCTGAGGCGTCGTTCTCGGAGGTATCGAAAGCGACTGGCCTCAGCACGAACACGTTGCAGCGGTGGAAGCGGGAGGCGGGGAAGTGAGCGAGACCCATGTGTGCGCCTATGACATCCCTGGAGCGGGGCCTTGCGAGATCTGCCTGACCGCCGAAGTTGAAAGAGATGCTGGAGGCGTTCTGGCTAATCGGTCGTTCCGCCGCCAGCGGACTTCGCGCATTACCCGATCGACTTAGCCCACCGTCGCCTTGAGCCGCGGGTGGTCGGACCCCATGCGGCTCATCACCGCAAGGTTAGTCAGCGGACGAGTCGACGCCAGCCGGTCGAAGTGGTCGCCCACCTCATGCAGACCCGGGTAACCCTTAACGCCGTGCGGGGTGTTCACGTCGCCGCCAGCCAGCACGCGGCGGCCCTTGCGCTTGTGACGGGCGATGATCCGCAGCGACACCCGCGTGTGCAGCCGCCACATCTGCGGCCGATAGAACCGCTCACCCCGCTTGAACGGCGGGAACGCGGCATTGATCCGGTGCTCCACCACGATCGCGGTCGGCACACCGTTCAGCCGCAACGTCAGCCAGAACGTGCCACGGTGCGGCGTCACCTTCGCGATGCCCGGGTGAACCAGCCGGTAGTGAGTACGCACCCGCTCCTGGCTCATCGTCTTACGGATCGCGATGATGAGGTCACGCTGGAACCGGCACACGTAGACGTCGTGCGTGGTGCCGAGCTCGTCGCGCACCTCGGAGTGAATCGCCTCCGTAAAAAGGATGACGTCACTAAAGGGTGTCGGGGTGCCCGTCTCGTCTCTCAGGTTGTGCGTGCCGAGCGTGGTCACTTCGTCAGACCCTTGAGCCGGGCGATGTTCTTGTTCGCCCGCTTCACCCACCGCTGCCACTTCGCCTTGCGCTTCCGGGTCGCCGCGAGCTTCGCCAGTCGCTCTTCACGCTTCGGGTCGACCATGACGCCCCACGGCAGGGTGGAGTCGAAGCCAGCCGGGTCAGTGGCAACCGACAGGTGGCAGTGCTTGTCGTGCGGGTTGCTGCCCGAGTACGGACGCCACCCCTCGTGACGGCGGTCGAACGAGAAGATCCGACTGCGCCAGATCACATAGGCCCCCGAGCGGCAGGCAGGGTGGCCGCCGACCGCAATCAGCGCAGACAGTGCCTCGGCCAGCTTGTTGCAGTCCAGACCGTTCGCCGGGTCGTGAGTGAAGTCCCGGGCGCGGACGATCCCCTGACCGCCRAACACAACCCAAGGGTTGTGGTCAGAGGACCGGGTGGCGTGCGCGGCGTCACCGATGGAGCCGTCAGACACCTTCGACCGCAGAGGGGCAGCGGCGTTGAGTTCGCCGAGCAGGACGTCAAGAGAGCGGGCTACGCGCCACATGGGCACCTCCGAATGAAGCAGATGGAATGATCTAGGGCGCCGTGAAGCGAATGGCTTACTCGTCTTCGGCAGTGGGGTTCCGCCACGACGCGCTCAGCAGGGCGTAGAGCTTCTGCCACGCACCCGCAGCAATCAGGGCGAACACAGTCAGCCGCACCGCATCACGCAGCGCGTAGTCATCGCCAAGCCACTGATAGGCCAGCGAGATGTCGATCAGCAGAGCGAGCGCAGTCGAGGACGTCATCAACGCACGACCGGCAGGGTTGCGCCACCAGATCCCACGAGAGATCCAGGCAAAGCAGAACGGGAACAAGGTCGCAGGCGGGGCGGCAGCAATAACCAGCCACAGGGCAATAATGTCGACGCTCACGCGCGTCCTCCTCGGAAGGTCACGACAACGTTGGCCGTGAAGTTGTTGAGGCGCTTCTCCCGAGTGAGCGCCGCGACGAGAGCATCAACCTCGTCACGTTGGGCACGGATGCGAGCCAGGTCTTCGGTTGCCTTCGCCACATCTGGGCGGTCGGCAGGGTCACGCTTACGTCGCCAGAACTTCACGAATCCTCACCGTCCTCGCGCGTGCCGACCCCCGCGCGACGCAGGCCCGCGAGGAAGTCGGTCAGGGTCGGGCCGAACGCGTTGAGCATCTTCTGGTTCTGCTCGGTGAGCTCGAGGATCTGCTGATCCTTGACCCGCGACTCGGCGCGCCATTCGTCCCGGTCGTGGATCGTCTCGTCGTGGGTGCGCTTCGGGATGATGTGCCCGGTCAGCACCAGCAGAACAGCGAGACCAGCGAGGGCACTTGGCGCCAGGAGGCCAACTGGGATTCCGAGGATCTCGGTCATGTGGGTGGCCCCTTACGTAGTACTCCCGATGCGGAGGAGAGTTGGGCGTCGGTACTGTGCGTTCACCTCGCGCGTCGGTGGCAGCCGTACGCGCGAGTTAGGCCCCCGTCTGCGATGCGCGGACGGGGGCCGCTTGCCGAGAGATAGGTGTTCTTACTGATACGAATCCGGTGCGCCCGGGTTAAGGTGGCTTTTCGGCTGCCACCGAACTACGGGGGATTTGGAATGAAGTTCGTCGGGAGACTGCTCGCGGTCGCGCTGATGGCTGCGACATTCATGGGCTGCGGATCCGCGGGCGCGGCCCAGGGCGACCCGCTGGCCGCATGGAAGGCTGCGCTCGCCAACTCGGACACCGCACAGGCGAACATCGTGTGGCTCGGTTCCTCGAGCACCTACGGCGTCGGAGCCAGCTCGCCCGACAAGCGTTACATCGACCTCGTGACCGCAGCACTCGGCGGCGGGCCGGTCACCCACGTCGGCGACTCATACCCCACCCGCACCACCTCGGCTGGCGTACGCGGCTACGTCTCCGCGCCCGGTGGCTCCAACAGCGAGAACTACATCAGCGACACCAACCAGCCCTGGATCCTCTGGGAGCGCCCGTCGCTGATCGTGCACATGGTCGGCTCCAACGACTCAGTCGACCGCGAGCCCTTCGCCGTACCTGTTGACGAGTACGAAGCCAACATCGGCGCCAAGATCGACCGCCTCGACGCATCCACGAGCCGGCCGATGAGCCACCTGCTCGTCCACACGTATCGCCGCTTCGACGTCACCGCCGCCAAGTGGGCGACCTACGGCGACGCCCTCAAGCGGGTTGCTGCGGCACGCGAAAACGTGGCAGTGCTCGATGTCTCTCAGGTGTACGAGGCGGCCGACCATGTTGGCGCCGATCCTCGGGACCTGATCTATGACGCCGACATGCTGCACCCGTCTGACGCCGGTCACGCCCTGATGGCCGACCTGATCGCTCCGATGCTGCGCCTCGAAGAAGTGCCCGCGCCCATTGAGCCCGAGTCGACCGGCCCGGCCGCACCCGTGGAGGCGACCCCCGAACCCTCACCGGCCGCCGCTGTGACGCCCGCGCCGGCCGAGGTGGAAGCGCCCGCCGCACCCAAGCGAGTGCGTGCCGTGCGTGACGGCAGGCGTACGACGGTGCTGTGGCGCAAGGCTCCCGGTGCCGATGCTTACGAGGTGCGTTGTGGGCAGCGAGACAAGAAGGTCGCCGAGAGTCGTACTGTCGTCCGGGCCACCGCGCGCCGCTGCTCCGTCCGCTCCGTGAGCGAGACCGGGACCAGCGTGTGGGTGCGGGTGACGGTCAAGCTGCGATGACACCCGACAGGGTGCGCGGTGCCAGGTTCACCGGCTCGATGTAGATGGAGTCCTCGCCCGCCGTGTAGACCGTCTTCCCGATGGTGATGTCAAGCCACGGAGCCTGCGCGATGACACCTGACGCAAGGCCGTGGACGCGCAACATCTGCCCAGCCTTCACCGCAGCCAGAGCAGCAGGAGAGCCGCCCATCGTCGTCAACTGCTCACGGTGGAGCGTGACGCCGTTCGTCCACTGCGTGCCGCCCTTGCGGATCAGCATCCCGTTGAGGATCACCTGAGCCTCAATCAGACCCATCGCACCCCGATCGGTCAGGTCCACCGTGTCGCCGGGGCCATGTGTACCGACGACAGCAGTCAGGAACCCCGAGCCGGAGTCGAACCGGCCGGCCAGCCAGGTCGCTACGTCTTCGTCGGTGGCACCAAACGCTGCGGCGTCGGGGGTGGTGAGCCATGTCGGAGTTGTCGGGTCGGGGCGCATGAAAAGGCGGCCGAGCTCGTCGGCCCCCCAACGCTGCCCCGTCTGCGTGGCGAAGTCGTCAAACAGTTGGCCCACTGTGACGGGGTTGCCTGTCACGTCACCAGCGGCGATCCCAGTAATGGGCAGTGAGTTCCTCCCCGGCCAGCCCCAGAACTGTGCAGTCTCAGTCGCCTCGGCAAGGTTGCGCGTATTGCTCCCGACACTGTCCAGCGCGGGGAACTTGCGGAGATCCCGCTCAAAACCGAAGGCGTGGCACTCCCACGTCGTGCGGTCGGGCTCAGTCATCAGGCCGACCGCGACACGGTTAGCGCCGCACATGACCTCGACCACCGCACGCGCCCGGAGAGCCTGGTGCTGAGAGCGCGGGGTCAACGCGAGCTTGAATGAGATCTCGCCGATGCCGCCATCCGCCAATGTCTCCCACGTCGGTGGGGTATGGCCGTCGGGGGCGATCTCCGTTGCGGGGTAACCGCCGATGCGCAGCCAGTATGCAGTCGCGCCCATCCGTCACCCCGCCGCGTTTGAGTGCCAGCGCCAGTAGTGCGTCGAGCTGGTATTCGGGTAGTCGGTGAACGCCGCAGTGAACACAGACGTCCCCGGCTGCGAGAGGACGTGCGAGCCCATCGCCTTGAGACCCGTACCAGGGTGAACCCGGGAGCCGACGTCGCCACCAACCCACACGCGGGGGACCGACGAAGACAGGTCAGGCGAGTCGAGCCACAGGTTCGGCTTGTCGGTCTCCACGATGGTCAACGCGCAGTCGTCGTCAACCCGGAACAGCCACGCCTCATCGAGAGTCGTGGACGGGCTCGCAGCCTCAACCTGGAGGGCGATCTGCACCTTGCCGGCCGCGGTACGAACCGAAGGCAGCGACAGAACCGCAAGGGGCACCAACTCCCACACGTTCGCCGCAGCGAAAGCGTGGTCGACCTGCCCCAACGTGAATCCCTGCTGCGTCGTCGAGTCCGGGAAGATCGTCGACGTCGAATAGGAGATCCGCACCGTCGAGGCCGTCTGACAACGCAGACGAGCCAGCAGCGTGTAACCACCCTCGGGCAGTGCCGACGTCGGCACCTCGGCCACCCACGACGTGACATTGATGAGCTCGTAGTTGCCCGAGTAGGCCGTCACGTCAGCCGTGCGCGCCTGACCCACCGTCCGCCAGCGTTGCAACGGCGGAGAATAGCCGGACCCATCGGCCGGGGACGTGTGAACGATCGTCAGCCCCAGCGGGGCGGTTCCGTTCGCAGCCGAGACATGGAGACTCGCCGGAGTGCGCTCCGTGCCGCCAGTCTCGATGATGCGGGTGATCTGACGGGCTGTGATCTTCGGTGGAGCGTTCGTGCGGGACACCTGGCGGATGAACAATCCCTGCCACGCAGAGCCGGCCTTCGACGTGTGCGAGAACGTCACCGACGACACCACGCCGAACCCGGTAGCGTCGAACGTGAGACGCGAGTAACCCGTTCCATCTGTCATCTCACGCTGCTCGAGCATCGGCAGCGACACACCACCCACTGACGCCGAGACCCGCTCATCCGCTCCTGACACCAGGGTCCGCGCCTCGACGACTAGATACGTGGTGGTGCCGAGGTCGATCGAGCCGGTGCGGGTCAGGGTCCATGTCTCAGGCGATGTGACCGCACTGTCGAGTTCTGCCACCGACACAGAGCCGGGGGTCAGGGCCGCCGATACCGTCTGCGGCGCTCCAGAGCGCGTGCCCGTCCAGCCCGTCGCCGAGTCACAGGTGTCTACGCTGATGAGGGTCTCCGTGCCGGGGACGCTCAGCGCCTCGACCACCACGGGGTCGACCGAGCGAGGAAATCCGGAGCAGGTCAGAGTCAGGGTGAACTTGCGGATCAGGTGCGACTCGTGGTCGTCCCGGCGCTGCGGCGTCAACCTCGCGGTCTGGACCTCGTACACCGAAGCCGGCGAGAACCCGTCGCCCGGGTCGTGGGTCAACAGCAGGCCAGTGCGCGTGAGCTGGGTGCGCAACTCGGCCTCAGATGTCGCCAACTCTGCAAGCGACGGACCCTCGACGTAGACCTCGAGCACATAGGTCCGGTTGCCGTGACGCACGACCCGCTCAAGGTCACCATCAGCAAGCATCGACGTGACAGACTCGACAACCATCTCAGGCTCACCGATGTCGACCGTCGAGTCAGCATCAACGCCGAACGGGTACGACGTCAGGCACAGGTCGCCGATCGTCCACTCGGGCACAAGGTCAACGCTCATCACTTACCCCTGCCCTTCTTGCCCCGGTTCTTCTTGTTCCGCTGGGCCTTGGCGCCGGCCTGGTTGAGTTCCTTGCCGATGTCAGAGCTGAGGTACGACAGGGCGTCACGAATCTCCACCAGGGTCGCGTTGGCGGTGACCATCTCCGCGGCCACCGGGTCGTTGTTCGCGACCGCACTACCGAGCTGGCTGCCGAGGCTGGTGACCTCGCCAAACAGGTTGGCCGTGTCGACCGCGCCCGCCTGACCCATTCCCGCGAGCTCGGTGATGAGCGCGCCGTTGCCAGACGAGAACAACTGCGTCAGGAACTTCGGATCGATACCCCAGCCCTTGAGGACGTTGAACGAGGCGAGCAGACCAGTCAGTTGGGCCTTCTTGCCCATCAGGTTGTCGATGAAGTTCTGCCCGACGCTCCGGGCTGCAACTGCGGCCTCGGTTACGACCTTCTTGCCGCCGATCATCTCGGTGACGGCGTCCTTGGCTGCCGTCGCACCGACGTCGAACAAGTTGCCCGCGAACGCCTCGGAGACCGTGCTGCGGATGCCCTCGAAGATGTCCTTGAGCCCGTCGACAGTCGACTGGATCTCGTCGCGCTTCGACTCCATCTTCGACTTGAGAGAGTCGAAAGCGTCCTGCGCCGCGGCGACAGCCTTGGGCTTCGCGAGCTTGATGCCCTTCGCGATCCGCTCCATGAGGTTCTCGCCGGTCTCGCCGTAGCCCTTGAGCACTTGGTTGAAGGCGCGCTTGGGGCCGTTGCTGGCCTTGCCGCGTGGGTTGATCCCGAACTCGTCGTCACGGCCGCGCGTGGGGCTCTTGAGGCCCGTGTACTTGTAGGCGACCGTGATGTTGACGGTCTTCGACGGCGGGATCTTCTTGATGCCGTCCGCTACGTCGCGGGCCTTGTCGGCCGCGTTCGCCATGGCGTCGGCAGCCTTCTCGGCCCACCCGAACCCCGGCACCTTCGCCAGCGTCGAAAGCATCGACGCCCACATGTCGAGGATGCTCGCGAGGCCGCCGACGATGAACTTGAAGGCAGGCTGAAGGGCGTTATTCCACAGCCACGTACCAGCCTCGCCCACCGCCTCAAAGCCGTCCTTCATCTTCTCGAAGGCTGGCTTGAGGGCGTTGTTCCACAGCCACTTGCCGGTCTCGCCCACAACGCGGAGTGCGCCGTCGACGATGCTGCGGAACGTGTCCGACTTCTTGTAGGCGATGACCAGGCCGGCCGCGAGGAGGGTGAGTGCGGTCACGACAATGCCGATAGGGTTGGCACGCAGTGCGGCATTAAGGGACCAAGTTGCCCCCGCCGCTCCCGTTGTTCCCGCAGCCATGACAGCACTCGCGGCGCCTGACAGCAGGGCCGCGGCCCTGTATGCCGCGACCCCCGTTACCAGCGTGGCGAGCACCGGGACAATGGTGTCTAGATTGTCGGCGACCTTCTTGAAGGCATCGGCGAACCTACCGCCGACGCCCTCACCCGTCTTCACCTCGTCGATGAACCTCGAGACTGCGGGCGCGATCTTCGTGGTGAAGTAGTCAGACAGTTTTTCCACGATGGGCAGGACGACCGTGCCGATCTGCTCCTGAAGGTTGCCAAAAGCGACCTTCGCCTTGTCGGCGGGGGTCGCCATCGTCTCCGCAGCCCCACCGAACTGACGCTCGAGTTCACCGAGGATGACCTTCTGCGCCTTCATCGTGTCGCCCGACTCTACGAAGCCAGCGATCTGTTCCTTCTGCTGCTCAGTAAACGAGACCCCAACTCGCGACAGGGCGGTGATGCCCTTAACCGGGTCGTTGAGCGCCTTGCCCAACTGGACCGCAGAGCCCTTTGCATCCGTGCCCATCGCTGACGACATGTCGACCATGAGCTGCGACGCCTGGTTGAAGATCTTGTTGCCCTTGCCAGCCTCATTGCGGACGTTGCCGAACGTCAGCAGAAGGTTCTGCCCAGACTGGATCGCCTCGTCGTCAATGCCCGTCTTCGCAGAGATAGCGCCCGCGAGGTCTCCGACCTGCTTAGCCGAGATGCCGGCCGCGCCACCCATCTTCTTGATGACGTTCTCGGTGCGCGCGCCGACGACCTGAGCCTCGCTCGCCTCGCCGAGCGAGTCGCCAAGGAACGAGAACGCCTTGGCGCCGAGCCCAAGGGCGGCACCAGCAGCGAACAGCTTGCCGAAGCTGATTCCTGACCTCTTGCCCGACTTGTCGATGTCGCCGGAGATCTGGCCGTCGAGCTTGGAGCCGAAGCCCTTCGCGGACGGCATCAGGCTCACATAGGCGCTGGCGACCTCAGCCATTCGGCACCGCCTCTCTAGGTGGTGTTACTGATGCGCGGGCGGTGGACTGGCGGCTAATCTCGGCGCATGCGTGCCCTTCTCGGAGCTTGTGCCGTCGTCCTGCTCACTTCGTGCGGAGGGAGTGGCACGGCGGAAGCGCCTGCCGAGGAAGCGCTCCCGAAGGTGTCGACTGCCACGACATGCGGGCAGTTGTTCGACGGCGATGCTCCGGCCGAGAAGGTGGTCGACCTGATGACCGCCGAAGCCTCGACAACTGATGACGAGACGGCTGCGGCCCTCGCTGAGGAACTGGCACCGATCCAAGAACAGGCGGGCGAGGAGATCGGCCCCCACGTCAAGGTGGTCGAAGCCGAACTGCGCGAGTACGCCGACGTGAAGGCCGGGGAGACGTTCGAGACGGACACGATGGTCACGTCGCTCACCGAGCTCAACAACGTGTGCGGCGTTACGCCGAGGTTCTAGCTGAGCTCGTGACCGTGCGCGCGGAGGATCGCCACGACCTCTTCGCGTGAACGTCCATCCGTCTTGCCAAAACGCTGCGTGCTGGTGTTCTTACTAGCCCACGGCGCAGTGGGGTAGGGCTGAGGCTTCTTCACGCCCGCGGCAGCCTGAGTCAGTTCGAACTGCCGCATCGCGATCAGGTCGCCGGGAGCGTGGGGTTGATCCCACCCCTCAGCGGCTGCGGCTATGCGTGATGACGGATCTGAGCGAAGAATGCGAACCAGGTCTAGCGCCTCATCCCAGCCGATGTCAGCGGGCACAGACTCATCGAGGCCGCGTCCGAACCGGGTGCGCCAGTCGTAGCGGAGGGCGCCGCGGTGCTCCTCGATCAGGTCGAGGAGCCCGCAGATTCCCCCACGGAAGCGCCCGCCTGCCACTTCTCCACGAGGGTGTTGAGGTCGGTCTGGTCGAGGTCGTCGACCTTCGCGAGCGTCTCCGTGTCGGCCGTCTCCTCAAGCACCGAGAAGATGAAGTCGACCGGCTCTTCCTTGCGGTGGCGGCGGATGATGCCGGCCTTGATCTTGCCCATGTGGGGCAGGACGATCTCGACGCCAGACGGCGAGGTCCAGTGAAATTTCTCCATGGTCATGCTGACTCCTTGCGCGGATGGGTGCGCGGATAGGACAAGCGAAGCCCGGCCCTGACTCCGCGCGAATCAGGGCCGGGCGGTCAGGGTCAGGGCGTCTTGAGCCCGGTCATCCAGGTCTTGAGCGCGTAGTTCTTCACCGTGTCGAGCTCGCAGTCGATGGTGATGCCGTAGCCGATGGCCTCGGTGTTCACTAGGCTGATCTCCTCGACCGCCGACACCACACCACGGGGGACGTAGATGCGGATCAGCTCAGCACCGTCGACCACATCGAGGACGTACGACGAGGCGGTGCGGTTCTGGGTCTTGAACTCGAACGAACCCTCGGTGACGGTCTGGGTGACGGTGACGCCGAAGAAGGTCTCGATGACCTCCTTGCTGGTCTCGACCAGCGTCAGAGAGAGGGTCGGGTTGTCCTCCGAGGTGGAGCGGAGGGTGCGGACGGTCGCGCCGTCCTGCCAGATCTTGAGCGGGGTCGCGTCGCCCTCGTCGTTGAGCGCGAGAGCCACGCCGTCCTCGCTGATGGCGCCGAGGTCGGTGAAGCCGGTGAGGGTGCCAGCGGTGCCGGTGGGGGAGGTGGCGCTGGTGAGTCCCTTGCTGAGGGCGCCCGTGATCGCAACGCGCACCTTGGAGGCGGTGACGGCCATGTCTTACTCCTGTGTGTTGGTGGTGTGCGGCATGGCCGCGGTGAAGGTGCCTGCGCGGTGGCGGTGAGGTGGTGCTACTTGTCGTCGGACTTGGCCGGCGTCTTGGCGGTCGGGGCGGTCTCCCAGCCCTGGGTCTCGTAGACCGCGACCATGTCCGCGTCGACCTCGATGGTCTGGTCGGACTCGGGGTGCGTGAGCTTGTAGGACATGAGTGCTCCTAGGTGGCGAGGATGGTTGCTCGGTGCTTGGCTTCAATCAGCGAGAGGCGCCGGGGCTGACCCGACGGGTCGGGCACGTCATTCGGCCCGGATTGGTGTGTCACGCGGACGCAGCCGTTAGTCCCCGGGGCGTCCATGGCGAGCGCGATCAGCAGCCGCGACAGGTCGCTGGCGTACTTCTGTCCCAGCGCGGAGTCTTCGTGCCACACGTCGATTCGCACGCGCGGGAAGTCAAAGACGCCAGACACGGCGCCACCATCGCGCGAGATGACCACGAGACGTGAAGGGCGAGGGTTCGGAACCTTGCGGTCGAACTTGACTCCGGTCGCGTACGGCTCCGTGCGGCCCACGAGAGCGCCGCGGAGATACACGATCCACCACTCCTCGGCGTCAACCGGGAGAGCGGCGAGAGGCTGCATCGTCATAGCGACCTCGCCATCGTCCCGTTGTTCGCCTCGACGACCATCGCGTAAGGCACGTCAGCGACAACGCGCTTGACCATGCGGTCGGTGTGGTCGGTCTCGACGTGGATGCTGTCGCGGTAGTTGCCGGTGTCGCCTACGGGGGCGCTGGCTCGAGCACGCTCAGCGCGGGTCTCGGCCTCGGCCTGGAGCATCGCGTCGACACCGCCGCCGCCATCGAGATACGACTGGATACCGGCCGAGTTGAGCTTGATGCGTGCCTTAGCCATCAGCCCTCCCGAACCTTGACGCGGACCAGGGTTCCCGGCTCCCAGCCCGTGAAGGGGGATCGGTAAGCGAAGGGGCGACCGTCGACCTCGCAGGTCAGGCCACGGACCACCACACGATCAGCAGGGCTCACACCCGGGTCGTGGTCGAAGATCAGGTCAAAGTCAGAGTCGATCGCGTCACGAGCCACAAGGTTCGGCTCCGTGCTGCCACCCGGGGCAACCGCGCACGCTTCGTCACGACTGGACGACGTGCCCCAATCCGTCACCGTCTCACCCGAATACGGGTCAGTGACGGTGCCGGGAGACAAGATCGTCACCGGCTCAGGGAAAGAGAACATCAAGCGCCCTCGAACAGCGGGAAGCCCGCCAGGTCGGCGCCGCAGTCGCAGTAGAGCGCACCGAACGCGAGCGCACAGGACTCGGCGTGAACCGCGCCGTAGGGTCCGGCAGTGTCGATGGAGAACGCCTGCCGCGACGGTGTCGCACTCAAGCCCTTACAGATGGCTTGCAGATCGTTGATCTCACTCGGCCACAGGTGGTATCCGCCGCGCTGCCGAGTGTCAATCGTCTGGGCGAAGATGCCAGCCGTCTGCGACTGGATCGCACCCGAACCGGCCTCAGCCCAACGCTTCACGGCACCGATCAGCACCAGACGCGCCTCAGACAGCGCGTCAGCCTGAGCGGCGGTAGGGGTCGGGGCCGTGAACGCCTCGACCAGGCAGGGGGCGACCCGTGACGCTTTCGCGTTCGCACCGGCCACCATTGAGTCGACCAGCTCTGCCGTCTGGATCGCATTCGGCAGGTCGTCGACGATGATGAACTCGGCCATCGGGTCGCCCCCTTCTGATTACTTGCTGGACTTGCTGGAGGACGCCTTCTTGGCAGGCGTCTTCGGAGCAGGCTTGTCGGCCGGCTCCCAGTCGCTTCCCATCCGGTCGACCTTCTCGTCAGCGACAGAGACGATCGCGCCAGACTTCGTGTTACGAAGGCGAGCCATCAGACGAGGTCGTGGATCTTGGCGAAGGCGTTCAGGTCAGCGATGCCCCAGCCGTAGACAACCTCGGCACGGAAGGCGACCTGGTTGTTGCGCTGGAGGTCGCCGGCACCGTCCGGGTCGCCGTACTCGATGACCTTGAGGCCGATCGACTTCTGGACGCCCCAGCGGATCGCGGAGAAGTCGCCGACGAAGCCCATGACCTTGGTGTCGGACGCGAGGACGCCGAGACCGCGAACCGTGTTGGACACCGACGCGCGGTGACCCTCGAGCTCGGAGGTCTCCAGGCCGAGGCGGAAGTTCGGGTAGAGCTTCTGCTCGGAGTTGGTGCCACGCAGCGAGGAGAACTTCGCGGCGTAGACCGGGTCGAGGGCGATGTCGCGCGGGACGAAGCCGTCAGCCAGCACCAGGTTGTCAGCCGCGTCGAGGGACACGTAGGGCTTGTCGGCCGCCACGTACTCGACGAGGTTGGTCGTGTCCGTGAGGCCACCGTTCATCGCGGCCACAACGGCACCGCCGGTCGGGTTGATCTCGTGGAACACGCCGAAGTCGAGCGCACGCGAGAGCGCCGGCTGGATGAGAGCCAGGATCTCGTCGACGACCTCGAGCTGCCGGTCCTCGTCGGCCCACATGACCTCCTCGTTGAAGCGGAGGGTCTTGTGGAACTTGAAGGGCTTGATCGTCTTGGTCGTCGCCGTGACGGTCGACTGACCCTTCTGGGCGCCCTCAGCGACGTACTCGGCCTCGCCGATGTTGAACGTCCAGGACTCACCCTCGCCGAAGGTCATCGGGGTCTGGGCGGACAGTGCGGCGACGCACGATCCGTTCTGGATCGAGCCGAGCCAGGGGGTGATCTTCTGCTTCGGGATCGTGAGCGATCCGGTTGCGAACGTAGCCATGTTGGCTGTTTCCTTTCGGGACTACTCCGCGCGCTTGAACAGGCCGCGAGCGAACTCGCGGACCTCGTCATCGCCGGAAGTGGATGAGGTTTGGCCCTCGCGGGGCACGGTGTTGGTCGTCTTCTTGCGCTTGTCCGACTGACCGACGAGGCGCGTGACTTGCTTGAGCAAGAGCTCGGGGTCATTGGCCGTCAGGAACAGCTCGGCGTCGTCCTTCTCGATCTCATGGAGAGCGACAAGGTGGTCACGCAGGACCTCGGCAACCTTCGCGGGCACAGACGCAACCTCGGCCTCAGCCTTGGCGATGCGGTCTGCGACCTTCTCGGATTCCGTCTTCTGCGCGTCCTCGATGTCCGCCAGACGCTTGGCTGCGTCGGCGTTGACCTTGGCGCGCTTCTCCTGCTCACGAGCCTTCTGCTTCCAGAAGTCGACCGTTTCAGTCGGCTTCGTCTCGCTGGACTCGCTGGTGGCCTCGGACTCCGTTGCGGTGGCCTCGGCGGTCTGCTGCTCGGACATGCGGTGCTCCCGTTGCGGGTTGGACCCATCCGTTGCGGCTGGGTTGGTCTATGGGTGGCTCAGAAGGCCACATCGACGGTGCAGTTGCAGTTGTCGTGCGCGTCGAAGTCGTAGCCGGCCACGGTGCGGATCTCGCCGTCGAGGTACTGGTCGCACCAGTCGCACGAACCGCCTGCGCCGACACGGACCCAGCCCTGAGCGGCTCGGTCGGTCACGGAGTTGTTGGCGACAGTCAGGCGGACGTGATCGGCAATTCGGCGCTGGACGCCGCCGAGGATGAGCGTCTTGAGAGCCGTGTCGTCGGTGGCCTCTTTGAGTGCCGACCCGACGAGCGCGTGAGCGCCGCGGTCGTCGGCAGGGATCGGGTCTGCGAAGTAACGGCCCCTGGCGTCGACCTTCTCGCGCTGCTGGTCGTACCACTCGGCCGCCATCGTTCCGCCCGCTGCGCCGTACTCGCGAACGATGGCGGGCAGTAGGTCGTGGAGTGCCTCGTCTGCCGCTGCGCCGTTCGCGACGAGCTGCCACAGGCGCGACAGGTCACGGTCGGCGAGGCGGACCAGGTTGGTCGTCTCAGACCGCAGGGTCGTCGCCACTGACGGCCCTCAGCCGGTCCAGCACGGACGAGCCCTGCGCGCGCCGCTTCTCGGCCATCACGCGGCGGATCTGCTGCTCGTCAAGGCCGAGGAGCTCGAGCTCTACCTCAGATGTGGCGGCGGCGATCAGCGGTACGACCTTGGATCCGGCGTCAGCCTGTGCGGACTTCGACGTGTAGCGCGGGTCGCGCCACTTGGGCTCGATGGTCTGCCACTCGGCGGGGATCTCAGTGAGGTCGTTGAGGATTGCCAGCGCACGAATGTGGGCGCGCTTCACGGCCGGCGACCAGTCGGTGATCGCGCCCTCAGCCTCGTCGATGAGGTCGCGCTGCGAGGCGTCATAAGCGTCCGCCGACGTCGGGTTCGCGAAGTCGGTGATCGCCAACGACGAGTCCGGCAATGAAGCCTCTCGAGCGAACAGCTTGGCCTTAGCGTTCAACGTCGCCAGGTTCGGCGTCGGAGCCGAGGCCGGGAACTGCTTGATGTCGGCTCGGTCAAGGTTGTTGTCGCGGGCGTTCGGGTCATCGGCCGGCAGGTCAGGGATCCCTCGGATGCGACCGAGTGCAGAAGCCATCGCGGCGACGTTGGCGTCACCCTCGCCCTTGACGTCCTTGGCAAGAGCGCCGAGAAGCCAGAAGTCGGGGTAGCTATAGATGTCCATGTGGCCCTCGAGCCGGATCAGGTCACGAACAGCAGACTTCTGCAAGCCGATCAGGGGCCTAGAGATGCGCGAGGCACCCATAGCGCGGCCGACACGGGGCTTGTAGACCATCGCCTCGACAGGAACGCCCCACGGGTGCTCCTGTCGGTCGATCTCCCACCGGCCGTCCACCTTGACGGCGGTCACCGTCTCGCCATCGAGGTAGAGGGCGAACTCGGTGATCTGTCGCTGCTCGTCGCGGTCGAGGACCGACAGCAGGTTATCCATGCGGCGGCGGCGGGGGTTCCAGTCGCCGGTCGCGTTGAGCGCGTCGCGGACGTGGATGAGCGACTTGGGCTCATCCACGGTGCCGGTCGTGTTCACCAGGAACGCGGGACCGTGGATCAGTGAGGACACCTTGGCCGAGTTCATCTCAGCGCGCAAGTTGTTCTCGTCCCAGACCTGGCGGGCGCCCAGTGCGTCGATGTCGCCGTCCGCCCACACGAAACGCTCAAGGGTGCAGCGCCGACCAAGTGCGTCGACAGCCTTGCCAGTCCAACCGAGGACGATGCCCATGTTGAAGTAGGCAGACGGGATCGTGTCACCGATCCGACGAGCTACCTCTTGGTTGTCGTAGAGGCGCTGACGGAGAAGGTTGCGCGGCTCGCGGTCCTTGAGGTTCTTGACCAGGCGGTTGACCGTGGCCTGCTCGTCATCGGTCAACCCGGGGACGGTCAGGGAGTCGTACTGCACCACGCCGCACCGCCTCTCATCTGGTCACGCTTGCTCGGCCGGCTCGCGCCGATTCAGTGCTCGATGTGGGCTTCTTGATGGACGCACCCAGTCGGGCGAGGGTGACGCTGACCAAAGGAGCGATGTTCACGGAGGCGTCCTTACGGTCATAGCCCCAACCGCCTGCCGTTCCGATGGCGCGCTTCCGAGCACCCTCGCGGGCCTCGTTCACGGACTCCTGGTCGGCGTGCGTCAGGCGCCCCGACTCAAGGTCAGAGACGACCAGGCCGCAGCCCCGGGACATATCCGAGGCGTTGCCGGTGTAGACCTTCACGCCCCGAGCCTTGAGCGCCGGGATCATGGATGCGGCCGGCGATTGGCCGTCAATGAAGACCGGCATCCTGCGACCCGCACGACTGGCGACCCACTCAACAGCCGCGGGCTCGTCCATCCCGGCCCAGACTTCCTCGACGTGAGCCGAAGTGTCCTCGAGCCAGCACGCACCGACGCTGATCTGCCGGTCGTGGGACATGTCGACCGCCATACCGTTCGGCTTCGTGCCGTCAGCAGGGCCGACGTCGGCAGCCTCGCGCCACAGTGGGCCATTGATTGGGGAGAACTGCTTGGAGAACTCATCCCACAAGCCGAAGACCTCGCGGTAGACCGAATCCTCGGTCAGCCCCTTCTTGTTCCGCAGGATCGCCCGCTCGCCAACCCGGTGAGGGAAGGAAGGATTGACCTTGCGGAGCTGACGCCAGAACTCGTCCTCATCACTGAGGTCGAAACGATCACTCGCCGCCAGTTCGACGTAGAGCACGTCATCCGACTCGCCCGTGGTCGCTTCCTGGCGAAGCATCGTGAACACTTCGCCGTCATCGGTCGGACGCGGCGGCGTGCCCATGCACAAGACGAGTGGGTTGGCTGCGGCGTTCGTCGTCGGCAGCAGGTCGTCCATCGCTTTGACACTCGCGCGCTGGATTTCGTCGAGTACCAGCATCCCGACGTTCGCGAACCCGACACCGAAGCCGGACTCTCGAGCACCGAACAGGATGCGTGACCCGTTCAGGAACTCGATCTCCTGCTCGCCGTTCGAGCTGCGGATTCCGCCGCCCTTGACGCGCTGGTCGATGAACGCCGCAAGCTCGGGCAGTTTCGCCTTGGCCTTCATGGCGCGGAACGTCTCAGTGGCCGTACGACCCCGGTGAGCAGTCCAGATGACCGTCGTCCCAGGCTGCGTCAGGCACAGGGCGAACGCAATGCAGCCAACGAGGTACGTCTTCCCGACCTGGCGAGGTAGCGACATGCAGCAGATGCTCGAGGCGAACATGCCGACCGCATCCTTCGACAGGATCAGCCGGCCGAGGTCTTCCTGCCACTCATCGAACATCCAGCCGAGGTTGTTGCACGTATCGCGCACCTTCGGCCACCCCGTAGAGACCCCCCGATCGGGGGTGACGAGGTGCTTCGCGAGATCAGCTAAGCGGCTCATCGGCCGTGTCTGCCACGACCGTCAGCGTCTTGTTCTCCGCAGCCTCCGCAGCCTTGATGAGGCCGCGGAGTTCACGCATCTCAACGGAGAGCGCCTTGAGGTCGGTAGGGCGGGTCTTATCGTCGTAGAACGCAGCCTCAACACGCGCCAACTGGGCACGGAGAAGCTGCGACTCAGACGGGGCAGCGTCGGCCGGGCGGAGGTGGCGTGCAGCCATGATGCGCCTCCTGGGGGACCAAAAAAGTTGAAGAGAGAGATCGTCGCCTATGCCAGAGGGAGCGACGGATGAGGGCATGGGGGTGGGGATGCCCACCCGTCACCAGGTTCGCGACGTGACGAACGTTCGGATGTTGAACTCGGGAACCTTGGCGGCCTTGGTCTGGTTGCAGGATCGGTGTGCGGCCTGCTTGTTATCCAGTGCGTCGGCGCCACCGCGAGCAAGGGGCAGGATGTGGTCGACCACGTATGACATCGGGTCTAGGTACGGCAGCGAGTAGTCGATGTCCTGCTCACAGATCCCACACGGTGGCCGACCTCGCTTGATGGCAGCTCGGTCACGGTCTCGGGTGGTGGTGTTGCGTGGCGCCTGGCTCATCGCTCGAGGTACTGAGCCGCAGACCTGAGCAACGCAGGGTCGTCACGGAACTTACCGATGGCGAAGTTGCAGGCAGCGCAGAGCAGACCACGTACCTTGCCGGTGTCGTGGTCGTGGTCGATGGATAGCGACTTGGGCTTGCCTCGGTAGGTCATGGTCTCGGGGTCGTGGCAGATGGCACACACGCCAGCCTGAGCTTCGTACATGTCTTCGTACTGCTCGGGTGTGAGGCCGTAGAACCGGAGGAGGTGACTGGCTCGCCTGAGTTCCTGGTCGATGGTGTGCCTTGTGCCTGCGACCTTGCGGCAGTCTCGGCAGCGTGGGTCTAGCCCGTCGCTGGTGGATCGGCTGCGGTGGTAGGCGTCAGGCTTCTTGGCTGTCTTGCACGTTGAGCAGGTCTTCATGCTTGGCCTCGCAGTCTCGAGCCAACGGGATGACCGGCCACCACTTGAGGCACAGGCTGCATTGCCACTGCTTGTCGTGGTCAGTCAGCGCCGCACTCCATGGCTGCACCACTGGCAGCAGTCGAGCACCAGCGGCGCACAGTGGTCACCGGTCCGACCACACATGCGGCAGGTCTCGGGGTCACGCATGGGTCTCGAGCTCCGATAGCAGGCTGTCGATGCGTGCGTGCTGCCTGGCGTATGCGTCGGATGCGGTGCCGGTGTATCCCTTGCGCCGCATGGCTTTGGCTGTGTCGTTGAGGTGACGCAGCGCTTCGACGAGATCCTCGCGCGTGGTGTCGTCCTTGATAACGATGGTCTCTGTCGTCATCTTGGCCCCCGTCACGGGATCAGGTCGTGCTCGGAGTAGGTGGTGCAGGACGATCCAGAGCATGGCTAGTGGTCGCAGGCGGAGCAGCATGGTCCGAGGTCTCGGTAGATGCAGCACCGGCAGTAGACCGCCGAGTGTCCGCAGCCTTTGCATCCGTCGTCCAGCGTGCGCACGTGGTCGCCGCTGTCCATGCGAGCGAGGTAATCAGCGAGACGGTCGTCGTCGCTCATGTCCACCAGCAGCCATCGTGTCAGGGTGAGGAGGTCGAGCGGTGTGCTTCGGTTCGAGGTGGTCAAGCAGTGCGGTGACGGCAGCGCGCATGGTGGCCTTGTTCGCCTCGGGTACGTCGGACCACGGCTTGCGGCTGCGCTTCTGCGTCTCCCATCCAGCATCAAGGGCGGCCGTTTCGTAGGCCTCGTGCATCACTTCGCAGAGACGCTCGAGGCGCCCACTCATCGCGCACCCCGTGTCACAGCAGCCCGGGCGTGTCGGGTCGACTGCACGTTGGCGCCACAGTCGAGGCAGCGATACAGCGTGTAGACGATCTGCTCGGCGAGCTTCGTGCCGTTGCGCTGGAGGTTCTCGCTCGAGCACTGGTTGCACGTACGGATCTCGTCGGACGCGTTGATCCCCATGTGCGGGTGACCTGGCATCCAGCCACGCAGCCGGTCGTACGCCTGCTCGGTGATCTTCACGTCGCCCACGTTGTAGCGGCGCATCTTGGCCTGAGCCTTGGCGTCACCATCGACACACTTCTCGGCAAGGACGGCGTCGTAGTGGCCGCTCTTGAGGTCGAGCCCGAGGCGGTAGCAGAGGTGTTGCAGGCTCTTCGACTCGAACCCGAACGTCCGCGAGTTGACGGCGTACAGGTCGACGTCTTTCCAGGGCCGCGGTGGTGGCATCCCGGCGAGCAGCCATTCGGACTTGAGGTGCTTGTTGTCGAACCGGACGCCGTTGTAGGTGACGACGATGTCGGCTTCGTCGTACATCTCCCAGATGCGTTTGACCATGTGGTCGGCGTCGTCCCAGACGGAGAGGAACTCGGTCTGCTTGGAGCCGTACCACTTGGCAGCGACACACAGGAGCGACGGGAGCTTCGTGAAGTTGTTGATGTGGACGAAGCGCGTCTTTTGGTCCCAGATGCGGGCGAGTCCGGGGAGGCGTTCGATGTCGACGATGAGGATCTTGGCGCCGGAGTTCTTGACCTGCGCGGCCACGTCGGAGATGGTCACCGGTTGCCCCCGTGACGCATCAGGCAGACGTTTGCCTCTTCGCCGAACCGGATGCTCCACTCGGCAATCTCGAGTTGGCCCGCGCGGTCATTGCTGAGGAACCACTCGACCCACTCTTCGGGGGTGGCCTGAACTCCGGGATTGGTCTTGTGCCACGGCGGGGTGCTCGCGTTCTTCATCGGAGCACCTCGCGCGCCGAGCACATGCCCCGTGCGTGCCGTGACAGCGCGTCATGCGGGATGGACGGCGAGTCCGGGTCGTCATGCAGCGCCTTCGCCAGCGCCCGGAACTGCACGCCACGGTCGGACAGCAGCCGGCGCAGGGTGGCCGCGTCCTCCGAGCTCATGCCGGAGAGGGCGTGGCAGGTGGCGCAGGTTCGCCAGGGGATCTCGTCGGTGAGCGATGCGGCGACGTCTTGCAGGGCCACGTCAGACCGACTCGAGGTAGGTCTTGGCGTAGTCAGCACGACACCAGTTCAAGCCGAGGATGTCGACGTAGACGATGTCAGTGCTGTCGCACATGTGGCACTTGTCCATGCGTTGCTCCGTTCGGCGGGACACGCGCCCGGATGGCGGGTGTCGCGGCGGGTGGTGCTGTGGTGCAGGTGATATCAGCGCGGTGATATCAGTTCTCGCCCTTGCCCAACGCGACCCACTGGCCGCAGATCGAGCAGGCGAGTGAGTCGCAGAACAGGCCGCAGCAACGCGGCGGTGCGACTCGGGGTGGGTCGGTGCGCGGGTCACGCCAGCCGTCGAGGGGCTCGCGATTCTCGAACGTTGTCACCATGCTCACCAGTCCCTATCCGGCGTTTCGACCTCGTGCGGCTTGTCCATGTGGGCCGTGAAGCCCAGTGGTGTCGCGTAGGTCGTTCCGCCGCTCAGATCCCGAGAGCAGTCCTCTTCGGCAGCCTCATACGGTGCCGATTCTGTGACGAGCTCGAGGTCGAGCAGGTCGAGGCCGAGGAAGCGGACGATGAGTCGCATCGGCTTCTCCCTGGCGTGGGGCAGTGGTCCCTTGCTCGGCTGAACGCGGCATCGGTAGTCGACCTGAGGCCGTGGGGCTCTGTGTGCCCCTCAGTGGTGAGCGTGGCGTTTCGCAGCGGCGTGGGGATCCTGCACAAATGCGCGAAGCCCCGCGGGTGGCGGGGCTTCGGCTGGGTGCTGGTTCTGCCTACCCGTGGGGTCGGCTGTACCGGCAAGGACTACGATAGCACATACACCGGGTGGTCGGGCAAGTCAACTCTGGTGATTTTGCTTGAATGGGTGTACTAGGCGGATTCCTCGGCGGCGGGCGCCTCGTCCTCGGCGTTCTCGAGGCGGATCCAGTCGGCCAGCAGTCCGATCTCGGACGGATCCCACAGGCTCCGACAGTCTGTGCAGTAGGCCATCTGGTCAGCGAGCTTGATCCGCAGCGACCGACGCACCTCGCAGACTGGGCAGGTGTTGTCTGGTCGCCAGGCTGGGGAGTCCCAGCCGGAGGTGATGCGGGCTTGGGTCCACCAGCGCTTCACGGCCCGTTCGATGTCGGCCTTGGTGTTGGCGTCTTGGCTGGCGTGGAGTGCGTGGACGCGGCGGATGCAGGCTTTTGTGTCGCCGGGGTCGTCCTCCCCGAGCTTCCTAACCCAGCGGGCGGCTTCGTCGTCGATGAACATCAGCGTGTCGATCGCTTCGACCGAGATCCCGGCAGCGGACGTGTATCCACCGCCGCCACCTTCGCCGCGGCTGGCGACGTTGGGTTCGTCGAGTTGGTCGATGAGTGGGGGGACCATGGTGAGGTGGGTGAAGATGGCGAGTTGGGTGCCGTTGCGGTGGCTGTAGGGCTCGCGGTGGGTGTGCGAGTCGACGAGCTGTTCGACGTGGTCGTGGATGTCGAGATGAGTGCTGGCAGTCACGCGATCTCCTCGGTTGGCTGGGTGGTCTCGGCAGAGAGAGCGAGGGCGCGTTCAACGCCCTCGCGGTCGGGGCAGTCATCGGGCTGACAACCACACTCCGGGTAGGTGTCCGGGAGCGCGTACACGTCCTCCACGGTCATGGGCCAGCAGATGGCCGGCGCCCGTTCGGTTGTCCAGGCGTCTACGAGGGCGAGGGCCTGTGCTTTGGTGTCGCGGTAGGTGGTGGGGTGTTGGGGGTGTGCGACGGCCCAGATCTCGGTCATGCGTCGGCCTCGGTGGGCAGCGACTCATCGACGAGTAGGGCCAAGTCGTCCGGCGCCTCCATGAAGCAATAGCCCTCGTCTTCGTCCTCGTAGGGAAACCGCCACATGGCACCTGGCATCCCGCAGTCGGGGCCATGTGTGTGCTCATCGAACGGAGTCGCGGCCGTGTCGCGGGAGTGGATATAGGCGGCGTGCTCATCGCAGGCTGCGCTAGTTGAGCCGTCCCTGAGCCACATGAAGTGCCTCGTGGCGCGCTCGGAGCACATCGGCTCGCGTACTCCGAAGTGGCACGTCGTCTCGCCCCAACTCCGCTCGGTGCCCAATTGCAGGGGCTTCGGCTCGCTCATGCAGATTCCTTCTCGTCGGTGTCGTCAGGGCGTTGGCGTCGGGCCTCGAGATAGGCCGCGGTGGGTGGTGTGGTCGGCTTCGGCGGCAGGCAGTGGTGTGCGCCGTCGTGGCCGGTGATGAGCTGGCAGGGCCAGTCGATCGGGCCGGCGAGACAGGTGCCCCGTTCGCCCAGTGGCCCGACCTCGGTGGGCGGCAGGCACTTGCTGCGGGCGATGAACTCGTGCCCGCTCGTTGCTGCCCGTCGCTCGCACTCGTCCTGCCACATGTCGCAGATGCCGCAGACCTTGTGCGGGTTCTCACCGCGACCGACTGTCTTGCCGGTATGCGTGGTGGTGACGTCACCTTCGACTGCCGCAGCTCGCCACCAGGGGCCAGCAGCAAGAACGCGGGCGGGGGAGGCGGTGTTGGACTCACAGGAGATCCAGGCGAGGGCGACGGCGACGTCACGTCGCGGCCTGTCTGCGAGGTTCTTGGTGATGAACGTCTTGAGCGAGAGGACGGGCCAGTCTGGTCGCATGACGTGGAACGCTGATGCGAGCCGCTCGATTTCGTGTTCGTTCATTGTCCATCTCCAAAGCCAATTGGAGCGGCGAGCGGTCCTAGGTGACGGTCACTTTGGATTTGGTCTGAACCACTGACAACCACAAGAGACAGAAGCCCGGAACATCTACTGTGTACTGCTACTGCTACAGGAGTCCCCGCTTTGGGATCCCACACCGGACTCCGGTGGCGGATCCCACTTGGGATCCCATCTGGGATGGCTACTCGGAGCACTTGGCACACTCCTCGATCGGTCCGGCGTGCTTCCATCGGAGGTGGTTGGCGAGGCGTCCGGCCTTGACCTTCTCGTCGCGAGCTCGGCGGATCGTCTCCGCGCTGTCCTGATGGGTCAGGTAGTCGTGAATGACCACCTCTCCGGAATGGGCAGGCTGGGGGCAGTCGGGACAGGCGTGCCCCTTGTCGTGCCATACGTCGCGGTTCACGAGGTCGCGGCAGTGCTTTGCCGGGACCCCTGCCGTGGCCGCGACGATGGCTGGATCCACCTCGCCGTCAGAGAGGTTCTGGGTTGACCAGAGGATGCCGACGACCGAAAGCCACTTGGTCTGCGCTGGTGCGCCCTTGAGCTTGCGGTTGACTGGCAGGTCGACCGCCATACGGGCGTACTGCCTTGGGTCCTTGGGCATCAGGCGTCGCCGCCATAGGGGCAGCCGTCAAGATGGGGCTGGTCTGCCCGCTGACTACATGCAATGAATCCGCAGATCCAGTGGGGCGGAATGGTAACGCCCTCGGTTGGTGGCAGAATGGAGGCCACGGCTAGCACTTCCTGTCATAGAGGTGGTGCGGGTCGAGCCCCGGAGTGGTGTTACCAGCACCTTCCGGGGCGCTTCTATTGTCCCACGGCGCACCCCTGGGACCGAAGCAATCCCTCGGTTCGATTCGGGCTGATCCAGTGCTCATGCCGCCTCCGTCTCACGCTGTCGACGGCGCTCGCGTCGTGCCTTCTGACCCGTCAGGTCGGACACGCTGATGCGGGTGTCGATGACGCGGTTGTGGTCCCGCGGACGAGCGGCGATGAGGGTGGTGAGTGCTTCCTTGTCGTGACGGGCGCACCACTTCTCGAGCGCCTCAACGGTCATTCCGAGCCGTTGCGCTGCACCGTCGAGGTTCTCGCCGGTCTCGGCCATCCAGCGCACGTCTTCCAGCCGTTCGGCGGTGTTGACAGTCGCCGGGGGGCGATTCGGGTCGCCACCATCCTTGGCGCGGTGGTAGTGCTTGAGGCAGTAGCCGCGGGAGTGGTGCTTGCGGTCGCAGTCCTCGACCGAGCACATGCGGGGGCAACGGTGAGCGTGGGTGTAGCCGTCGTCGGTGTGCTTGGCGGTGTGCGGGTAGAGCTGCCCCTTGCATCGGGTGCAGGTCAGTCCGGGTGTCATGCCGACCCCTTCGCTGCCCGCGGCCTGAGGAGCAGCCCAGCCCAGGTGCCTTCCGGTCCATGGCCGGGGATGATCTGCGCGCGGCGGGTCTCGAGGAGGTTCTGACGGCAGGCGTCGATGACCGGGCACATGCTGCACAGTTCCTTCGCGCGGTAGTGGCTGCTCAGGTCGGTGGCGTCGAACAGGTCGGAGCGGCCGAAGCACGGTGTCGGGTCGTCGTGGATCATCGCGAGCTCACCCCCGAACGGCGACAGGTGGTGCAGAGGCGCTTGCGCCCGGCCGTGTCTCGCTTGCGCCACTTGCATGAGGCGCAGAGTCCGTCCTGCACGGCGATGTCGGCGTGGTAGGCGTGACGGGCGGCGAGGGTGTCGCGGTTGTACTCGGCGAGGGCGGGGTAGGCGTTCACATCGCACCGCCCAGCTCGCACTCGGCGGCGTACTGCTCGCGGGACGGGGCTGGTCGGCCGGCCTCAAGGGCGGTGCCGAAGTCGATCACGTTCATGGTCGTTCTCCTGTGGTCAGCGCGATCAGGTCGCGCAGGGTCGTGGTGGTCATGCGGCATAGCCCCCTCGGGCCTTGCGTGCGGCGTTGGCGCGGCGGTTGTTCTCGGCCTGGGTGACGGCCTCGAGGTGCGATGGCTCGCAGCACAGGCGCTCGCCGCACAAGTGGTCGATATGCAGTCCCTCGGGAATGGGGCCGAATGCGAGCATGTAGGCGATGCGGTGCGGGCTGTCGTACCAGTTCTTGCCGTCGCGGCTTCCGCCGATGACGCCATATCCGAGCGGACGGGTCGCGCCAGTCCAGACGAGACAGGTGCCACGGCGCTCGAGCTTCTCGGCGAGACGGATGGTGATGGGTCGGGGAGCAGGCATCAGGCGGGCCTCTCTGTGGTCAGCAGCGCAACGAAATCGCGGAGGGTCATCACCACGTACTGGTCGAGCGGGTCTGCGTGGCCGCGCCGCTTCGCGACCACCACCCCCGCCAGTGCGTCGTCGTTACCGCGCTCGGTTTCGGCCTGGTCGACCCAGCCTGAGAGGTCGAAGCGGGCGTGGTCCTTGGCTTCGATCACGACGCGGTGACCCATGTGCCGGACGCCCCCGATGTCGCCGCGGTCCTTGTTGCCGGTCTTGACGCGGCGGTCGATGCGGTCGTCGATGAGGCTTGCGAGGCAGTCGGCGATGAGGCGTTCGAAGCGGGTGCCCGCTGTCTTTGCTGAGGCACGGGAGCGGGTCACGAGCAGACCTCCCACTCGGGAACGTCTCGGCTCTCGAGGGTGACCGTCTTGCCGAGCTCTCGGAAGTCCGCGATGCACGCATGTGCAGCGAGAGGGTCCGTCGTCTCAAGGAGCACGCGCACGGAACCCGTTGTCGTTTCATAGAGGACGCGGTACTCGGTGGTCATGCGGCACCGCCGCTAGCGGGTAGGGAGACGCTCTCGATTGACTCATCCGGTCCGCCCGCGATGATCGGGTCTGGCGTGTTCGCCGCGACACGCAGCAGGCCGAACCCCCTGGGCGCGGTTGCAGCCTCTCGCCGCCGTAGCTCGACCAGCAGGTCAGCAGCCACCCACGCGGTATAGGCAGGCGGAAAGCCTTCCTTGAGCTTGTCCCACGGCAGCGAACGGTGCGAGCCCATGACCTGTCGGCCGTGCTCGGCGTCGCGGGCCGTGTGGCCGCCCTCGGGCACCTTGTCCCCGGCGACGTGATAGACGCCAATCGGCTTCGGCTTGCCCTTGGGTCCGATCGGGAAGAGCGAGTGGTCGCACCCCTGCGCGCGGTACTTGCCACTCCCGGGCACCGGCTCGGGACGGCGCAGGGGGAAGTTGGCGAGGAACAGCCGGTGACGCTGGACCTGCAACCCAAACATCGAGCCGCAAAGGACGATCAGGGTCTCGCCCGGTCGTGGCGCCATGATCTCGCGGACGTGGCCGGAGCGGTCGTCCACGTTCTCGATGATCCACGGGGTGTCGTTGTACCGCTCGCGGACGACCGCGAGGCCGGGAGTGAGCAGGTCCGGGTACTTGCTGGTCCCGCCCTGTGCGGTTCGGAGGTGGCTCGCGGTCGTGTGCGCCTGGCACGGGAACGAGAAGTGTCGGGCGTCGGCAGGCGGCAGTCCGTCACGCAGCATCTGCATGACGTCGGCCTTCGTGAAGTCGTAGGGATAGTCGGGCTGCGGCTCGTGGTCGTAACCGTGGATGGCGCTCGCTCCGAACACCGAGGCGTACCCGTCAGCACCGAGGCCAGCGCAGCAGCAGTAGTCGTCGAGCTTCATCGGGCCTCCCGAGCGATGCGAGCGGAAGATGCGACCCACGCGCCGATGACGCCGCGCATCTCGTCCGGAACCGCGTCCCACCACTTGTCGCCGGGCTTCGACTGGGCCTCGATGGCCTGCGCGACCTGTTCGAGGATGCGGTCGGTGTTGACGCGCTTGGCAATCTCCTCCGCCACGTGCCGCCTGTGCATGCGCAAGGCCACGCCAGTCGGTCGCAGGATGGTGATGTCGCCTGCGCCGCAGGTGCATGCGTCGGTGAGCGTCGCCTGCATCTGGTGGGAGTTGAGTGCGATCTCGATAGCGTCGATCTCGGCGGGCTGACTCAGCTTCGGTCGGCTCATCGCTTGGCCCCCTTGCGCAGATTGAGCCAGGTGGGAATCAGGCAGCTCAGCGCGTACAGCGCGGCCATGACGTGCCCCTTCATGCGGCACCCCCAAGCAGTCGCGCCAGACCATCGGCGTCGTCCTTCGCGGTCGTCGCCTTGAGTTGGGCGAGCAGGGACGCGCGGCAGATGTCGGGCCACTCGTACGCGGCCGGGTCGGTGGGGTTCACGACGGGTTCCCCTCGAGCGCAGCAACCTCGGCCTTGATCTGTTCGCGGCGCTCAGGCGTCGCGTCATGCCACTCGGCACGCAGAACATCGGCACGGGGCAGCGGGTCGACGCGGTGCATCTTCCGCTTGCCTCGGGTCTCGGTGAGGTTGACGGACAGCGGGCCGTCGATGTTCGTAAGGCGTGACACCCGGATGCCGCCCACCTTGTCGCGGCCGAACGTCACCTCGGGGTCGCCGTACAGTTCGGCGCTACGACCGGTCCACAGGGTTGCGTCGTCCGACCAGGCGGCGACGAGCAGCTTGAGGACCGTCACGGCTGGTCGCCAGACACGCTGGTCGCCCTCGATGGCGATGTCGTACTGCTGTTCCTTGGTGCCGGCCTTGACGCCCTTGACGGTGACGATGCGGGTCACGCCGCCGAGGAAGTCCTCAAAGTTGAGCTGGTCTGTCTTCTTCTCGATCGTGACTCTCATGCGGACCAAACCCCGCCGTCAGACTCGTCCTGCTCCCAGTCGCCGAGCTCGAGGTTCTGGTCGTTGCCCCATCCGCTGCACTGGGCGCAGATGGTGGGCGGGTCGAACTGCTCGTCGGCGAGCTGGCGGGCTTCCTCGACCGAGTCGGCCTCGACCTCGATGACGGTCGAGGCGCCGGTCGTGAACATCACTTGATAGGTCTTCATGCGAGCTTCAACTCCACGGTGTTGGGGTCGTCGAGGCGCGGGGTCGAAGGGATCCCGCGGGTGGCGACGTCATAGGTGAGGGTCATCTCGACGGCGTGCTGCTCGAACGCAGCAACGGCGTCGACGATGGATTCGGCCCACTTGGGGTCGGCGTACACGCGCTTGATGTACGGCGGCATCCCGCCGTAGTAGGACAGGAAGTCGATCCACTCGCGGCCGGAGACGAGTAGCCCGGTCTGGAGTTGGGCCATGTGGTGTGCGGGGACCTGGTCGGCGAGGATGGTGGCGAGGTGGGCCTTGGCCCGAGGTGCCTTGACCTCGAGCAGACCGTGGTCACCAACGAGTCCGTCCGGTGAGTAGCCGATGGAGAAGCCCCAGTCGTCGCGGACCATGAACCCCGTAGTGGTGACGGGTTCGTCGGTGAAGTCCTTGGCATACAGGCCGCGGGCGATCGGCTCGACCTCGTGACCGCGCCACATGTCGTCGTTCATGAAGACGGACTCGACGTCACCCGTGATGYGTTCGGCGACCAGGGACAGGGTGAGCCGGCGCGAGGTGTCGTTGCTTGCTGGTCGTCCGGTTGCGGTGAGCAGTTGGCCGACGACGGAGGCTGTGACCATGCCGCGTCGCTGCTCGAGCCATGCATCGGAGCCCTGCTCTAGGGCGGGGTACTCGTGGAGGGTCATGCGCTTCTCATCTCTTCTCGGTCCTCAAGTTGTGCGAGCTCGTAGGCCCGCTCCTCGGCACGCAGTTCGGCGGCCTGGTCGACCCATGCGTCACGGGCCGGGTCGATGTACGGACCCGGCACGGCTGCGGCGTCCCATGCGGCTGCGGCTCGTTGGCGTAACGGCTCGATGACGCACTCGTCGCAGCCCTCTTCCCAGACGCAGTGCTCGCAGAACGGGAGGCCGTGGGGGCACTCGATCGGGTGCTCGTCGAGGCTGGTGCGGCAGTGGTAGTTGGTGCAGCGGCGGATCATGCGGTGCCACCGATGCGCCATGATCGCGGCGACGAGTAGGTCATGGCCGCCGACATGCGTGCGATCTGAGCATTGAGAGCAGACATCTGACTGCGCACCGAGTCCAACACCGGCTCCTCGTTGGTCTCGGTCCAGAAGTCCTCGCCTACGGCGGGCCACGTGCGCAGGACAGCGCCATGCGCGAGGACCATGTCGTCAACGTCGTCGTGGAACGAGGCGTCGGGGTAGAGCTGCTTGAGGCGCAGCCACTCGGACAGCGTCAGGGCTCCGTCGTTGTTCTCGCGAGCGAGCGCGACGACGCGAGCCTTCTCGCACCGGAATCCCTTGGTGCCGATCGTTGTGCGCCCGAACCCCTCGATGACGCCGGTCACCTGGCCGTGGGGCTCGAATCCCGCTTCGTCATAGGCCCAGAATCCGCACTCGCAGGAGGGGTCGAAGGTGTGGTCGGTGGGGTGATAGAGGCCGTCGCATCCGTCTGCTTGGCACGCCTTGCTGTCGAGTGCGCGGGGTCCGAGGGTGGGTGTCATCGAGTACTCGATCTCCCACATGCTCTTCGCCTTGGGGCATCGGCTCTTCGCCTTACAGATCGCGACGTTGTCGCCGGGAAGCCAGATGGCCGGGTGAGTGATGCCGCGCAGACGACCCTTGTCGTCGATCTGCCACGAGCGCAGGCCCTTCACGCTGCCAAGCGCGAAGTCGAAGTCCTCACCCTTGAATGCGGGCTTATCGAAGGTCATGCCGGTACTGCCTCTCGCTCAGGCGTGGCGGGTGCCTCAATGGGCGCCTCGGCCGGGAAGGGTTCGAATTCGATGTGTCGGACGGGCTCGCCGATGTTTCCCATCAGTCCACCCACCGAGCCGCGATGTTCGCCTCGTAGTCGGGCTCCGGGTCCAGCGCGTCGGACACCATCCGGTCCTGCTTGGCGTACTCGCTGGCGAACCACTTGGCGACCGGGTTCGCACACAGGCCGATGAGGGAGGCGGTGGCGAGGATGAGGGCTGCTGCGTGCTCGGGGGCGATCACGGCTGCACCCGCTTCTTGTCGCAGCGGAGACAGCGCCACTCGACCTCGACCCACCTGTTGGCGGATTCGCTCCACGCACGCGTTGCTGAGGTCGACGGGTGTGAGCAAAGGGGCCGATAGAAGCGCGACGGCCACGCGGGACCGAGCCTCATCGGACCGCCACCGCTTCCGCTTCGTCGGCGAGCCGCAGGAACGTGTCCCGGTCGAGGCGGCCAACCTCCAGGAAGTGCGCCGCGATCAGATCCAGCAGAGGGTTCACCGCACGCTGGGGGAGCTCACGGACGCGCTCAAGGGCGACCAGTCGAAGATCATCTGTACGAATCACGATGTAGCCTTTCTGTGTCGGAGCCAGTCCGCTCGGGTCGAATCGGTGGGCTGGCTTCTTCGTTGAGTTGGGTGCCCCCTCGCCGCAGTCAGGGGTCGCTGCGGCGAGGGGACGACTAGGACGCCTTCGGTTCAGGCGCAGAGGTCGGCAGACCGGCCGCGTAGTCGCGGAGAGACGCGAAGACGACGAGCCGCTTGCGACCCTCGTAGCGCGACTCGATGACCTGCTGATCGAGCTTCATGTAGATCGCCCGCGGCGACAGGCCGAGGATGCGAGCGGCCTCGTTGACGCTGACGAAGATCGGGTCGGGGGCGCTCATGCGGCCGACACCACCCTCGCGGGGATACCTGCGCGCTGGGTGTATCGGAGGTTGCCGTGGGGCTCCGCGAACCGGATGAGTTCGCGCTCACGGATCGCCGCTTCGGCGAAGAAGAACGGCCCGATCATGTCGACGCGCCGCACGTCGGACAGCCAGAGCGCCTTGCGTGTCGACTCCAGCGTGTCGGGGTTGGCGGCCTCCGAAACATGCGCCTTGATCCGCTGGACCGGCTGGCACGACCGACCGATGTACAGCAGCTCGCCATCGGCGCTGCTCAGGAAGTAGACGAAGAAGCGGCGACCCTGGCGGTCATGGCGGCTTCTCTTGCGGGGTGCGTTGATGCTCATGCCGGCACATCCACACTGACGGGGAACTCGTCGGGGCGCAGGATGCTGATCTGCCGGATGCCCAGGACTGCGGCGATCCGAGCGGCGTGGACGGGCTGCAATCGCTTGCGCCCGGCCTCGATGTTGGCGAGGTAGGAGCGGGAGATGGGGATCGCGTTGGCGAGCTCGTCGGGCTTCATCCCGCGCAGTTCGCGGAACTCTCGGACGGCTGAGCCAACCCGGATGGTCTCTGGTGTTGGGAGGTTTTCGGCCATACCGGGACTCTAAGGAACTTTGGGGAACAAAGCAAGTGGAACGTCGGAAACAGTGGAACTTTCTGCATCGTCGCAGGTCAGAGCGTCTGACATCGCGGTAGTTACAGGCGCGTTTTCCCGGACTTTGGCGCGGATCTACGTATTCGTACGAATAGAAGTTCCTCAGAGTTTCTGCCACGCTGAGGCCATGGACGAGACAGGCAGGGAGCGAGCGGCGCGGCTAGTGCGCACCGCGATGGCCTCACAGGGCTTGAGCCCTCAGCAGGTCGCCGCCCTTGCCGACGTCGACAGCGACACCGTGCGGGACTTTGCGGCCGGCGATCGCTGGCCGTGGGCCAGGACGCGCAAGAAGATCGAGGACGCACTGGGGCTCGATCCCGGCGAGCTCGAGCGGGCCGCCCGCGACGAGGCGGAGTGGACTCCCGCGTCCAACGATGTCGACCCAGTGGTCGCGGCCATCGAACGGTCCAGCCTTAGCCGCGCGAACCGCGCCAAGCTGATCGGCTACTACTACGAGCTGGCAGACGGCCAAGAGAGGGGGGCAACCGGATGACGGACACTGTGCCCCCTCCAGGTGCTGCCGCTCGACAGGTGGCCTAGTAACCCAGAGTCGAGCGGCAGCAGAGACAAAGATACGCCCCGGCATCCGATGGATGCCGGGGCGTTGTCAACGTTGGACAGACCCGAACCCTCCCCCGGGGTGAGCGTCAAGGGTGACTTGTCTCGGGTTCCCTCGTTTATGGAGACAGGTGTCGGTGGTCTGGTCCAGACTCCCTCTACGGGGGGATGGACACACATTCATCCAACATAGGGGGCATTTTTCGTGAACGATCAGCCGTATTACTCTCGGGGTGTGGTAATGGCCGCAGCGGCCTGGCTTGCCACCACATTGCTACTGCTGATGGCGTGGGCCGCGTGGATTCTGGGCGAGGAGAAGCACATCTACTTCGCCATCCTGGTCGCTGAAACRGCGTGCGTCCTGTCGGCGGTGGCGGCCGTGCTGCACCTGCGCTGCTATGCGGCGCGGATCTGTCGCCTAGTCCGTGTGACGGGCGAGCTCCAGCGGCGGCGTGACGACTCGGACGTGACTAGGTTCAACCCGCGGCGCTAGTCGAGCTCCCACACCTTGCCGGCGCGCTCGAGGGTGGCTCTGGTGCGGGTGATATCAGACCTCTGATATCGGTGTGTGGTGCTGACTTGTGATTGGCCGAGGATTTGCATGACTTCGCGGTCGCTGATGCCGGATGCTTCCATGACGGAGGCTGCGGTGTTGCGGGCGGCGTGGAGTGCGATGACGGGTAGCGGGTCGGCCTCGGTGGATGCGGTGGCGATGAGTGCGCGCCAGGCTGTCCAGTCGCTCTTGGGCTGGATGGGTCGGCCATCGCGGTGGAACACGAGCCCCGACATCGGTCGGCCTTCGTTCTCCCACAGCAGCCGCAGTCGGCTCGAGACCTGGGGGAGTAGCGGGAGGGTGCGCTGTGAGGCTGACGTCTTGGGTGCGCCGAGGAACAGTGTCCCGTCCTCGTTGGTCTGGAGCGTCTCGGTGATGAACAGCAGCCCCTCGTCGAGGTTGATCTGCGCCCAGTCGAGGCCGAGCACTTCCCCCTGTCGCATGCCGTAGAACAGGGCGAGCCACCAGCGTGGGTCGTCACCAGCAGCTCGGAGGACGCGGCGGGCTTGGTCGACGGTGAACTGTTCGCGGACGGCTCGTTCGGTGCCGGGCGGGTTGACTTTGAGCATGGGGTTGTATGCGAGGCGGTCGGCGCGTACGGCGTCTTTGAGGGCGCCGAGGAGGATGGCGTGGGTCTGCCTCACCGTCGCCTCGGCCTTGCCCTCTGCGCGCATGTGGTCGTACATGGCTTCGATGTGTTCGGCGCGGAGGTCTGTGAGTCTGCGTCGGCCGATGGCGGGGACGATGTACAGGGTGACCTTGGACCGGTAGGAGCGCATGGTCTGTGGTTTGAGCGGCTTGGGTGGGCGTGACTTCCGTTCGAGCCAAGCGGTGAGCCAGGTTTCGACGGTGACGGTGTTGAGGACGAGGGCGCCGGCGTCCCTCTCGCGGAGTGCTTTGTTGAGCTTCACTTGTGCTTCGGCTTTGGTGCGGGCGTAGATGGTTTTCCTCTTGCGGCGTCCGTCAACAATGACGTCGAGGGTTGCTTGCCACCTGCCGCGGCATCGGTGTTCGGGTCGTTTGCCGTCGATGGGTGGTGGGCAGGACTTGTGGTCGTGACGTTGGGTCACACCCCCGTCGCCCTTAGCCCGCATGGCGCTCGCGGTAGGTCGCATTGAGTTCGGCGATCTCCGCATCGGTGGCGTTCTCGACCTCGATGATGAGCGACGGGTTGCCCGCCCAGCGGAGTTCGTTCGCCAGCCCGAGGTCGACCCCACGCTTGATGAGCCCCATCGTGCGTTCGGCGTACGTCCCGTGGTGCCACGTCTCGCTCACTTCCCTGCCTCCCGAACCGCAACGAGAGCAGCACGAGCGAGTCCGCGATAGAACTCCCGGCCGTGCTCCCCTAGCGGGCGCATCGGCGTACCCATACGCGACTCAGCACCCGCTTGGTTGTCGTCCCAGCAGGTCGAGTACTCCTGCTGTGCGTGGATGCCCCGCGCCGCCGCCTCGACTTCCTCGTCGGTCGGCGCGTCCTGCTCGGTGGATTGGGTCATGTCCTGCTCCTCAGATTGGGGTGACACACCATTCTACACACGATCCCATTCGCGAACCTGCGTCACACGGCTACACGCTGCACCGCTCTGACCTGCGGTTTTAGTGGATTCGCTGCTCACCATTCTACACCAGAATGGGACTCATAATCCTTGGGTCGTGGGTTCGAGCCCCACCCGCCCTACCAACACCCAATGACCTGCGGAAACGGAAACTGGACAGGGACTTTCATCCTGCGCACCACTCCGACAGGGGAGGATCTCGGATTCTTCGAAAGTGCGGCAGACTGCCGATACCGAGGAGAAACAGCCCCTGCGAACAACCTCGACACGCGCCACAGTGGCACCGGATGACCTGAGCATCGCGCTATCTCCTCGCGTGCGATTGGTGCGGCACCGCGGGGATTCTCGATTTCATAGGTCTTAAAGGAACTGAACGTCGTTCGAACCAGGCGCGGCCCCTGGACTAGACCTGGCCGGATATGCCCGACTTTGCGCGTAACGTCGAAACCTCGGGCTACCGCCTCGCCGTGTAGCGCTCCGTCGCGGCAGCCGCCGGTTCCACGCCTTCTTCAAGCGTGGACTTTTCGGAGGTGACCCCTCGTGCGTTTCAAGCAGATGCTCAATAGTCGACGCGCAACTCTCCTGATAGCAGCGATTCTCCTCGTCGGTGCCACTTCAGGCACTACGTTCGCGGCTCAGCTCATCACGTCGGCCGACATCAAAGACAAGACGATCCAGAGGAAGGACCTCAAGAATCACATCGTCAACACGGACAAGCTCAAGACCGGAGGCGTGCAGTATGGCGACCTGTCCGACGGTGCCAAGGACAAGCTGAAGGGCAAAACCGGACCCGCCGGCCCTGTTGGTCCTGCTGGACCTAGCGGAGTCATTGCCACCTCGACGGCAATCACTGCCCCCAATGCCGCTTACGGCGGACTCAATGTCGTGGCTGTCCCGGCCAGTCCTGCGCTTGGACAGAACGACTCACGCACGCCGCTCGTCAGCGTCGTGCTGAACAGAGGGACCTACCACCTCACCGCGACGGCTCAGTTCTTCCACTTCCCGGCCGGAACTGCGGCGGTTGATTATGGCGTTGTCTCCACCAACGTGAACGGCCAACCACAGCCGGGAACGGGATGGACCTCCGACATTCCGAACGACGGTTCCAACGCAGGGCAGACCACGGTGGCCTCCATCGTCACTATTTCCGCAGACAACACGACGGTCACGCTCGTAGGAAGCATCCGGGGTGCCACGGCAGGGCAGGCCGGTGCTCAGGTTCTGGTGATGAAGGTCAGGTAGCGGCCACACACTGAGCTGTCTCCTCCACCCGTGCAGCGGGAGCGCTTCTGCAACACCGAAACGCTCCTGCGCGCGGCTGGCCGGAGGTTCTCCACGCTGCGGCTGCCTGGGTCCTCCCGACCCTTGCCCCCTCTGCAATCCGGTGACGGCTCGGCTCCGAACGACGAGTGACGCATGCCGCGCGGGCGGTGCGAGCGGGCGCGACAGTTGGCGCCGGGGGTGCGACCTGATGCGAGCACTCACTGCGCGGCATGCGGCACGACGGACCGAAGGGCGCTGAGGCACCGTGAGCGCCTGAGCCCTGCCCTGCGCGGTCTTTCAGCGCGCCTCAGAGCGCCAGTGCTCGCCCTCCCCAGGTTGCAGGTTCGACCCCCACCCGCCCTACGCAGTGGTCCCGGCCCGTGGGCGTGCCCCACGCCGGTGCGATCAGGTCCGCAGCAGCTCCGCGAGCGGGGTGCCCCGCGCGCGGCGCCAGTCCAGGAGGGCCAGCACCACGGCGCAGCCCGCGAGGAGCGCGACGGACAGCACGGTCCACCACGGCACGGCGGGGGTCGGGGGTCCCGGCGCCGCGGTGAGGCTCTCCAGAGAGAGGGCGCCGAGGGCGGCGTAGGCGCACACGACGCCGACCGCGAGCCCGGTCACGGCAGCGACCAGCACCGGGGGTGACGAGCTACCAGCGACCCGGGCGCGGCCCGCTGTCGGCGAGTCCACGCCGGCCAGCACGTTGAGCAGGGTCGACTTGCCCGACCCCGAGGCGCCGACCAGCGCGACCATCTCGCCCTCGTGCTCGAGCAGGTCCAGGCCCTGCAGCGCCTGCACCTCGACGCACTCCGACTGGTAGATGCGCACGAGGTTGTCGCAAGTGAGCCGGGTCACACACCGGGCGGCGTGCGCGCCCTGGAGCGCTATCCCTCGCCGGCGATGAGGAACGTGTCGCCCTGCTGCTCGAGCTGCAGCTGTCCCTGCTCGGTCCGGGTCTGGCCCGACGTGGTGACGAATTCGATCATGTACGTCGTGCTCAGCGACCGGGGATCGGCCTTGATGGCCCGCGGCGTCGCGGACTCGATCGTGTTCCAGAAGCCCGTGTATCCCTCGATGCCGCCGCTCGAGGACTGGAACTCGGGCGTCAGCATCTCGAAGGTCGCCTCCGGGTCCGAGGTGACGGTCGCGAAGTAGTCCTGGACGAAGGACCGCATCGCCGCGGGGGTCCCGCCCGCCGCGTTGGACGGGCTGGGCTCGTCGGTCGGCTCGTCGGTGGCGGACGGGCTCTCGGTCGGGCTGTCGCTGGGGCTCTCGGACGGGGCGTCCGAGGTCGGGTCCTGCGAGGCGCTCGGTGAGGCGTCGCTCCGACCGGCGTCGCTCGGCTCCTCGTCGCGCGGCCACAGCAGCCACGTACCCACGCCCGCCACCAGGACGAGCGCGACCAGGGCCGCCACCCAGCCGCGGGACCGTCCGCGGGTGGTGACCGCGGCCGGGCTCCTCGGGGTCGGGGGAGGCGTCGCCGCCCGGCCGGCGGGCGGCGACGTCGGGGCGGCCGCAGCCGGCCCGGACGTCGTTCTGGTCGTGGCGCCGCGCTCCTGCGGCGGAGGTGCCGGGGAAGCGGCGGTCATCACGGCCGTGGCCTGGGCGTCGCGACCGGTCGGTGCGGGTGCCTCCGACTGCTCGCCACGTGCGAGGCGCCGAAGGTCGTCGCGCACCTTCGCCACCGGCCAGCGCTGCGCCGGCTCCTTGACGAGCATCGCTGCCAGCAGCCCGGCGACCGGGTGGTCGTCGGGCAGGCGGGGCGGGTCCTCGTGGACGATCTTGTAGAGGCCGCCGAGCACGTTGTCCCCGACGTCGTACGGCGGCCTGCCGGCCAGCGCGTGGAACAGCGTGCCGCCGAGCGACCACACGTCGCTCGCCGCGGTCGCAGGCTCCCCGGTCGCCACCTCGGGCGCGAGGTAGGCGGGGGACCCGGTGATCAGGCCGGTCTGGGTGAGCACGGTGTCGCTGGCGGCCCGCGCGATGCCGAAGTCGCCGAGCTTGGCGCGGTCGTCGGCGCCGACGAAGATGTTGCTCGGCTTGACGTCGCGGTGCACGACCCCGGCGGTGCCGGCCTGCACGAGCGCATCGGCGGCCTGGGCGAGGATCGCCGCTGCCCGTCGGACCGGGAGCGGGCCGTCGTCGGTGACCAGCTCGGCGAGCGTGCGTCCCTCGACGTGCTCCATCACGAGCCAGTAGCAGTCCTCGTCCTTGACGAGGTCGAAGATCGACACGACGTGCTGGTGGTTGATCCCGGCCGCCAGCCGCGCCTCGCGCTCGGCGCGTGACACGTCGTCGGCGGTGGTCCCGGGCAGCAGGCCGATGCGCTTGACGGCGACCCTGCGGTCCAGCAGCTCGTCGTGCGCGAGGTGGACGACACCGGCACCTCCGCGGCCGATCTCCTTCTCCAGGCGGTACCTGCCTGCGATCACGTAGCCCCCTTCGTTGGCTGACGTTCAGGCTAGTCACCTGCACCACCTCGCCCTCACACCCGTTGGGACCAGTCGGGGTACTAGCACCATCGGCCATCTCGTCGGCGTCGCCCCGTGCGACGAGGCTGGGACCACCAACCGAGGAGGACCCATGAACAGCACGATCACCAGCACGACCCGACTGGCCCGAGCACTCGCTGTCGGCATCGCCCTCGCCGGCCTGAGCGTCGGCACGGTGGGCGTCGGCACCGCCGGCGCCGCGCAGGTCGACCACCCGTCGTCGTGGCGCGGCGACGACGACCCGCCGGGTGACGACCACGGTGGTCACGGCGGCGGCAGCGACGACGGCGCGGGTGACGACAACGGCGGCGACCGCACGCGCGACGACGACCGCGTGATCCGCACGGGCCGCTGCAGCGCTGGCGCGGACTGGAAGCTCAAGGTCAAGACCGACGACGGCCGCCTCGAGGTCGAGGGCGAGATCGACTCCGACGTCGCGGGCCAGCGGTGGCGCTGGACGCTGCGTCACAACGGCTCGGTGAGCGACCGCGGCGTCGCCACCACCACCGCGCGCAGCGGCTCGTTCGAGGTGGAGCGCAAGGTGGTGAACCTCGCCGGCACCGACACCCTTGCGTTCCGCGCCGTGCGGGACGGCCAGGTATGTCGGGGTGTGGTCAACTACTGACCACATCGGAGGTACGCCCCATGCGCTGGTTGACGAATCCCGTGGCTCAGTTCCTGGCCGCGGGATTCGTCACGCTCGTCGTCGTCGTGCTGGCCACCAGCGCCCTGAGCCGCTCGGCAGCGGACGAGGAGGCGATCGCCGACGCCCGCTCGCTGACCTGGGTGCTCGCCCGGTCCGTGGCCCAGCCGGCGATCCCGCCCGGCCTGACCGAGGGCGACGCGGCCGCCATCGACCGCATGGACCGTACGGCGCTCGACCGGCTGCTGGTCGACGACGTGCTGCGCATCAAGCTGTGGGATGCCGACGGCACCGTGCTCTACAGCGACCGCACCGAGCTGATCGGCGCGCGCTACCCGCTCGGCGACGACGAGCTGGAGGTGCTGCGTGACGGGGGGACCGACGCGGAGCTGTCCGACCTCGGTCGGCCGGAGAACCGCTTCGAGCGTGACCTGGGCGGCGACCTCCTGGAGGTCTACACCCGCGTCCGCTCGCCCGAGGGCGAGCCGCTCCTCTTCGAGGCCTACCTCGGCGTCGACGACATCCGCGCGAGCCGGACGCAGATCCTCGACCGGTTCCTTCCCATCACCATCGGCGCCCTGCTCGCCCTCGTCGCGCTCGGCACCCCGCTGGTCCTCCTGCTGTCGCGGCGCCTGTCGCGTGCCGCGCGCGAGCGCGAGCGCCTGCTCGAGGCGGCCGTCCGTGCCTCCGACGCCGAGCGGCTCCGCATCGCCCGCGACCTCCACGACGGCGTCGTGCAGGACCTGTCCGGCTCGTCGATGGCCCTCTCGGCCCTGGCGGCCCACGCGGACGAGCCCGAACGCCGCGAGCTCGAGGACGTCAGTCGGTCCCTGCGGGTGAGCATGCGGTCCCTCCGGTCGCTCCTCGTCGAGATCTACCCGCCCGACCTGCACACCGCCGGCCTGGCCGCCGCGGTCGACGACCTGGTCGCCCCGCTGGTGGCGACCGGGACGACCGTCGACGTCGACGTCAGCGGCGCCGAGGGGGCGTCGCGACCGGCGGTCGCGCTGCTGTGGCGGGTCGCCCAGGAGTCGGTCCGCAACGTCGCGCGCCACGCCCACGCCGACCGGATGTCGCTCACCGTCCGTCACGAGGACGACCGACTGGTGCTGGAGGTCGTCGACGACGGGGTCGGCTTCGACCCGGCCACCGTGGCGACCGACGACCACTTCGGCCTGCGCGCGGCCGAGAGCCTCGTGCGGGAGCACGGCGGCACCTGGGAGGTCGAGTCCGCGCCGGGCTCGGGCACGATGGTCCGGGTGGAGGTGCCGGTCGGATGATCCGCGTGGTGGTGGCCGACGACCACGCCGTCGTACGGCGCGGCCTGACCGGTCTGATCGAGTCGACCGACGACCTCGAGGTGGTCGGCGTCGCGAGGGACGGCAGCGAGGCCGTCGACCTCGTGCGCGAGCACCGGCCCGACGTGGCGGTGATGGACCTGCAGATGCCCGTCCTCGACGGCGTCGAGGCCACCCGCGCGATCGTCGGCGAGGCGACCGGCACGGAGGTGCTGGTCCTGACGTCCTTCTCCGACTTCGCCCGGATCGACGCCGCCATCGAGGCCGGGGCGGTGGGCTACCTGCTCAAGGACGCCGAGCCCGAGGTGCTCCTCGACGGCATCCGCGCGGTGGCGCGGGGCGGGTCGCCCCTCGATCCCCGGGCCGCGCGGCGGCTCCTGTCGCGCCGGGCGACCGTCGCCGCCGAGTCCGAGGACGTCGAGGTCTCCGCGCTGTCTCCACGCGAGGCCGAGGTGCTCCGGCTCGTGGTCGAGGGCCTGCTCAACAAGCAGATCGCCCAGCGGCTCGGCATCACCGAGCGCACCGTCAAGGCGCACCTCACCTCGGCCTACCAGCGCATCGGCGTCGCCGACCGCACCCAGGCCGCCCTGTGGGCGCAGCGCCACGACCTCGGCGGATCCGCGACCGGGCCCGGCTGACTACCCCTCGCCGGCGATGAGGAGCTGGTCGTCGAACCGCTCGAGCTGGAGCCGCACGCGCTCGGTGTTCCGCTCCCCGGTCCGCATCACGTAGTTCACGGTGTAGCCGACCGTCAGGTCCGACGGGTCGCTCGCGACCTCGGCCAGGGACGCCGACTGCACGCGGCCCCACCACCCCATGTAGCCCTCGTAGCCGCCGCTGGCCTGCTGGAACTCGGGCGTCAGCCGGTCGAAGGCCGCGCGGGGGTCGCTCGTGACGGTGGCGAGGTAGGAGGTGATGAACGCGTCCATCTGTGCGCGGGTGTCCTCCGCGGTGACCGGGGGAGAGGTGCTGCCGGTCGTGGTCTCCGACGTCTCCGCGGGGCGGGTCTGCTGCTCGTCCGGCAGCGCCTCGGGCGTGCCGCGTCCCGCCCAGACGTACGCCGCCACGACGGCTGCGACCGCGAGCACCGCGGCGGCCGCCAGCCACCCCCATCGGGCGCCGTGCCGTGGGGAGGTCGCAGCCGGCGGCCCGGCCTGCACCGGCGGCAGCATGCCGGTCACCTCGCGGGTGGGCGGTGGAGCGGGGGCCGGGACCACGGTGGAGCGCTGCCCACGGGCGATGCGCGCCAGCTCGTCGCGCACGCGCGGCATCGTCCAGCGCGCCTCGACGTCGCGGTTCATCATCACCGTCAGCAGACCGGCCATGGGGTGGTCGTCGGGCAACCGCGGCGGGTCCTCGTGGACGATCTTGTAGAGCGCGCCGATCAGGTTGTCGCCGACGTCATAGGGCGGCTTGCCCGTGACCGCGTGGTAGAGCGTGGCGCCGAGGGACCACACGTCGCTCGCGGCGGTGGCCGACGAGCCCGACGCGACCTCGGGGGCGAGGTAGGCCGGCGAGCCGGTCACCAGCCCGGTCTGGGTGAGGGAGTGGTCGTCCTCCGAGCGGGCGATGCCGAAGTCGTTCAGCTTGGCCGCACCGTGCGCGATCATGATGTTGCTGGGCTTCACGTCGCGGTGCACGATGCCGTGGTCGTGGGCCTCGACCAGCGCGTCGGCGGTCTGCGCCAGCAGCGTCGCCGCCTCGGTGGCGTCCATGGCGCCCGAGGTCCGCACCCGCTCGCTCAGCGTCTGGCCGTCGACGTACTCCATCACCAGCCAGCGCACGTCCTCCTCGTCGACGAGGTCGAAGACGGACACCACGTGGGGGTGGTTGAGCGCTGCGGCGAGCCGCGCCTCGCGCTCGGCGCGCTCGAGCTCGGCGCTGTCCGAGCCCGGGATCAGCCCGATGCGCTTGATCGCCACCCGGCGGCCGAGGACCTCGTCGATCGCGAGGTGCACCGTGCCGGAGCCACCGCGGCCGATCTGCCGCTCGAGCCGGTACCTGCCTGCGATCACGTGCCGAACCTCCTGCGTCCTCGCCCTAGGCTAGTGCCCGCGAACCAGTCCACCTCACCCGAAGGAACTCACGTGACCAGCCCCAACGTCCTCGACGAGCTGGAGTGGCGCGGCCTCATCGCGCACTCCACCGACCGCGACGCGCTCCGCGCCGCGCTGGGCGAGGGGAGCGTCAAGTTCTATGTGGGCTTCGACCCGACCGCCCCGAGCCTCCACATGGGTAACCTCGTCCAGCTGGTCACGGCCCGACGCCTGCAGGACGCGGGCCACACGCCCTACATCCTGGTGGGCGGCGCCACCGGCATGATCGGCGATCCCCGCGACTCAGGGGAGCGCACGCTCAACTCCCTCGACACGGTCAAGGAGTGGACCGAGCGTGTGCGGCAGCAGGTCTCGCGCTTCGTGACCTTCGAGGGCAGCAACGCCGCGACGACGGTCAACAACTACGACTGGACCGCGTCGCTGTCGACCATCGACTTCCTGCGCGACATCGGCAAGCACTTCCCGGTCAACCGGATGCTGGCGCGCGACACGGTGAAGCGCCGGCTCGAGTCGGGGATCAGCTACACCGAGTTCTCCTACGTGCTGCTCCAGTCGATGGACTACCTCAACCTCTTCCGCGAGCACGGGGTCGTGCTGCAGTTCGGCGGGTCCGACCAGTGGGGCAACATCACCGGGGGAGCAGAGCTCGTGCGGCGGGTGACGGGGGAGAACGCCTACGGCTTCGCCACGCCGCTCATCACCAAGACCGACGGCACGAAGTACGGCAAGACCGAGGGCGGCGCCCTGTGGCTCGACCCCGAGATGCTCTCGCCCTACGCCTTCCACCAGTTCTGGCTCAACGTCGAGGACGAGAAGGTCGGCGAGCTGCTGCGCATCTTCACCCTCCTCCCGCGCGAGGARATCGAGGACCTCGAGCAGCAGACGGCCGACAAGCCGTTCCTGCGGGCCGGCCAGAAGCGGTTGGCCGACGAGGTCACCGCGCTGGTGCACGGAGCCGACGAGGTCGAGCACGCCAAGGCCGCGGCCGCCGCGCTGTTCGGCGGGGGAGACCTGGGCGGCATCAAGCCCGACACCCTCGCCTCCGCTCTGAGGGAAGCCGGCGGTACGACGCTTCGCGCCGGCGAGCTGCCCGGCATCCTCGACCTCCTCGTGGCCGCCGGCCTCGCGAAGAGCAAGGGGGAGGCCCGGCGCACCGTCGCCGAAGGCGGCGCCTACCTCAACAACGTGCGGGTCGAGGACCCGGAGCTGCAGCCCTCCACGTCCGACCTGGTCGCCGGAGCCTGGCTCGTGCTGCGCCGCGGCAAGAAGAAGTTCGCGGGCGTCGAGGTCTCCTGAGGACGTCGTCGGGGGTCGCCGGAGCCTGGCTCGTGCTGCGCCGCGGCAAGAAGAAGTTCGCGGGCGTCGAGGTCTCCTGAGGACGTCGTCGGG